>JBJKRG010000333.1:0-29013 GCA_046704805.1 Gemmatimonadaceae bacterium
TTCGAGACCATCGGCACCTGGCCATCGTCAGAGACACGAACGGGCGCACGCTGGGCCTGGTGACGCTCGAGGATCTGCTGGAAGAACTGGTCGGCGACATCCGCGACGAACACGACGAACCGGCGCCTGCGCAGCCATGACCGCGACTCCCACGACCGGCCCCTACGAACAGCTGCTCCGCGACTTCGCCGAAGGCCGCCCGGCGGCGCTCGCCCGCGCGGTGAGCGTGGTCGAGAACCACCGGCCCGGGTTCGACCATCTGCTGGCCACCTGGCAGCCGCTGCTCGGCCGCGGACGCCGCATCGGCATGACCGGGCCGCCGGGGGCGGGGAAGAGCACGCTCACCGCGCTGTTGGTGAAGGCGTATCGGGCCGCCGGGCTGTCCGTGGGCGTGGTCGCCGTCGATCCCACCTCGCCGTTCACCGGCGGGGCGCTGCTCGGCGACCGCATCCGGATGGAGGCGGTGGCGCTGGACACCGGCGTCTTCATTCGATCCATGGCCACGCGCGGATCGCTCGGTGGGCTCGCCGCCACGACCAACGAGGTGGCCGACGTGCTCGACGCGTTCGGCGTGGACCGTATCCTCATCGAGACCGTCGGCGTGGGGCAGAGCGAGCTGGACATCTCGCGCATCGCCGATTCGAGCGTCGTCGTGCTCGTGCCCGAATCGGGCGATTCGATCCAGACGCTCAAGGCGGGGCTGATGGAGATCGCCGACGTGTTCGTGGTGAACAAGGCCGACCGTCCGGGCGCCGACCGGCTGCGCAACGAGTTGGAGCTGATGCTCGGCCTGCGCAGCGGCGCCACGATGAAGCACGTGCCGGCGCACCACGGGGTGGACCTGTCGCGCAAGAATCCGGCGCGGCTGGCCCGCGAGGCGGCGCGCGCCGACGCCGCCGACCAGTGGACGCCCCCGGTGCTGCGCACGGTCGCCGTGAGCGACGAGGGCACGACCGAGGTGCTCGACGCGCTGGACCGCCACTTTCATTATCTTGAGCGCAGCGGCGAGTTGCAGGTCCGCCGGCGCCGCCGGCTTCGCGACCGGGTCATGAACGTGGTGGAAACGCGGGTCCGGGACCGGCTGTGGACGGATCCCGCCACCAACGCCTGGCTCGACGAACAACTGCCGGCCCTCGAGGGCGGCCGCACGAATCCGTTCGCCGTCGCCGACGCGCTACTCGCCCGAAGCGGAACCCTACTGACGCAGGTGAAGCCATGACGTCCACGCGCGACCTCTCCGAAACCGCCGCCGAACAGCGGGCCGAGCTGGAGCGCCTGCGCGCCGAGGTCGAACGGTGGCGTGCGCGGTTCGCGGCCGGTGAGGTGCGGGACCTCGCCTTCGTCAACTCCGAAAGTGAGGTGGACCCGCTCTACACCGCGCTCGACGTCCGGGGTGGCGTCGACGGCCATCTCGGCGTGCCCGGCGAGTACCCGTTCACGCGTGGGATTCACCCCACCGGATATCGCGGCCGTCTGTGGACCATGCGTCAGTTCGCGGGCTTCGGCAGCGCCGAGGACACCAACGCCCGCTTCAAGTTCCTGCTGGAGCAGGGACAGACGGGGCTCTCGACCGCGTTCGATTTTCCGACGCTGATGGGCTACGACTCCGACCACCCGCGCTCGCTCGGCGAGGTGGGCAAGACCGGCGTGGCGATCTCGAGCCTGGCCGACATGGAGGTGCTGTTCGACGGCATTCCGCTCGACCAGGTGTCGACGTCGATGACCATCAATGGGCCGGCGATCATCCTCTGGGCGTTCTACATCGCGGCTGCTGAGAAGCAGGGCGTCTCGCCCGACCAGCTGCGCGGGACCATCCAGAACGACATCCTCAAGGAGTACATGGCGCAGCACGCCTGGTGCTTCCCCATCGAGCCGGCCCTGCGGCTGATCGTGGACTGCTTCGAATGGGGTACCGCGCATGCCCCCCTGTGGAACACGATCTCGATCTCCGGCTACCACATCCGCGAGGCGGGCGCCACGGCGGCGCAGGAGCTCGCGTTCACGCTCGCCGATGGGTTCACCTACGTGGAGCGCGGCATCGCGCGCGGGCTCGACGTGGACGAGTTCTCGAAGCGGTTGTCGTACTTCTGGGACATCCACAACGATTTCTTCGAGGAGATCGCCAAGCTGCGCGCTGCGCGGCGCATCTGGGCGCGCCACATGAAGGAGCGGTACGGCGCCAGGGACCCGCGCTCGTGGATGATGCGGTTCCATTCGCAGACCGCCGGAGTGACCCTCACCGCGCAGCAGCCCATGAACAACACGGTGCGCGTGGCCTACCAGGCGCTCGCGGCCGTGCTCGGCGGCACGCAGTCGCTGCACACCAACTCCATGGACGAGACGCTCGCGCTGCCGACGGAGGAGGCCGTGCAGGTGGCGCTCCGCACCCAGCAGATCCTGGCTTACGAGAGCGGCGTGCCCAACGTCATCGATCCCCTCGGCGGCTCGTACTATGTGGAGGCGCTCACGGACAGGCTGGAACGCGAGGCCGAGGAGATGTTCGCCGAGATCGACGCGCTGGGCGGTGTGGTGCGTGGTCTCGAGACCGGCTGGTTCCAGCGGAAGATCGCCGAGTCGGCAGCGCGCCAGCAGTGGGAGATCGAGCAGCATCGCCGCGTGGTCGTCGGCGTGAACGAGTTCGTGACCGACGAGGACGAGCTGACGATCCCGGTCCTGAAGGTGGGCGAGGCGGCGACCCGCCGGCAGGACGAGCGCATGCGGAAGCTCCGGGCCCAGCGAGACGGCACGAAGTGCCAGGCGTCGCTTGGCGCGCTCCGCGAGGCGGCGCGCGGGACGGAGAACCTGATGCCGTTCATTCTCGATTGCGCCCGGAACTACTGCACACTGTACGAGATCCGCGCCGCCATGGAGGATGTGTTCGGCGCCTATCGGGAGCCGGTGTTCTTCTGATCGAGTGAGGAAGGCGTGGCGTGCCCACGATCCGCGCTACCGCTCCCGCGTCCAGAGCCACAGTGAGCCGCACCCATCGTCGTCGGGGTGCATGTCGATCGGCATGCTCGCGCCGCCCGCATAGTACTCGGCGCCGGCGAAGTTCACCGGATCGAGGTCCTTCTCCATGTCCGGCGGCTGCACGCCTTCCTCGGCCATCTTCGCATTGAAATAGAGGACGCCGTCGACGTAGACCGCCACGTAGCAGTCGGGCTGCCCCGTGACCCGGCAGCTGCTTTTCGGCGACCCCAGCAGCGCCAGCCCGCGACACTGCTTCCGCGTCGAAGCGAAGACGCGGGCGTGGTTCACGTACACCGTGGTGAGTCCCGGCATGCGGCTGGAGATGATGTTCGCCATGGTGGAGCTCTCGTTCCGGCGAAAGACGCTGTCGGAAACGAAATACCCACCGGCGTCTGCCAGCCGACGTTCCTCGAACCCCTGGAGCAGCGGAGAGATGTACCGTTGTTTCCCGGCCGAGGCCCGCACCGTGTCCAGCAGCGGGGCCTTCACCTCGAGGGCATACGTGCGAACGCTCTCCCACCCGGCCGTGAGCGTGATCGTGTCCTGGCGCAACGCATAGCCCACCATCCGCACCTGCGCGATCTGTGTGCCCACGGGAAGCCTGGCGAATCGGAACGCCCCAGTGCTGTCCGTCGTGGCGTCGAGCTTGAGGGCAGGGAGCAGGACGTGCGCCCCCGGGATGGGTGCCAGGTCGGTGGCCCGCAGCACACGCCCTCTGAACACGGTGCTGCCGGGTCGTTGACCCAGGGCGACCGCACGCGGAACCGCCAGGGTGGCACCGGCCGCGGCCGCAATCAGAAAACCTCGAAGACGACGCATCGGGCCTCTTCGCCGGCAACACGAGCACCATTGCCCGCGGCCGGAGGAAAGTCAACGGCGAACGCCGGGCGCGATTACCTTGCGGCGTGCCCACGAAACCCCCGTCCGACTGGTGGCGCGACTACTTCGACGCCCAGTATCTGCTGGAGTACGAGCCACTGTTCACCGCCGAGCGGGCCCGCCGCGACGTCGCCCGCGTGATCGAGGTGCTCGGCCTCCCCGTCGGCGCGCGGATCCTCGACGTGCCGTGTGGCCAGGGCCGGCACGCGCATCTCCTCGCCGGAGCCGGCTACCGCATTGACGGACTCGACTACTCCCGCGATCTGCTGGCCCGGGCGCGCGACCGCGGTACCGGCCCAACCCTGCGCTACCACCACGGAGACATGCGGTCGCTCCCGGCGCGCTGGACCGGGCGCTTCGCCGCCGTGGTGAACCTGTTCACCTCGTTCGGCTTCTTCATGGAGCCGGCCGACGACGCCCGCACGCTCCGCGAATTCGCCCGCGTGCTCGCGCCCGGGGGCGCCCTGGTCTGGCACGGCGCCAACCGGGACGGCGTGATGGCGCGCTTCCTGACGCGCGACTGGTGGCGGACGTCCGACGGGACGGTCGTGGGGCAGGAGCGCTCCTTCGATCCACTGTCGGGCATCCTCACCGTCGCCTCGATCTGGCATGGCCCGGGCGGTGGCGGTGAACGGGAGCATCGCATCCGCCTCTACACCCCCACGGCGCTCGCCGATCTCATGGCCGACGCCGGATTGATCGTGGAGCAGGCGTGGCACGGCTGGAGTGACGGCCCCCTCACGCGGCGGGCCTCGGAGATGCTGCTCGTGGCCCGCAAGGGCGAGTTGCCCAGGCGCCGACGCGCTCGCTAGCTTCACTCCGGGCGGCGGCCCCGCTGCCGCTGCTCCCTCAACCCTCGACCCACGCGGTGCATGCGTCCCATCCGAGTTCTCGTTGCCAAACCCGGCCTGGACGGGCACGATCGCGGCGCCAAAGTGGTGGCCGCCGCGCTTCGTGATGCCGGGATGGAAGTCATCTATACCGGCCTCCACCAGACTCCCGAGATGATCGCGAACGCGGCCATTCAGGAGGATGTGGATGTCGTTGGGTTGTCTATTCTTAGCGGCGCGCACATGACCCTCTTTCCGAAGGTCAAGGAGCTGTTGAAGGCCCAGGGCCGTGACGACATCCTCGTCACCGGCGGCGGCATCATTCCCCGGGAAGACATGGAGGCGCTCCGCGCCCAGGGCGTCGGGGAGCTGTTCGGACCGGGTACGCCCACGTCCGAGCTCGTGGATTACATCCGCACGTGGTTCGAACAGCGGTCACGGCAGGAAGCGTGACCTCGCGGCTGCGCTCGCTGAGCCAGACGCTGCGCGAGCTCGAAGACCGGCTCCGACAGGGCGGCGGGCCCGACAAGATCTCCCGGCAGCACAAACAGGGGAAGCTCACGGCCCGTGAGCGGGTGACCAAGCTCTGCGATCCCGACACGCCCTTCCTCGAGGTCGGGCTGCTCATGGCGTACGACCAGTACGACGGGCAGGCGCCCGGGGCCGGCGTCATCACCGGCATCGGCATCGTCGAGGGGCGCGAGACGGTCATCGTCGCCAATGACGCGACGGTGAAGGCCGGCTCGTGGTGGCCCGAGACCATCCGCAAGATGCTGCGCGCGCAGGAAATCGCGATGCGCTGCCGCATTCCGATCATCTATCTGGTGGACTCGGCGGGCGTGAATCTGCCGTACCAGGGCGGGGTGTTTCCGGGGCAGTACGGCGCCAGCCGCATCTTCTACTACAACTCGATCATGCGGCGGTATCTGCACGTGCCGCAGCTCGCCGCCGTGATGGGGCCCTGCATCGCCGGGGGTGCCTACCTCCCGGCCCTCTCGGACGTGATCGTGATGGTCAAGGGCACCTCGTTCATGGGCCTCGGCGGGCCGAATCTCGTGAAGGGTGCCACGGGGCAGGTGATCGACGCCGAAACGCTGGGCGGCGCCACCGCACACACGCAATTGAGCGGCGTGGCGCACTACGCCGTGGACCACGATCCGGCCGGACTGGCCAAGCTGCGCGAACTCGTCGCCGTGCTCCCGCGTCCCGCTGCGCCGTCGTGGCCGAGACCGGAGCCGCCGGCGACAGAGCCGGAAACCCTCTACGATCTGCTGCCGGCCGACCATCGCATGTCGTACGACATGCACGAGTTGCTGAACGCCGTGCTCGACGGCGGACACATCGACGAGTTCCAGCACGACCTGGCGCGCGAAATGATCTGTGGCGATGCCCGCATCGAGGGCATCCCGGTCGGGGTGATCGCCAACCAGCGGGGGCTCATCAAGGGCCGCGAGGGGGAGCGCCCGCGCTTCGGTGGCATCGTCTACGCGGAGAGCGCCGACAAGGTGGCCTACTTCATCGAACGCTGCGACCGCCAGCGCATCCCGCTCCTGTTCGTCCAGGACGTCTCGGGGTTCATGGTGGGCCCCGAAGCGGAGCACGAGGGCATCATCCGCGCCGGCGCCCGCTTCGTGGAGGCGATGGCGACGGCCCGCGTGCCCAAGATCGTACTCACGGTGAACCACGCCTCCGGCGCCGGCTACTACGCAATGGCCGGACAGGGGTTCGACCCCGACTTCATCTTCAGTTGGCCCAGCGGCCGGATGGCCGTGATGGAGGGTGAGGCGGCGGTCCAGGCCGTGCACGGTCCCGCCATCGAGACGGCCCGGGCCGAGGGCGGTGACCTTCCCACCGAGGTCGCCGAGGCGGTGGAGGAGATGCGAGCCGACTACGAGCATCAACTGGACGCCCGATTCGCCGGCGCCCGCGGATACATCGACGCCATCGTGTATCCGGAGGACACGCGGCGCACGCTGGCGATGGCGCTGCGCGCCGCACTGCAGAACCCCGGGCCGCATCTCGGGGCCTTCGTCCTACCCGCACACTTCGACGAATCATGAAAGACGTGGTCCGTGTTGCATCGGGGCAGGGCTTCTGGGGAGACTGGCTCGAGGCCCCGCGCCGCCAGGTCGAGGGAGGCCCGGTGGACTACCTCGTCCTCGATTATCTGGCCGAGGTCACGATGTCCATTCTGCAGAAGCAGAAGGAGCGTGACCCGACGATGGGCTACGCCCGCGACTTCGTCGGCGCCGTGGAGAGCGTGCTCCCGGCCGTCACCGGGCGCGGCGTCCGCGTCATCGCCAACGCGGGCGGGGTCAATCCCCCGTCGTGTGCCGACGCGGTGCGGGCGGTGGCGGCGAAGGCGGGGGTTGCCGACAAGGTGAAGATCGGCGTCATCACGGGCGACGACCTGCTTCCGCGGCTCAATCAGCTCATCGGCGCCGGCCACGCGCTCGCCAACATGGAGACGGGCGAGGCGCTCACCACGGTCCGTGATCGGGTGCTGTCAGCCAACGCGTACATCGGTTCGGTGCCGATCGTCGAGGCGCTGACCCGCGGGGCCAACATCGTGGTCACCGGGCGCTCCACCGATACCGCCCTCACCATGGCGCCGATGCGGTACGAGTTCGGGTGGAACGCCGACGACTGGAACCGGCTCGCCGCCGGGATCATCGCCGGCCACATCATCGAGTGCGGCGCGCAGTGCTCGGGCGGCAATTGCCTCTACCACTGGCGCGACGTGCCGGACCTCGCGAACGTCGGCTATCCGATCATCGAGGGACGCGCCGACGGCACGTTCTTCGTCACCAAGCACCCGAACACCGGCGGTTGGGTCAACGTGCCGTCGGTGAGCGAACAGCTGGTCTACGAGATGGGCGATCCGCGCTCCTACATCACCCCCGACGTGGTCGCCGACTTCTCGAGCATCAAGCTGGAGCAGGCGGGCGAGAACCGCGTGCGCGTATTCGGAATCGAGGGCCGGGAGTCCACCGACAAGCTCAAGGTGTCCATCGCGTACCGGGACGGGTACAAGGCCGTGGGCTCGCTCGTGTACGCCTGGCCCGATGCGCTGGCCAAGGCCCGGCTCGCCGACCGTGTGCTGCGGCAGCGTCTCGAGAACCTGGGGCTCCGCTTCGACCAGATCCTGACCGAGTTCGTGGGGGCGAATGCCACGCACGGCCGCCTGGCCGGCGATGCCGGTGAGCAGGCCCCGGAGGTGCAATTCCGCATCGGCGTGCGCTCGCGGGACCGGGCGACCGTCGAGCGGTTCACGCGGGAGATCGTGCCGCTGGTGCTGAACGGTCCGCCGAGCGTCACCGGATTCGCCGCCGGTCGGCCGAAGGTCGAGGAGATCGTGGCCTACTGGCCGGCGCTCATCGACAAGTCCGTGGTGCAGACCCGCGTGGAGATCCTCTGATGCGCGTTCGCCTCCTCGACATCGCCCACGCCCGCTCGGGTGACAAGGGCGATACGGCCAACGTCGGCCTGATCGCGCTCCGGCCCGCGTGGTACCACGTGCTCGTCGAGCACGTCACGCGCGAGCGCGTGGCCGAGCACTTCCGCGGGATCATCGAGGGCCCGGTGGAGCGGTTCGAGCTGCCCAACCTGCACGCGCTCAACTTCCTGCTCCACGGTGCACTCGACGGGGGCGGAACGCTGTCGCTCAAGACGGATGCTCAGGGGAAGGTGTACTCCACCGCGCTCCTGCGCCTGGTCCTCGACGTTCCGGATGCTCAGGCGCGGGCCGTCGGCCTCCCGGAGTCGGCATGAAACGGCTCGCGCTCATCAAGCTCGTCCTGGCGGCGATCGGCGTGGTCGTCTGGGGCTACGGCGCCCGCGTCGACGACGCGGCGTTCCGGTTGGCCGGGATGATCATCCTGGGGATTGCCGTGCTCCTCCGGTTCCTGCCGGCCTCGCGCCGGGAGCGCCGGCGCGAGTCGGACGCCGGCCCCGAACAGGACCACTGAGCCGACCGGGCGCGTGGAAGGCCGGGTGCGCCCCCGCTAGCTTCCCGGTCATGCCCGCCCCGCCCATTCCCGAGTTGCTCGCACCCGCCGGCTCGCTCGACGCCGTGCGCGCGGCCCTCGCCAACGGGGCCGACGCCGTGTATCTGGGCGCCGAGCGGTGGAACGCCCGCGACGAAGGCGCCCAGCTATCGCTGGACGAGGTGGAGCAGGCGTGCCGGCTGGCGCACGAGCGCGGGCGTCGCATCTACCTCACCTTCAACATTCTCTTCAAGCCGCGGGAGCTGGTCGAGTCGCTGCTGTTTCTGGGGCAGGCGGTGGACCGCGGCATCGACGCTGCCATCGTGCAGGATCTGGGGGCCATCCGGCTGATTCGCCACATCTATCCCGGGCTCGAAGTCCACGGGTCCACCCAGATGACGGTGCACGACGCCGCCGGCGCCAGCGTCCTCCGTGAGCTGGGTGTTCACCGCGTGGTACTGGCGCGCGAGGATACGCTGGACGACATCCGCCGCATCCGCGCAGCCGTGCCCGATCTCGGGCTCGAATCGTTCGTCCACGGCGCGCTGTGCATCTCGTATTCCGGGCAGTGCCTGATGTCGGGGATGATCTCCGAGCGCAGCGCCAACCGAGGCTCCTGCGCCCAGTCGTGCCGGAAGGATTATGTGCTCGGCGATGCTGACACCGGCGCGGAGTTGGATCGCGGATACCTGATCTCGGCGCGGGATCTCGCCGCCCACGACCATCTGCCGGCGATCGCCGATGCCGGCATCGTCTGCTTGAAGATCGAGGGGCGCAAGAAGAAGCCGGAGTACGCGGCGATCGTGACGCGCACGTACCGTACCTTCCTCGACCGGGTCGCCGCCGGTGACCGCCGGGCGCCGGAACCCGCCGATCTGGAGCCGCTCGTGCAGATCTTCAGCCGCGGATTCACCGGCGGGATGTACGGCGGACGCGCGGGGCGGGACTACGTGACCCGGACACAGCCCGACAACCGCGGCGTGTTGCTCGGCGACGTCGTCGACGTGACGCGCGAGGAGATCGTCGTCGACGTGACGTCTGCGATCGCCGCCGGAGACGGGCTCGGGTTCGAAGCGCCGGATGCGATGGGGGGTGCCTCCACCGGCTGCACCGTGACCGCGGTGCGCACGCTCATCGACGGCGGGCCCATCCGGCAGGCCATCGCCGCGCGTCTCCCCGTCGCACCGGGCTGGAAGGTCCTGCGAACCTCGCAGGCAACGCTGCTGGCGCAGGCCCGGGAATCGTTCGCGAACGTGCCGGCGTCCGTGCGCTCCCGGCGGGTGCGACTCGACGTGCAGGTTCGTGGCGTCGAGGGTGTCCCCCTGGAGGTCGAGTTCGCGGCGGACGGACGGACCGTGACGGCCCGTGGGAGCCGCCCGCTCGCACCGGCCACGAACCGACCCCTCGACCGCGCCGTGCTCCGCGAGCAGCTCGGCCGGCTGGGCGACACGCCCTTCGTGCTCGCGGCGCTCGACGACAGCGGGCTGACGCCGAACCTGTTCCTGCCGGTCAGCGATCTCAACCATCTGCGCCAACAGGCTGTGGACGGGCTGCTCCGGCAGCGCGAGGCGACGCGAGATGCGGCGGCGGCCGCCCGACGGACACTCGTGGAACACTGCGTCGCAGACATTCGCATCGAGCGGCATCCCGACGATTCGGGCGAAGGCGGTGCCGACTTCCGCCTCGTGGCCGAGACGTACGATCTGGAGCAGGCGCAGAGAGCGGCCAGCGCCGGCGCGACCGACATCGTTTTCGATCCGTTCCTTCGGCATCCGGCGCCGCCGCGCGCGCGGGTGCGGGCGCTCGGAGAGTCGCTCGCGGCCGCCGGCGTGCGGCTTCGCCTCCGTACGCCGACGATCGTTCGCCCTGAGGAGCGCCCGGGCGTCGAGAAGTGGCTCGACGTCGGCCTCCCGGTTCAGACCGGCCATCTGGGCCTCGTGGCCGAGCTCTCTCGCCGCGGGCTGGATGTCACGGCCGACTACGCCGTAAACGTCATGAACGGCCACTCGGCGGCCGAGCTGTTCCGCCTCGGCGCACACCGTATCACGGCTTCCGTCGAGTTGACCGTGGACGAGATCCGCGATCTCGTGGCGCCGTGGCGCGGGCGCGGGTTCGAGATCTTCGTGTACGGGCGCCCCGAGGGCATGACCCTCGAGCACTGCGTGCTCTCGGCGGCATACGATCGCGAGCCCACGACCTGCCGGGATCTCTGCGTGCGGAAACACCCCAACGTGCAGCTCACGGACCCGACCGGGTATGCGTTCCCGGTGGCCACCGACGCGGCCTGCCGGAATCGGCTCCTGCACTCGCGCCCGGTCGAGGGGTCGGAGTTCCTCCCGCGCCTGTGGAACGCGGGCATCCGGGCCTACCGGGCCGTGTTCAACGTGCCCGGCGATCAGGTGGGCGAGATCGTGGCGGGGTACCGCGGGATGCTGGATCGGCTCGCGGCCGGAGACGCCGCCGGCGCCGGGACCGTGCGGTCGATCGTCGGGAGCAGCTTCACACGGGGGCATTTCGTTCGTGCGGTGTAAGGGCGCGGGGCGCCCTCGGGCGGTGACGCGCCAACCGGCAGCGCCCGCCATCGTCGGGGCATGACGGCGCCCCAGGCACCGGACGACGCGCTCCGCGTCCTGCACGAACGGTTCGGCTACCCGGCATTCCGCGCCGGCCAGGCCAGGGCCGTGTCGAGCGTGCTCGCGGGACGCGAGACGGTGGTGATCCTTCCGACTGGCGGCGGGAAGTCCCTGTGCTACCAGGTGCCGGCGCTCCTGCTGCCCGGCCTCACCGTGGTAGTCTCGCCCCTCATCTCGCTCATGAAGGACCAGGTGGATGCGCTCGAGCGCCGGGGGATACCGGCGGCGTTCGTCAACAGCTCGCTCTCTGCCGGACAGGTGAGCGACCGGATGGCCCGGGCCCGGAGCGGGGCGCTGAAGCTCCTGTACGTGGCGCCCGAGCGGTTCGCCGCCGGCGGCACGCTCGAACACCTGCGGGCGTCGCGGGTCTCGCTGTTCGCGGTCGACGAGGCCCACTGCATCAGCGAATGGGGACACGACTTCCGCCCCAGCTACCTGCGGCTCGGGGCGGTGCGCGAGGCCCTCGGCACGCCGACCCTCATCGCGCTGACGGCCACGGCCACCCCGCACGTCCGCATGGACATCGTCCGGCAGCTCGGCATGGGACGCCCCACGGTCGTGGTCACGGGTTTCGACCGCACGAATCTCACCTATCACGTGCGCACCACGCGCACGGACGCCGACAAGGATCGCGCCCTGGTCGAGGAGCTGCGGGCGCGTAGCGGGCTCGCCATCGTGTACGCCTCGACGCGCAAGTCCGTGGAGCGGATCGCCACCATGCTCGGCCGGCGGCGCATCCGCGCGCTTCCGTATCACGCTGGTCTGGATGAGGCGCACCGGCGGGAGGTCCAGGACGCCTTCATGGGGGAGGAGGTCCGCGCCATCGTGGCCACGAACGCCTTCGGCATGGGCATCGACAAGGCGAACGTCCGCCTGGTCGTGCATCACGCCATGCCCGGCACGCTCGAAGCGTACTACCAGGAAGCGGGACGTGCCGGGCGCGACGGCGAGCCGGCGGAGTGCGTGCTCCTGCATGCCTTCCGCGACCGGTTCACGCACGAGTACTTCATCCGGGGCGCGCACGCGCGGCGCGACGTCACCGAGCGGCTGTACGACTTCCTGCGCCGCGGCGGGCCGGCGGCAGCCGCCCTCGATGCGGCGGCCGTCGCCAGGCGTCTCGGGCACCGGATTCGGGCACGAGACGTGGAAGCGGCCCTGCGCTTGCTGGAGCGCGTGGGGGCCTGGCGGGCGGCCACGACGCAGGGGCGGCGGGTGCGCGTCCGGCTCCTGGCAACCGCCGAGCGCATTCGCATGGAAGTGGGCGAGGACCGCGCCCTGGAGTTGGGGCTGCTGCGCGCGCTCTGGCGCCTGGGACGCGACCGGGTGTACGAAGGAATCGACGTGGATCTGGACGGCCTTCCGCCGGCGCTGGGCAGCCCGGCCGTTGCGCTGCTCGACGACCTTCAGCGGCAGCAGCTCGTGGAGTGGTCCCGGCTCGGATCCGGGCCGTCCCCGGCCCGGCCCGCCGCATCCCTCGACGTCTTCCACATCGACTGGGAGTCGCTGGAACGCCGTTTCCGGGCGGATCTCGACAAGCTCGAAGCCATGCAGCGGTACGCGTATACGAAGCGTTGCCGTCGTGCGTTCGTGCTTCGATATTTCGGTGACCCTTCGGCGCGCGCCGATTGCGGGGCGTGCGACAACTGCCTTGCGCGGTCGAGGGGCCGCACGACACGCCGGCCTGGTGCCCGCGTGCGGGAATAGGAGGGGTGCTCGGTTCTCGGAAGAAGAACCGGCCCCGTGCTTCGACCTCGAACCCTCGATCGGGCTCGGCGTGCCCGTCGCGACGCCGGCGCTCCCTGAGCAATATGGACGACGCCCTGTATTTCTCCGAGCAGCATCTGGCGGTGCGCGAGATGGTCCGCGAATTCGCGCGCGACGAAGTGGCCCCCATCGCCGCGGCCCTCGATGCGTCCGCGAAGTTCCCCTGGGCGAACATCAAGCGGATGGGCGAGCTGGGGCTCCTCGGCGTGCCGTGGTCGGAAGAGCTGGGCGGTGCGGGCTTGGACATCCTGAGCTACATGATCGTGATCGAGGAGCTGGCCAAGGTCGACGCCTCCCACGGCCTCACCGTGTCGGCGCACACGACCCTCGGCACGTCGCCCATCGTGCACTTCGGCACCGACGCGCAGAAGCGCCGGTACGTGCCCTTCCTGGCGTCAGGAAAGGTCATGGGCGGATTCGGGCTCACCGAGCCGGAGGCGGGAAGCGACGCCGGCGGCACCCGGACGATCGCCGTGCACAAGGGCGACCGCTACGTCCTGAACGGCGTCAAGCGGTTCATCACGCACGGGCACGTGGGTGAGATCTTCGTCGTCACGGCGGTCACGACACCGGGGCAGGGCACCAAAGGCATCAGCTCGTTCATCCTCACCAAGCCCACCGGCGACCCCGAAGGCGCCGCGGCGGCGGGCGTCGGACACGAGGCCTCGCTTCCGGCCATGCGCGGGTTCCGTGCCGGGAAGAAGGAGGACAAACTGGGCTGGCGTGCGTCCGACACCGCCGAGTTGATCATGGAGGACGTGGAAGTGCCGGCGGAGAACCGCCTGGGCGACGAGGGCATGGGGTTCAAGAACTTCATGCGCACCCTCGATTCCGGGCGCATCGGCATCGGGGCGCTCTCCCTCGGCATCGCGGAGGGCGCGTTCGCGGAGGCGCTCAAGTACACGGCCGTCCGCAAGCAGTTCGGGCAGGCGATCGCCAAGTTCCAGGGCGTGCACTTCCAGCTCGCCGACATGGCCACCGAAATCGAGGCGGGCAAACAGCTCGTCTACCATGCGGCCTGGCTCGCCCAGCACGGAAAGCCGTACTCGAAGGAGGCGGCGATGGCGAAGCTGTACTGCTCCGAGCTGGCCATGCGGGCCACGATCAAGGCCGTGCAGCTCCACGGAGGCTACGGCTACACCAAGGACTACCCGGTGGAGCGCATGATGCGCGACGCGAAGATCTGCGAAATCGGCGAGGGCACGTCGGAGATCCAGCGCATCGTGATCGCCCGGCACCTGTTGAAGGAACTGCTGGACTGAGCGCGCGGGCGGCGTCCGTAAGTCCTTGCCACTCTTGCGGAAACGGACCCTCGCCACTAGTAATACTGGCAGTGACAACTTCCTATGCATTTCCCGCCTCGGCACCGCTGCGCGACTCGCGGCGCCGTCGAGGCTCCCGCTGTGACACGGCGGCCGAAGCACTATCGGCCGCCGTCTGCACAGCGCTCCCCGTCGCAGCGTACGGCTTCCCCCACGAAGTCGATCGCATGCTGGCCCGAGGAATGCGGCCGCTTTCCACTCTGTGGAACGCGCTGATGCGAACGTTGCATCGCGCCGCGCGGCAGCCGGGTCCGGCGTGGACGATCCCGCTCGAGCGGTGGAGACCCAGCCACGTTTCGGCCACGGCCCCCGGAAACGGGAGGCCGCGCGCCGCCACCACGGCAGCATCCAACCGCCCCGGTCCGCGCGCCGAGTCGCCACGCGGGCCCGCGCCGGCGGTTCATCATGAAACGCGAAATTCTCATCAACGCAACGCCGCGCGAGACGCGGGTTGCGATTCTGGAAGACGAGCAACTCGTTGAGCTCCTCGTCGACCGGCCGGAAGCCCGGCGCATGGTCGGCGACATCTACTATGGCCGGGTGGAGGCGGTCCTCCCCGGCATCCAGGCCGCCTTCGTGGACATCGGCACGGAGAAGAGCGCGTTCCTGCACGCCTCCGATCTGGTCTACCCGGAAGACGAACCGGGCGACGACGAGCCGGATGGCGACGCCGAGGGGGACGACGATTCGCCGTATCAGCCGGAGGAAGGGGCGGCGGCGGAGAAGCCGCACGGCCGCAGTCGCGGGCGGCGGCGTCAGCGGCCCAAGGGCCCGCCCATCCAGGACGTCCTGAAGCGCGGGCAGGAGCTCGTCGTCCAGGTCTCCAAGGAGCCGATCTCCACCAAGGGCCCTCGCGTGACCGCGCAGGTGTCCCTCGCCGGGCGCTTCCTCGTCTTCATGCCCTTCGCCTCGCGCGTGGGCGTGAGCCGGAAGATCGGGGAGCGCGCGGAGCGGGCTCGCCTGCGCGAGATGGTGGAGGCCGTGCTGCCCAGGGACGCCGGCGGCGTCATCGCCCGCACGGTGGGAGAGGACGCCACGCAGGAGACGTTCAAGCGCGAGCTCGACACGCTCATCGGGCAGTGGAAGCGCATCAAGCGGAAGACCCACTTCGTGCGCGCCCCGGCGCTCATCCACCGCGAAACGAACCTCACCCGCGGACTGATCCGCGACCTGTTCAGCGAGAAGGTCGAGCAGGTCACCGTCGACTCGAAGCAGGTGTACAACGAGATCCTGGAATATCTCAAGGGCGTCGCGCCGGATCTCGTGGACCGGGTGAAGCTGTGGTCCGACCAGGCCGGCGTCTTCGACAAGGCGGGCATCGAGCCCGAGATCCGTGATCTGTTCAAACGGAGGTGCGACCTGCCGTCGGGCGGCTACCTGATCATCGAGCCCACCGAAGCCCTCGTGTCGGTGGACGTGAACTCCGGTCGCTACACGGGAAAGAAGGATCCCGAGAAGACGATCCTGCGCACGAACCTGGAAGCCGCGCGCGAGGTGGCCCGGCAGATCCGATTGCGCGACATCGGAGGCATCATCGTCTGCGACTTCATCGACATGGAGACAAAGGCGAACCGGGACCGCGTGCTGCAGGAGTTGCGGAACCACCTCAGCCGTGATCGCGCTCGCACCAAGGCGTTCGCGGTGAGCGAGCTGGGCCTCATCGAGATGACCCGGCAACGGGTGCGACAGAGCCACCTCCAGAACATGACCGAGCCCTGTCCCACCTGCGCGGGCACGGGGCGCGTGTTCACCGCCGAGACGATCGTGCGGCGGGTGGAGCGGTCGCTGCGGCGTATGGCCGCCGAGGGAAAGAAGGAGCCGATGGTCGTGAAGCTGCACCCGGACGTGGCGCTGTACGTGCTGGAGGAGGAGCGCGACCTGATCAAGAAGTTGGAGAAGGCGGTCGGGTTCAGCCTCGAGATCCGGGATGATCCGCTCCTGCATCCGGACGAGTTCAAGCTCGTCATGAAGAGCGCCGGGCGGGACGTGACCCAGCATTACGCGGTGGCCTGAGCGGCACCGTCGACGGGGGAGGATCGAGGGGAGCGGCGTGGCGTAGGCTGGTCGTTGACAACGACATAGCGGCCCGCTACCTTCAAAGGCTCGCACGTATCAAACCCAGATCGGTCCATGTCCTACGCCATCATTCGCACCGGCGGCAAGCAGTTCCGCGTCGAGCCGGGCAGATTCTACCGAATCCCCTCGCTGCCAGGTGAGCCCGGCGGCAAGGTGGAGTTCAACGAAGTGCTCCTCGGGTCGGACGGGAAGACGGTGAAGACCGGCGTCCCCACGCTCGAGGGCGCCAAGGTCACCGGTGAGATCCTCCGCCACGGGCGCGGCGACAAAGTCGTCGTGTTCAAGATGAAGCGGCGCAAGAACTACGCGCGGAAACAGGGGCACCGGCAGGGCTTCACCGAAGTCATGATCAACGACATCAAGCTCGGCTGAGGATACTCGCCATGGCTCACAAGAAGGGCGTCGGCTCCTCGCGCAACGGACGCGACAGCAACCCGAAGTATCGGGGCGTCAAGAAATTCGGCGGCGAGAACGTCGTGGCCGGCAACATCATCATCCGTCAGTGCGGCACCAAGTGGCATCCCGGTCGCAACGTGGGGATGGGCTCCGACTACACGATCTACTCGCTCATCGACGGCGTGGTGAAGTTCGAGCACCACAGCAAGTCACGCTACCGGGTGAGCGTGTATCCCACGGCTGACGGCACGACGACCTCGGCCGCCTAGCAGTCCCGTGTGCCGCACGCCTGCAACGCCCCCGCCGGACGGGGGCGTTTTGCTTTGATGGTCGCGGTCGGGCAGCGAGGTGCGCAACTTTCCCCGGCGCACTGACGTATGCTTCACTGTCCCCCATCCAAGGAGACTGCCGTGCCGATCTGGGACAGACTCAAGGACGAATTCGAGCGCGCCGGACGTGCCGCGACGAGCGCCATCGACGAAGGGAAGCTCCGCCTCGACCTCCTGCGGGCGCGCCAGAACGCCGACCATGCGGCGGAGCGCCTCGGCTACGCGCTGTTCAAGGCCAAGGAAGCCGGCTTCGAGCTGTCGGCGGACGACTACAGCCGCCACGCCTCGGAATTGTCGGCGGCGCAAGCCGAGATCGCCCGGTTGGAAACGCTGCTCAAGGAAGCGGCGAGCCGCCGGAGCGGTGGGCCCTCGGCGGGCGACGCCGAGGGTGCGACCGCGGATGCGAAACCGGAGGTCACGCCCCCGGCGGCGTGACGCCGCGCCGGACGGGCGTGCGCATTCGACTTCCGCTACGGAAGGAGCCGCACGTCGTCCGAGCAGAGTCCGTCGACGCCGAGCGAGGCGAAGCGTCGGGCCTCCGGCGGATCGTTCACGGTCCAGGCGATGAGGCGCCGGCCCGCCGTGTGGGCGGCCGTCGCCAGGCGAGGGGTCACCAGGGTGCGGTGCACCCACAGATCCCGGATCCCGACCGGAACTCCAGCAGCCAGCGTCTCGATGCGCGGCGTGCCGGCGTCGAACAGGAAGCCGTAGTGGAAGTCGGGCCAGCGGGCGCGGAGCCTCAGCACCGCGTCGTGATCGAAGCTGTGGAAGGCGAACCGGTGCCCGTGGGCCCGGGCGACTTCCGCGGCAGGCTCTCCGGCGCCGGCTCCCTTGATCTCCACGTAGACCACGGCTTGCCCGCCCAGCGCGTCCAGGACCTCCCCCAACGTGGGCACCCGACCGCCCCGGGGAAGCACGCACGCCCGCACGTCGTCGAGCGTCATCGCTACGATCGGGGCGGGGCGGCCGCCGGGTCGGGCGATCTCCGGGTCATGATGTATCACGACGGCGCCGTCACGCGTCGTGTGTACGTCCAGTTCGACGGCATCGGCTCCCCGTTCCACCGCGCGCAGGAAGCCTTCCAGTGTGTTCTCGTCCAGCTCGCGGGGCGCTCCGCGATGGGCGATTCGCTCGGGGTGGAAATGGGCGTTGCGCATGGCGGTGTATATTGGCCAACCATCAGATCGGCAAGATCTTAACGCCGCCGAGCCGGGAACGTCCGACAGCAAGGAGAGCATGACCGACGCGATCCGGAGCGATGATGAACGGGACGACCTCGAGCTCATCGGTGCCTGGCGTTCGGGAAACGAGCGTGCCGCCACGGTGCTCGTTTCCCGCCATGCGCCGGCCGTCTCGAGGTTCCTCGTCAGCTGCGGGGCGCGCCGGGACGTCGAGGAACTGGTGCAGGATACGTTCGTCCGGGCGTTCGGAGCCCTCGATTCGTTCCGGGCCGACAGCTCGCTACGCACCTGGCTGTTCACCATCGCCCGGCGCCTGCTGCTGGATCGTCGGCGGGCCGAGCGGCGGCGGGCGGATCGCGTGGAAATCACTGAGGGAGATGCAGTTACGGAATTCGATGCCCTCGACGGCGTGGTGGCGGACGAGACGCACGGCCAGCTCCGGCGGGCCGTGGCCCGACTGTCGCCGAAACAGAAGGAAGTCTTCACATTGCGGGTGAACGAAGGTCTAACCTACCGGGAGATTGCCGACCTGGTCGGCACGACGGAGGGCGCGGCGCGGGTGCACTACCACAACGCTGTGCGCACGATCAAGGAGTTTCTCGATGACTGACTGCCCGAACGCGGAAATTCGCGATCTGCTGCCGGATCTGCTCCACGAGCGCCTGGACGGTGCGTCGCGCGAGCGGGTCGAGGCGCACCTGCGCGAGTGTGCTGACTGCCGTCAGGAACTCGAGCTGCTGCGGAGGCTGCGGGATGCCGCGCCGGCGCCCAGCGTGGACGTGGCGGGGATCGTGGCGGCCCTTCCGGCGCCGCGGCGGCGGCCGGTGTGGCGCGCTCACGCGTGGCAGGCCGCTGCCGCGGTGTTGTTCATGGCCCTCGGCGGCACCGTGGTCGCCCGCTACGTCACGCGGTCGCCATCAGGCGACGTGGCGCGGGTGGCGGTCGCCTCGACCAACGACTCGGCGGTCGGCGCTTCGAACGGCGGCATCGAGCTGTCCGTGGGATACGGGTACACCGACCTCACGGACGCCCAGTTGCAGACGCTGCTGCAGGATGTGGAGAAGATGAGTGCGGTGCCGATGACGGACCCGGACGCGTCGGTCCCGAACGTGACGCTCGGCAACGGAGGCGTGTGATGCGATTCGCCAGCGTCACGGTGGCCCTCGTGGCAAGCCTTGTCGTCGGCCTGCCGTCCCCGGGCCTTGCCCAGAAGGACACGGGGCGTCGCGCCAACGAGCCGCCGGCGATGATGCGGCAGCAGCGGGGCGGCGGCCGCGGCCAGATGGGCATGGGGGGACCCGAGCGGGCGCGTCTGATGGGGCAGATCCGTCGCGCGTTCACACGGGCCGTGCGGAATCAGGTCGGGCTGTCCGGCGAACAGATGCGCCAGCTCGCGCCGATCAACCGGAAGTACGTGCAGAAGCGGCAGGCACTCGCGCGGCAGGACCGCAGCGTGCGGCTCGCCCTGCGCGAAGAGTTGAACAGCGCTCAGCCCGACCAGGCGAAGGTCGCCGAGTACACGCGGCAGCTGCAGGCGTTCTCGCGGCAGCAGCTCGATTTGAACGACGCCGAGGAACGGGAACTTGGTGGCATCATGACGCCGGTTCAGCTGGCCCGGTTCCGGGCGCTCCAGGAGCGTATCCAGCGGCGGCTGAACATGATGCGCCCCCTGCTGATGGGGGACTCGGCGCGCGGCGGACGGAGAGGACCCCCTCCCGCCGGCGGCCGCGGCCGGTAGGGAGGGGTGCGCCCCGAACCGTCCCGGGCCCCGCGGATCACTCCACGGCGTGCCTCGTCAGATGGACGATGCTCCACTGCTTCCACTTCTTGCCGGTGAGCGCCACGACGAGCGTGTAGTCCATGCCCCTCAGGACGGTGCGCCCACCGCGTTCCTTGTGCCCCCACCGCAGCTCTGCGCTCACACGGTATTCATCGGCCCGGCGCGTCCGCTCCACGCGGTCGATCGCGAAATAGATGCCCCCATGGGAGACGCTGCAGTCGGCGTGTCCGTGGGCGCAGGTAATCGCCTTCTCGCGGGTCATGATGAGGGAGGGCAGGACGGTCGTGATGTCGCCCGGCTCCACGCGCCGGACCAGGCGCCGGAATGCGGCGACGGTCCGTGCCTGGTCGAAGACGATCGTCCGTTCGTTGATCGGTTGCTCGCCGACCGCGCTGTCGGCGGGAATGAGCGCCGACTCGACCGAACGCGTGATCACGCCGGCGTCAACACGCGTCAGCGGCGGCCCCTGCAGGGCAACGAGCGCCAACAGCAGCGAGAACATGCGGGCTGACCTCCTGGGCTGCGGGAACGGGCGACGACCTGGGGGAGGCGCGCGGGCGGCTGCGCATTCGGCCCATCGCGTACCGCCCGGTGCACAAGATAATCCCGCCCGGCGTTGAGGCGCTGCTCAGGCAGCGCTAAGTTGAGGCCCATTGCCCGGGTGGCGGAATCGGTAGACGCAGGGGACTCAAAATCCCCCGCCGGCAACGGTGTGCGGGTTCGAATCCCGCCCCGGGCACTCCCTCTCGCCGCACGTGGCGCGCCCGGGGAGCGACAGCCTCCCCGTGGCTCCCGATCCGGTCCTTCCTACGCGTCCAACGCTTCCCGCACCTTCTGCAGGAGCGTGGTCTTGGTGAACGGCTTGCTGAGGAAGGGCACCCGGGCGTCGACGACACCGTGGCGGACCACCGTGTCGTCCGTGTACCCCGACATGTAGAGGATCTTCGTGCCCGGGCGGATCCGCGCGATGCGCTCGGCGAGCTGCCGGCCGCTCATCTGTGGCATGATCACATCGGTGAGGACGAGTTGGATGGCGGGACCGTACCGGGCCAGCAGGGTTAGTGCCTCATCTGCCCGGCGAGCCGTGTGGACGGTGTACCCGCTCGAGGTCAGAAACCGCCCGATGAGTTTGGCAAGGGCATCGCTGTCCTCCACGACGAGCACGGTCTCGTTGCCGGCGGACGCCTGGGCCGCGACGGAACGGTGCGTGCTGGCGGCACTCTCGGCAACGGCCGGGAGATAGATCCGGAAGCTGGTCCCGTGCCCCAACTCGCTGTAGACCCAGATGAAGCCCTGGCTCTGCTTGACGATTCCATAGGCGGTGGAGAGCCCGAGGCCGGTGCCGCGGCCGGGGTCCTTGGTCGTGAAGAACGGCTCGAACACGCGCAGGCGGGTCTCCTCGTCCATGCCGGTGCCGGAGTCGGTCACGGCCAGTTGGACGTACCGGCCGCGCGGGACGACCGCGCCGCTACTGTGCACCATCTCCTCTTCGATCTCGATGTTCTTCGTTTCCACGGTCAGCCGGCCGCCCTCGGGCATCGCGTCCCGGGCGTTGACCGCCAGGTTCGTGAGGACCTGCTCCATCTGACCGCGATCGGCGCGAACGCATCGCACGTCGGGCGCCGGCAGGACCAGCAGGTCGACGTCTTCCCCCAGGAGGCGATGCAACATGTCTTCGAGCGCCACCACGACGGTGTTCAGATCGAGCACTTCCGGCTGGAGGATCTGCTGGCGGCTGAAGGCCAGCAGCTGGCGCGTCAGTCCCGCGGCCCGCTGGCCGGCGATCAGGATCTCACGGACGTCTGAGCGGAGCGGGTCGCGCTCGTCGAGGCGGGCGACGGCCAGTTCCGACATGCCGTTGATGACGGTGAGCAGGTTGTTGAAGTCGTGGGCGATGCCGCTCGCGAGTTGACCGACCGTCTCCATCTTCTGCGACTGCCGGAACTGGGCCTCGAGCTTGAGGCGCTCGGTGATGTCCTTCTTGATGGCCACGAAGTGGGTGACGGCGCCCGTGTCGTCGAGGATCGGTGTGATGGCCTGCTCCTCGGTATAGAACGAGCCGTCCTTCCGTCGGTTCACGATCTGGCCCTGCCATGTGTGGCCGGCGAGAATCGTCTCCCACATTCCCTGATAGACGGCGGCGGTCTGCCGCCCGGACTTGACCAGCTCCCGCGGGTTGTGGCCGCGGGCCTCGGCGGCGGTGTAGCCGGTGAGCCGGGAGAACGCCGGGTTCACCCACTCGATCGTGCCGCTGCGATCGGTGATGACGATCCCATCGGCGGCAGCGTGCAGGGCTGCCCCCTGGAGGCGTCCCAGCTCATCCGTCTGTTTCCGCTCGGTGATGTCCTGGAAGGCACCGTGGATGCGGACGATCCGGTCGCCGCGGCGCTCACCCGCTCCCTGCGCCCGCACCCAGATCCGGCGCCCGCGCGCCGTGACGAGCGGGAGTTCCAGGTCGAACGGGGTCCCGGCGTCCATCGCGGCCCGGACTGCCATCGCGATCTCTCCTCGGGCCTCCGGCGCGTAGAACTCGATCGCGTTCTCGAGGGTGGGATGGAATCCCGCGTCCACCTCGTGAATGCGGTACACCTCCCGCGTCCAGTGGAGCGTCTGCGTGTCGACGTCGAGTTGCCACCCGCCGACCTTGGCCAACCGCCCGGTTCGATCCAGGAGGTCGTGGGAGTGCCGCAGGGCGTCCTCGAGCCGGCGCTGCTCGGTGACATCGCGGAAAATCGTATAGAAAGCCGGGGTGCCGTCGAGGTCGATGATCTTGGCCCAGACGTGGACCTGCCGGATCTCACCGGACTTCGTCCGCTGTCGAGTATCGAACTCCGCGTGCCCGCGCTCTGCCACCTCGCGCACGTGGGCGTTGACCTCCTCGGCCGACTGGTTGGCTTCGTAATCGGAGATCGCGAGACGGGCGAACTCGTCGCGCGTGTAGCCGAGCTGGCCGCAGGCCACGTCGTTGAATAGCAGGGCGCGCCGGGTCTCCGGATCGATGAGGAGGATGCCGTCGGGAGACGACGCGAACACCTGTGCGTAGAACGCCTTCGCAATCGCGGAGGTGGACTGCATGGACCGGCTTCGGAAATGGCGCACCGCTCCCCGACTGCAGCGCGAGCTCCGGCATCGGAGCTTCGCACCGGTGCATCGCGACGGGGGAGGGGCCCGGCGGCGGTGGGCACAGCGCACACGACTCGTGTCCGATCATCAAGACGATTAAAGAGGTGTCACGTTTTCGGCTCCGCCCGGTCACGCGCGGCGCGGGCAGTTCCCGCCGTCGCACCCCACGTGCATATTGTATCCAATCATGGCTCGCCGCCCCGCTTCCCGCCCGCGCCTTCACCGACCGCCGCCGCCCCCGCCGACGGTCGTCCCCATCGAGCGCCAGACGGTCACCAGCATGACCCGCGACGCGATTCGGGAGCGCATCCTCCACGGGGTTTACCCGGCCGGCCAACCGCTGCGGCAGGACGCGGTCGCCGAGCAACTCGGCGTGAGCCGGATCCCCGTTCGCGAGGCGCTCCGGTTGCTGGAGGCCGAGGGGCTCGTCACCTTCAACCCCCACCGCGGGGCCGTTGTTTCCACGCTCTCCATCGCGGAGATCCAGGAGTTGTACGAGCTCCGCGCGGAGATCGAGGCCGATCTCATCGTCCGCGCCATTCCACGCATCACGGACGAGCAGATCGACCGCGCCGAAGAAGTCCTCGACACCTATGAAGCGGCCCTCCGCAACGGCCAAGTGGCGGGGTGGGGGGGCCTCAACTGGAAATTCCACTCCACGCTCTACGCCCCCGCGAACCGTCCGGTCACCATGGGCGTGGTCCACCGGCTGCATCAGCACACCGACCGCTACTCGCGAATGCAACTCGCCCTGACGCACGGCGAGTCGCGCGCCATCAGCGAGCACCGCCAGATCGCCGCCGCCATGCGCCGGCGGAATGCGAAACGCACCGCGGCGCTCCTCCGACAGCACATTCTCGGCGCCGGACGCGCGCTGCTGGAATTCCTGAATTCTCAACCGAGGCCTGGGAGCGACCGCCACGGTCCACCCGGGCCCAAGTCGGCCTAGACCATCATGACGCAACCCCTGCACCTCAAGGACTATCTGGCCGGAGACTGGGTGTCGAGCACCGGCGAGGAGTGGATCGCCGACCTCAACCCGTCCGACACCCGCGACGTCGTCGCCCACACGCCCCGCGGCACGCCGGATGATGCGGCAGCCGCCGTCGCGGCCGCCGAGCACGCTGTCGACGGCTGGCGTGGCCTCTCGGGGCCCGCCCGTGCCGAGCATCTTCACCGCTGGGCGACCGTGATGGCCGATCGCCAGGAGTCTCTGGCGCAGGCCATGGCTCGAGAGGTCGGCAAGCCGATCGGCGAGGCGCGCGGCGAAGCGGCCCGTTGCACGGCGATCCTGCGCTACTTCGCCGGCGAATCGGTGCGCAACATGGGCGACGTCATTCCGGCCCAGGCGGCCGGTGCCCTGCAATTCTCGCTACGCGAGCCGCTGGGCGTCGTCGTGCTGATCACGCCGTGGAACTTTCCGGCCGCCATCCCCCTGTGGAAGGCGGCCCCGGCCATCGCCTTCGGGAACACGGTGGTGCTGAAGCCGGCCGAGGCGGCATCACACGTCGCAACGCTCCTGGCCGAGAGCGCGCATGCCGCGGGCCTTCCCCCCGGGGTCTTCAACGTCGTGCTGGGCTCGGGAGCGGTGATCGGACCGACGCTGCTGCACGCCCCTGCCGTGCGCGGCATCAGCTTCACCGGCTCCGCGGCCGTCGGCGTGCAGATCGCGACGGCGGCAGCGGACCGGAACGTCCGCTACCAGACCGAAATGGGCGGGAAGAACGTGGCCATCGTGCTTCCCGATGCCGACCTGGCCCAGGCGGCGGCGCTGACGGCGGCTGGTGCGATGCGCTATGCCGGTCAGAAGTGCACCGCCACGAGTCGCGTCATCGTCGCCCGCGAGGTCGAGGACGCCTTCCTCGCCCGGCTGCGCGAGCAGATTCTGGCGCTCCCCGTCGGACCCGTGACCGACCCGAAGACGGCACTGGGACCCGTGATCACCGAGACGTCCCGCACCGCGATCCTGCATGCCCTGGAAGAAGCAGGCGGCGAGCAGATCGTCCCGAAACCGATCCCCACGGGTCCCGACTTCGCCCACGGGTTCTACGTGGCGCCCACCGTGGTGCGCGGGGTCTCCCCGGACGCGCCGGTCGCGCAGCAGGAGTTGTTCGGGCCCGTGCTCACCTGGCTCACCGCCGACGACCTGGAGCACGCGCTGGCCCTGGCCAACGGCACCATGTACGGGCTGAGCGCGTCGCTGTTCACGAAGGACATCCCGAGCGCGCTGCGGTACATGCGGCGGATCGACGTCGGGCTGGTGCGCGTGAACGGTGACACGACGGGCGTCGATCCCCATGCGCCGTTCGGCGGGATGCGCGGATCCAGCTCCGGCAGCCGTGAGCAGGGCCCGGCGGCGCGGGAGTTCTATACCGAGATCAAGACCGTTCAAATCAATCCCTGAGGGAGCGACATGCAGCAGTCCGACTGGGGCGGCGTGTTCACCGCCATCACGACGCCGTTCCGCGGCGACCTGTCGGTGGACCACGACTTCCTGGCCCGCCACACGGCATGGCTCGTGGATCATGGCGTCCGCGGCATCGTGCCGCTCGGGTCGCTGGGGGAGGGCGCGACGCTCAGCGCGACGGAGAAGGTCGACGTCCTCGGCACGTGCCGGAAGGCGGTCGGAGATCGGGTGCCCGTGATCGCCGGCATCGGCACGCTGGCCACCGCCGACGCGGTGTCCCTGGCGCGGGAGGCGCACCGCGTCGGGTGCGACGGGCTGATGGTGTTGCCCGCTTACGTCTATCGCACCGATCCGCGCGAGACCCTGGCACACCTGAACGCCGTGATCGCCGCAACGCCGCTCTCGTGCATGCTGTACAACAATCCAATCGCGTACGGGACCGATGTCACGCCGTCCCAGCTCGGCGAGCTGGCCGCGCATGCGAATCTGCACGCCGTCAAGGAATCGAGCGGCGACGTGCGCCGGGTGACCGAGATCGTGGAGCGTCACGGGGACCGCTTCCGCGTGTTCGTGGGTCTGGACGACCTGATCGTGGAAGGCATCGCGGCGGGTGCCGTCGGATGGATCGCCGGGCTCGTGAACGCCCTCCCCGACGAATCGGTGCGCCTGTTCGACCTCGCCGCCGCCGGTCTCAGCGAGCAGGCACGCGAGCTCTACCAGTGGTTCCTGCCCCTGCTGCGGCTCGACACGACGCCGAAATTCGTGCAGCTGATCAAGCTCGTGCAGCAGGCGGTCCGGATGGGCAGTGCCCGGGTGCGTCCGCCGCGGCTGGAGTTGGTGGGCGACGAGCTGGCCGCGGCCGAGGCGTTGATTCGCGAGCGCCTGGCTGCGGTCCCGCAGCCCGCGGCATGAGCCTGCCCGGCGCCGTCGCCGAGATCGACGTCGTCGATTCGCACACGGAGGGGGAACCCACGCGGGTGGTCGTCGCCGGCTGGCCGATGCCCGAGGGCCGCACCATGGCCGATCGACGGGACCACATGCGGCGACACACGGACCACCTGCGCCGTGGCGTCGTGCTCGAGCCGCGGGGCCACGAGGCGATCGTCGGCGCCCTGCTCACGCCGCCGGTGGAGCGGGGCTCCACGGCGGGCGTGGTGTTCTTCAACGACGTCGGCTATCTGGGCATGTGCGGGCACGGCACGATCGGGGTCGTCCGGACGCTCGAATTCCTCGGTCGGCTCGGGCCCGGCGAGGTGGCCCTCGACACTCCGGTAGGTACCGTCACCGCCCGGCTCCACGACGACGGGGCCGTGACGATCGCCAACGTGCCGGCCTACCGCTACGCCGCCGACGTCGCTGTGGACGTGCCCGGGCTCGGCGTCGTGCGCGGCGACGTTGCGTGGGGTGGGAATTGGTTCTTCCTCGTCGAATACGACGCCCTGCCGCTCACCGCCGCGCACATCCCGGCGCTCACGGCCGTCACCATGCGGATCCGCGATGCCCTGCGCGCCGCCGGAGTGACCGGTATCGATGGCGCCGACATCGACCATATCGAATTGTTCGGCGCCCCGACGCGGCACGGTGCCGACAGCCGCAACTTCGTGCTGTGTCCGGGCGTGGCGTTCGACCGCTCGCCGTGCGGGACGGGGACGTCGGCCAAGCTCGCCGTGCTCCACGCACGGGGAGCCCTCGAGCCGGGGCAGCACTGGACGCAGGAGAGCATCACCGGGAGCACGTTCACCGGGTGGCTCGAGGAGCGGAATGGCCGGCTGGTGCCCCACATCCAGGGGCACGCCTACATCACGGCGCGGAGCACGCTCCGCTTCGACCCCGCCGATCCCTTCCGCTTCGGCTGGTCCGGCACGTGAGTGCAGGTCCCGACGTCGT
Source organism: Gemmatimonadaceae bacterium (assembly GCA_046704805.1). GTDB lineage: Bacteria > Gemmatimonadota > Gemmatimonadetes > Gemmatimonadales > Gemmatimonadaceae > JAGWRI01. The sequence continues at coordinate 27,564 of JBJKRG010000333.1, forward strand.
GATCATCGGCGCGGGAATCGTCGGCGCCGCGTGCGCGCACGCCCTCAGCCGGGAGGGAATGCGCGTGCTGGTCTGCGAGTCCGCGTTCCCGGGCAGCGGGGCCACCGCAGCGGGCATGGGCCACGTCGTCGTGATGGACGATTCGGCGCCGCAGCTCGCGCTTACCGTGTTCTCGCGCCGCCTGTGGGCCGACCTCGCACCCGCGCTGTCGCTCGATTGCGAGGATGAATGCCCGGGCACGCTGTGGATTGCCGGTGACGAGGCGGAGTTGGCCCTGGTTGCGCAGAAGCGAGTCGTCTACGAGGCCGCGGGCGTTCGCGCCGACGTGCTGGACGCACACGCGCTGGCGGCGGCAGAGCCGAATCTGCGCCCCGGCCTGGCGGGTGCCCTGTTCGTGCCCGACGACCGCATCCTGTATCCACCGAACGCCGCCCGCTGGCTGCTCGCCGCCGCCGCCGAGCGGGGAGCCGTCGTACGGTCGGGCGTCCAGGTCACCGCCGTCGGCTCGGGCACGGTGACGCTCGCGACGGGCTCGGCGCGCGAGAAGATCTCGGCGGCTGCCGTCGTGCTCGCCGCCGGCATCGATGCCCCGGCGCTCGTCCCGGCGCTGCCCGTCGCGCCGCGCCGGGGCCACCTCGTCATTACCGATCGCTACCCCGGTCTCGTCCACAGCCAGCTCGTCGAGCTCGGCTACCTGCGCAGCGCCCACACGATGTCGGGCGCGTCCACGGCCTTCAATCTGCAGCCGCGCACCACCGGGCAGCTGCTGATCGGATCTTCCCGCGAGCTCGCGGGACGCGACCTGTCGGTCAATCCGACGATCGTGCGCGAGATGGTGCAGCGTGCCGTCACGTTCGTGCCTGCTCTCGCCGACTGCCTCGCCATCCGCACGTGGACCGGGTTCCGCCCCGCCACGCCGGACAAGCTGCCTCTCATCGGCCCCTGGCCCGACGTGCCGGGTCTCTGGATCGCGACGGGGCACGAGGGCCTCGGCATCACGACCGCGACCGGAACCGCCGCAATCGTCGCCGCGGGAATCACCGGCCGCGACGCCCCGATCGATGCGACGCCGTTCCTTCCCGGCCGCCGCATGCCTGCCACGGAGGCGGCGTGAGCGCGCCTCGCGTGGAACTCACGATCGACGGACGTCCCTGTACCGTGGCAGCGGGCTCGACCGTGGCCGTCGCCCTGTTGGAGCACGGGGTGGCCGTCTTTCGCGCGTCGGTGCAGCGCGATCCGCGCGGGCCGGTGTGTGGGATGGGGATCTGCTTCGAATGCCGCGTGACGATCGACGGACGACCGCACCAGCGAGCGTGCCTCGTACCCTGCACGGCGGGGATGTCGATCCGCACGGCGGGCGGGACCGATGGCTGAGCCGTCGGCCGTGGACGTCGCCGTGGTCGGGGCGGGACCGGCCGGCCTCGCCGCGGCCGTGCACGCGGCGGAAGCC
>JBJKRG010000334.1:0-15064 GCA_046704805.1 Gemmatimonadaceae bacterium
TGCCGTCCTGAAGGAGCCCGTAGAGTTCCGCCCGGTCGAGCTGCTTGGTGTTGGACACCTCGCGGAATGCGGCCAAAATCTCTGCTGAGCTTACCATCCAGACATCCTCGTCATGGGCCGGCGACCACCGCCGACCACCGTTCGTCGATCCCACGCCCAAGCGCTTCCCTTCCGTTCGCCGACCCTACACGCGGAATGCCAACCGCGCCTCCTTCACCTCCCCGAGTGGTACGGTCCGCCGGCTACCCGATTCGAGCTCCAGCACCACGGATTCTGCCCCCTCCCCACCCGTCACCTCCACGATGCGCGCCTCGAATCGTCCGCCGAGCATCGGGCTGAGCACCGTCGCCCAACGTCCCACGAACCGGCGCCACTCCGCCGCCGAGCGCAGCGGTCGCTCCCCCGGCGACGACACCTGCAGCACATATCGATCCGACAACAATCCGCTCGCATCCAGCCGCGCTTCCAGCGCGCGTGAAACGCGTGCGCAATCCTCCACCGTCACCGTCCCGCCATCCCGCCGGTCAATCCGGGCCTCGACCAGCGGGCGCGATCTCGTTCCGCCACGCCGGAGCTCGACCAGATCGAATCCAAGCGTGTCAAGTTCTTGATCGACAATATGTTCCAGCTCTTGATTCACGTGTTGTGGAAAGTGTTCCCTACAGAACAAAAAAATGTGGGGAACCTCCCCCACATTTCCGCGCGGCCTTCGCCGCGTGTGACTCGCAAGCTACTTGGTCGCCACTAGTGAGTCAAGCGAACAGACGGTTGCGGGGAGCCATCAAAGAAATCTGACGCCCGGCGTCGCCACTTCGGTGAGAGAAGAAGCGTTCGTTGTCACAGCGGGTGCACCACCGGCTCGTCGAAATCGTTTGGATCCCGAGCGCTCGCGCCTGTTCGGCAATGAGCGCGCGCAGATCCACGGGAGTCGGGCGATCTACGGGCCGGCCGGTCAGACGCTCGTATACGTCCGGGCCCACCTCGTAGCAGCGGCCGCAGATGGCGGGCCCCAGGTGGACCGTCAACTCGGCCGGCGCACACCCCAGGGCCTCCAGCGCCCGCACCCCGGCGTCGAGGATCCGGGCTTCGGTCCCCCGCCAGCCGGAATGCAGGAGCGCCATCGCCCCCGACGGATGGGCCAGAAACACCGGTACGCAGTCGGCCACGGTCACGGCCACGGCCGTCCCGGCGCCCGAGGGACAGGCGTGGCCGTCGGCCGCTGGTCCGCGCAGCCACCCTGCCCACTGGCCGGCGTGCGTGAGCACCCGGGTGCCGTGGACCTGCGCCGCCGTGGCGAGACGACGCACTCCCTCCGCCCCGAGGTAGTCGGTGATGCGGCGCCACCGTTCCATCACGTCGTGGACCGGCTCCCCCGTCGCGGTGCCGAGGCTGCCGAAGGCCCGTGTCGTCGTGAACGCGAGGAATCCGTGCTCGGCGAGCCCGGGGGCGAGCTCGACGCCCGGGACCGCGGGTGTCATCCCCCAGCCACCTCGACGCGTTCGATCCGCGCTCCCAGGGCCCGCAACCGCGCGTCGATTCGCTGGTAGCCGCGCTCGATCTGCTGCACGTTGTGGATCGTGCTTCGCCCGGGGGCCGCGAGTGCAGCGAGGAGCATCGCCATGCCGGCGCGGATGTCCGGGGAGTCGACGCTTCCGGGATGGAGGGGCGACGGGCCGATGACCAGCGCCCTATGCGGGTCGCAGAGCACGATCCGGGCCCCCATACTCACCAGTTTGTCGACGAAGAAGAGCCGCGACTCGAACATCTTCTCGTGCATGAGGATCACGCCCTGGCACTGGGTGGCCGTCACGATGGCGATCGACATGAGATCGGCCGGAAAGGCGGGCCACGGCTGGTCTTCGAGCTTCGGCACGTGTCCGCCCAGGTCCGCCTGAATCACGCGGGGTTGGTCGGCGGGGACGATCAGGTCGTCGCCCTCCACCCGGCAGACGATCCCGAGACGCTCGAACCCGAGCCGGGTCGAACGCAGGTGTTCGACACCCGCCCGCTCGATACGCAGGGCCGAATTGGTCACCGCCGCGAGGCCGATGAACGAGCCGACTTCGATATGGTCGGGCCCGATCTCGTGGTCGGCACCGCCGAGCGTGTGCCCGCCCTCGACGGTGAGCGTGTTGGTGCCGATCCCGTGCACCGGGGCACCGAGGGCCGTGAGGAACCGGGCCAGGTCCTGGACGTGCGGCTCACCGGCGGCGTTGCGGAGGACCGTCGTGCCCCGGGCGGCGGCCGCCGCCATCAGGGCGTTCTCCGTCGCGGTGACGCTCGGCTCGTCGAGGAACACGTCGCTTCCGACGAACCCGGGGGCCCGTAGCTCGTACTGTGTGGAGAGCGTGAATTCCGCCCCCAACTCGCGGAGCACGTGGAAGTGCGTGTCGAGGCGCCGCCGGCCGATCACGTCCCCACCCGGGGGCGGGAGGGTGACGGCACCGGCGCGGACCAGCAGCGGCGCGGCCAGGAGTATGGAAGCGCGGATCCGGGCGCACAGGGCCGGATCGAGGCGCGTGGCGACCACCTCCCGGGCATGAACCCGTAACTCGTTGGGTCCGGACCAGTCAGCGGATGCGCCCACCGAGCGAACGAGCTCGACGAGGGCCTCGACGTCACGGATGCGCGGCACGTTCCGCAGCGTCACGGGCTGGTCGGTGAGCAGGGTAGCCGCGATGATCGGCAGGGCCGCGTTCTTGTTGCCCGCCGGCCGGATGGTGCCGGAGAGCGGTTGGCCCCCTTCGACGATGAACTGCAGAGCGCTCATGAGGTGGATCGTTCCCGAGGTAAGCGGGGAATGCCGGACCGGGCGATGGCGAACAATGCCCGGAGCAACGACGGTCAGTCAAGCGCGTCGTCACTCGCTTGACACCGCTGCGTGTCTCTGGGTACGATCCCTGCACCACCCATGATGCTGGCCCCGCTGGTGCGCGTGAGCGCGTGGATGCTGCAGGCAACGGCGACGCTGCCCGATACGCTCGTGACGCGACAGATCGTCGACCGCGGGTGGTTCGATCAGGCGACGCACGTCGCGAGCGGCATCCTGATGATCGTCCTGCTGCTCATCGTCCTGCTGGCGTTCCCTGCCGCGTGGTACGTGCGCAATCGGCTGAAGCAGCTCACCGGGGTGCTCGACGGGCTCCGCCACGACCTGGGACCGGTGCTCGAGCGCACCCGAGGCTTAATGCAGAATGCGGAAGAGGTATCGGGCACGGTCCGCCGGGAAGTCGATCGGCTGAGCGAGACGGTGGGGCAATTCGACGGGCAGCTCCGGGAGATCGCTGACATCACCGGGGCGCGCGTTCGCGACTTCGATGCCCTGCTGGGCGCGGTGCAGGAGGAAGCCGAGGACCTCTTTCTCACGACGGCCTCCGCCGCGCGGGGAGTCCGGGCCGGCGTGCGGGCGTTGCGACGGCATCGGGCCCGCCGGGCGCGCCGCGCGGAACTCGCGGCAGCCGACGACGACGAGGCCGAGGAGGAGGCGGAGGACGACGCGGAGGTGCCGGACGGCGAGGAGGATCGCCGGCCGCGACCCCGCGCGCCGCGACTGCGTCGGCGCCGGCACGCGACATGACGACGGGTCGGACCGCGGCGATGCTGGGGATCGCCGCTTTTCTTTTGGTAGCCCTGCCGCACCCGGCGTTCGCCTGGACGCCCGGCACGCACGTGTTCCTCGGGGAGGCCGTGCTGCGGTCGGCCCAACTGCTCCCCGCCGCCATCGCCGAGCTGCTGCATGCTTTCCCGTACGACTTCCTGTACGGGTCGATCGCGGCCGACACGAGCATCGCCAAGAAATACGCGCCGGCCGGCCGGCACTGCCATTCGTGGGACGTCGGCTTCGACATCTACGAGGCGGCACGGGACGAGCCCCTGCGCGCCTTCGCCCTCGGCTACCTGGCCCACCTCTCCGCCGATGCCGTGGCCCACAACTACTTCGTCCCGATGCAGCTCACGGTCACGTCGTCGACATCGTCGATCGGCCACAGCTACTGGGAGAGCCGGTTTGAAACGCATCTGGGGGAGCGCTACAGCCGACGCGCCCGGGACCTGATCCTGCTCGACCATTCCACGTCCGACGCCCTGCTCGACGCGATCCTCAGCCCCACCCTGTTCAGTACGCAGACCAACCGGCGGATCTTTCGCGGGATGGTGCATGTGGCCGATTCCGAGTCGTGGCAGCGCATCTTCCAGTTGATGGCGGAAAAGAGCCGCTGGGATCTGCAGGACGCCGACGTGGGCGCGCACATGGAGCGCTCGTTCGACTTCATCGTCGACCTCATGCAGCGGCTCGACCACTCGGAGCCATACCGGCACGATCCGTCGGGCGACGAGCGCCTGCGGCGGGCGAAGCGCGTGCGCCGCCAGGCCCTGCGCCAGGGCGGCGAGGAAGCGGTCCGGGAACGGGCCGTCCAGCACTTCGGGTTGCCGGCGTGTGCCCTCACCTTCGCCCGCTCCCTGCCTGCCCCGGTCTACGACCCCAGCCGCTCCACGAGCATCTGAGCCACCCGGCGGGGATCGGCGCTGCCCCGGGACTTCTTCATCACGGCGCCGATCAGCACCCCCTGCAACTTCTTCTCGCCGTTGCGGAACCGTTCGGCTTCCGCCGGCATCGCGGCGATGACCTCGTCGATCCAGGTGCCGAGTGCCCCCTCGTCGGACACCTGTTCGAGGCCCTCCCGCCTGGCGATGTCGGCTGGCGCACCACCCTTGGCCGCCATGATCCCGAAGATCTGTTTGCCGGCGGTGCGGCTCACGGCTCCCTTCCGCACGAGGTCGAGCAGCGCCGCCAGATCAGCGGGGCCGACGCGGAAGTCCGCGATGTCCTGGCCGTTCGTCTTCAGCGCGGCGAGCACCTCGCCCATCACCCAGTTGGCCGTGGTCTTCGCATCGCCGTGCGCCTGCACAGTCCGCTCGAAGTAGTCGGCCACGCGCGGATTCGCCGTGAGTACCTCGACGTCGTACTCCCCGAGGCCGAATTCCGCGGCGTACCGGGTGCGGCGGGCGGCGGGCAGTTCGGGAAGTGCCCGACGAATGCCGTCCACGAACTCGCCGGTCAGTACGAGCGGCGGCAGGTCGGGCTCGGGGAAGTACCGGTAGTCGTGGCTGCCCTCCTTGCTGCGTGCCGGCCGGACCTCTCCAGCCGCGCCGTCCCAGAGCATGGTCTGCTGCTCCACGCGGCCCCCGGCCTCGAGCAGGGCGCACTGCCGGACGAACTCCGCTTCCAGGGCGTGCTCGACGCCGGAGAAGGAGTTCATGTTCTTGACTTCGGTCTTCGTGCCGAGCACGGTGGCGCCGCGGGGCCGCGCGCTGATGTTCGCATCGACGCGCAGGGAACCCTCCTCCATGCTCACGTCGCTGACGTCGACGTACTCGAGGATCTGCTTCAGCGCGCGAAGGTAGGCGCCGGCGTCCGCTGCCGAGCGCATGTCCGGCTCGCTCACGATCTCGACGAGGGGGACGCCGGCGCGATTGAGATCGATCGCGGTGCCGCCGGCGAAGCGATCGTGCACGGACTTGCCGGCGTCCTCTTCCATATGAAGGCGCGTGATTCCCACCCGGCGTCCCGCGGCTTCGACTGCCCCGCCCGTGGCGAGGGGACGGTCGAACTGCGAGATCTGGTAGCCCTTCGGCAGGTCGGGGTAGAAGTAGTTCTTGCGGGCGAAGATCGACACCGAATGCACGGTGCACCCCAGCGCGAGCGCCGCGCGCACGGCAAGCGCGACCGCCTCCGCATTCAGCACCGGCAGCGCACCGGGCAGTGCCAGGCACACCGGACAGACGTTCTGGTTGGGCGGGTCGCCGAACGCGGTCGAGCACGAGCAGAACGCCTTGGTGGCGGTCTTGAGCTGCACATGCACCTCGAGTCCCACCACCATCTCATACCGCTCGCTCGCAGCGGTCACGGCCGCGTTGCTCATCGATGCGCCTCCTCGCCAAGCGCCCCCTCGAGCGCGTACGCGGCGGCGAACATGCGCGCCTCCTGAAAATGCGGCGCGATGAACTGCCCTCCCACCGGAAGCCCATCCACCCGTCCGATGGGCTGCGACATCGCCGGAACGCCGGCCAGGTTCGCCGTGGCCGTGAAGATGTCGTTCAGGTACATCTCGTACGGATCCGTCGTCGCGCCGATGGGAAAGGCCGGCTGCGGCGACGTCGGCGTGAACAGCACGTCCACGCCGCTCGCGAACACGTTGGCGAAGTCGCGCGCGATGAGCTGTCGCACCTGCTGGGCCTTCCGGTAGTAGGCATCGTAGTAGCCGGCCGACAGGACGTACGTGCCGAGCATGATGCGGCGCGTCACCTCGGGACCGAACCCGCCCGACCGCGTCGCCTCGAACATCCCCCGGAGTCCCTCCCCCTCGAGCCGGAGGCCGTACCGCACGCCGTCGAACCGGGCCAGGTTGGACGAGGCTTCGGCAGGCGCCACGATGTAATAGACGGGGATCGCGAGGCTCGTGTGGGGAAGCGAGACCTCTCGCACTTCGGCGCCGAGGGCGCGGAGATGGGCGAGGGACCGCTCGCACCGGTCACGGAGCTGCGGCTCGAGGTCGTCGGGGAAGTACTCTTTCGGCTTCCCGACCACCATGCCCTGGAGCGACGTCCGGGCGGTGGCCCGATAGTCCGGCACCGGATGGTCGACCGACGTCGCGTCGAAGGGATCGCGCCCGGCGATGATGCCGAGCCCGAGCGCGGCGTCATCGACGCTGCGGCCGAACACGCCCACCTGATCGAGCGACGAGGCGAACGCGACGAGGCCGTAGCGGCTGACCCGGCCGTACGTCGGCTTCACCCCCACGACTCCACACAGCGCGGCCGGCTGCCGCACCGAGCCGCCGGTTTCCGAGCCGAGCGCGATCCGGACCACGCCGGCGGCCACGGCGGCCGCCGACCCGCCGGAAGATCCCCCCGGCACACGGTCGTGCGCATGGGGGTTGCGTGTCGGGCCGTATGCGCTGTGCTCCGTGGACGATCCCATCGCGAATTCGTCCATGTTGGTCTTTCCGAAGATCACCGCGCCGGCGGCACGCAGGCGGCGCACCACGGTGGCTTCGTACGGGCTGACGAAGCCGCGCAGGATGTGCGACCCGCACGTCGTGGGAAGGACCCGAGTGGCGATGTTGTCCTTCACGGCCACCGGCAGCGCGGCGAGCGGGCCCTCCGGACTCGCGTCCGCCTGCGCCGCCGCGTCGGCGTCGTCGCGCCATGCAAAGATGTTGAGTCCCTCGCGGCCGGCGTTCACCTCGTCGGCGCGGCGGATCGACGCCGCCACGGCCTCGCGGGCGGCGGCGCTCACGCCTCCTCCTCCGTCTCGTGGGTGGCCAGTCTCGGCACGAGGAAGAAGCCCTCGCGGTAGGACGGGGCGAAGTCCTGCGGCGGACGCGCCAGGACATCGGACGGCGGCGCGTCGGCCCGAAGGGGCATGCCCGGCCCCTCCCCGGCATCGGCCACCCCCGACGTCTCGACCTTCGAGAGGACGTCCATGTGGCCGAGGATCGTGTTCAACTCGGCCGTCAGGGCCGCGGCGCGCTCGTCGGAGAGCCCCAAGCGTGCGAGCGCCGCGATGTGCCGTACGTCGTCGAGGGAAACCGCCACTAGTCGATCCCGCGTTCGAGGTTGGCCTGCGCCACGACGAGCGTCTTCCGCCCCACTTCCTCGTCGTCGAAATCCACACGCACTTTGGTCTGCATGCCGGCGCCGGTGATCTCGGCGATGGTGCCGGTCCCGAATTTCCGGTGCCGGATGCGGGCGCCCAGGGCGATGATTGCCGCGTCCTGCGACTCGTCCTCGATCGCCACGGTCATCGACACGGGACGGCCCGGGCGCCGGGCCGCGGCCGACGGGAAGATATCGTCGTCGGCGTACCGCGACGAGCCACGCCCCCAGGCTTCGTCGCGCCACCGATCGCGCGGCCCGGTCAACCCTCCGAGCACGCCGCGGCCGCTGCTGCGCACGCGGATGGTCTGCCGGCGCTCCAGCATTCCGTCGGGAATCGCCGCCAGGAAGCTGGACGGGCTCGACGGCATGAACTCGCCGTTGCGGCGGCGCGACTCGGCGTGGAGCAGGTAGAGCTGCCGCTCGGCCCGCGTGATTCCGACGTAGAACAGGCGGCGTTCCTCCTCGAGCATCGCCGGCTCCTCGTAGGCCCGGGCCAGCGGGAAGAGACCGTCCTCCAGCCCGGCGATGAAGACTACCGGGAACTCGAGCCCCTTGGCGTTGTGCAGCGTCATGAGCGTGACCGCGTCGGCGTCGGCGGCGAGCGCGTCGACGTCAGCCACGAGCGTGGCCCGCTGGAGGAAGAGATCGAGGGGCGTGAGCCCGACCTCGCCCTCGACGTCCTCCACCGTCTCCGAGGCGCCGGCGATGAGCTCACGGACGTTGTCCAGCCGGTCGCGGGCGAGTTCCTCCCCCTCGGCGGCGAGATGTTCCGTGTACCGGATGGCATCGACGAGATCGCGCAGCAGCTCGTCCACGGCGGATTCGCGGGCCCGCTCGCGGAGCTTCGCGATGAGTGCCGTGAACTCGCCGAGCGCGACACGGGTCGCGGGCCGGATTCCATCGAGCAGCTCATCGCGCGTCGCCGCTTCGAACAGCGGCAGTCCGGCCGCACGGGCGCGCCCGCCCAACAGCTCGACGGTCGCCTCGCCGATGCCGCGCCGGGGCACCCCGACGGCCCGGCGAAAGGCTTCGTCGTCGGCCGGGTTTGCCACCAGCTTCAGGTAGGCCATGAGGTCGCGGATTTCGCGGCGATCGTAGAATCGGACCGCCCCGACCAGGCGGTAGGGCACGGTGTGGCGTCGGAGGGCCTCCTCCATCGCCCGGCTCTGCGCGTTCGTGCGATACAGCACGGCGAAATCGCGCAGCTGCCACCGCTCGGCCGTCCGGCGCTGCCGCAGCTCCTCGACCAGCCAGTCCGCCTCGTCGCGCTCGTCCAGCGCCCGGAGGGCCACGACGCGCTCGCCGCCGCTCCGCGTGGCCCGCAGGGTCTTCCCCATGCGCTCGGTGTTCTCGGCGATGACCGCGTTGGCGAGGTCGAGAATCGGCGGCGTGGAGCGGTAGTTGTCCTCGAGCCGCACGACGCGCGCGCGTGGGAAGTCCTTCTCGAACTCCAGGATGTTCCGGATGTCGGCGCCGCGCCATCCGTAGATCGACTGGTCGTCGTCTCCGACGACGCAGACGTTGCCGTGCTCCGCCCCGAGCAGCGACACCAACCGGTACTGGGCGCGGTTCGTGTCCTGGTACTCGTCGACCAGGAGGTGGCGGAAGCGCCGCCGCAGGCGAGCGAGCTCGTCGGAATGCTGTTCGAGCATCCGCACCGGGAGCAGCAGGAGATCGTCGAAGTCGGCGGCGTTCGCCCGCAGCAGCGCGGGCTCGTACTCGGCATAGACGCGGGCCACGGCCTGGCCGAACGGGTCCCGGGCGAGGGACGCATACTCCTCCGGCCCCACGAGGGCGTTCTTGGCATCGGAAATGGCCCTGCGCACGGCCCGTGGCGCATACTGCTTCGTGGAAACGCCGAGACGCTCCATGAGCCGCTTCACGACGGCGAGGGTGTCATCCTCGTCGTAGATGGTGAACGACGGGGACCGGCCGACCAGCGGCGCCGTGCGCCGCAGGAGACGCGCCCCGACGCTGTGGAAGGTGCCGGCCCACATGCCGGCGGGCTCCTGACCGAGCAGGGCCGCGATGCGGCCTCGCATCTCGCCGGCCGCCTTGTTCGTGAACGTGACGGCAAGGATCTGCGAGGGCGTGACGCGATGCGCCCGGATCAGGCGCACCACGCGGCGCGTGAGCACGCGGGTCTTGCCGGAGCCGGCGCCGGCGAGGACGAGCAGCGGACCTTCGTGGTGGAGAACGGCTTCGCGCTGTGCGGGATTCAGGTCGTCGAGCAACGCGTCATCGGCGGGTCGGGACATCACTCAATAATAACGTCGAACGTGGCCCCCCGGTCCGACGGCACGAGCACCAGCTTCCCCCGGTGGTTCTCCTCGACGATGCGCTTCGCCAACGACAGACCGACGCCCCATCCGGCCCGCTTCGTGGAGAAGCCCGGTTCGAAGACCTTGTCGCGCAGCTCACGCGGGATGCCGGGGCCATCGTCGGCCACCCGGATGCGGTACCCCCCGTCGGTCCGCGGTATCGTAGAGAGCGTGATCCGCCCTCCCCGCCCGGCGAGCGCATCGAGCGCGTTCTTCACGAGCACCTCGACGGCCCACTCGAGCAGGACAGCGTCGCCGACCACGGGCTTCGCCTCGCCCGCCCCGTGCTCGACGTCGATGGCGATGGAGTTGGCGAGCGTCGGGACACGGGCGCGGAAGTACGCGGCCACCCGATCCACGATGCCCGGGACGTCCAGGGGATCCCGCTTCGGCTCACGGCCGATGCGCTCGAACCGGTGGGCGACGCGCTCCAGCCGGTCGACGTCGGCGCGCAGGTGGCCGGCCATGGCCAGCGCGGCGGGGTCATCGTGGCCGCGCTCCTCGAGCAGTTCCACCCACCCCCCGATGCTCGACAGCGGCGTGCCGAGCTGGTGGGCCGATTCGCGGGCCATCCCCGCCCAGAGGTGCTCGCGCGCCGCATCGCTGCGCGTCCGGATGATGAGGAACCCGGCGGCCAGGAGCAGGAGAGCCGTGACCGCCTGCAGCGGGGGGATGATGCGCAGCCAATACACCAGGGGCGTGTTCCCGTAGTGGATGGTCTGCCCCCACGGCTCCACCACCGGGCTGTTCTCGTGGTCGAGCGTGGCGACGTAGGCCCGCACCCGGGGGTCGGCATCACTCACCGAGTCGCCACCGGCGAATGGCAGGTTCGCGTGGAACAGGGGGCGTCCCGTGCTGTCGGTGATGATCAGCGGCACACCCTGCTGGCGGATGTCGGCCGAGATCTCGAACAGCGCCTGGAACGCGGCGCCCTCGGTGGTGTCGCTGAGCGCGCGGTAGACCCGCGAGTACATGCGCCCCGAGCGCTCGGCGGCGGCGCGCAGGGACGTGACGACCCGCTGGGTGTAGAAGACGTACGAGCCCAGGAGGAGAACGATCAGCGTGGCAACGAGCACCTCGGGCGCGCCGCGACGCATGCGGATCACGCGAGCCGGTCCATCCCCAGGTAGGGCTGCAGCGCGGCAGGAATCGCCACCGAGCCGTCCGGTTGCTGGTGGTGCTCGAGGAGGCACGCGATCGTGCGGGGGAACGCCAGCCCCGACCCGTTGAGGGTGTGCACGAACTTCGGCTTCTCCCCCGGCGCGGGGCGGTAGCGGATATTCGCCCGGCGCGCCTGGAAGTCCGTGAACGTGCTGCACGACGAGACCTCGAGCCACGCCCCCACGCCCGGCGCCCAGGCTTCGAGATCGTACGTCTTCGCCGACGAGAAGCCGGTGTCGCCGGCCGCCAGCAGCTTGCGCCGATAGGGAATTTCGAGACGCTCGAGGAGCGTCTCGGCATGGCGGGTCAGCAGCTCGAGTTGCGCGTCGGAGTCGTCCTGCGTCGCGTACCGCACCAGTTCCACCTTGTCGAACTCGTGCGTGCGCAGAATCCCACGGGTGTCCTTGCCGGCCGAGCCCGCCTCGCGCCGGAAACAGCGCGAGTAGGCGACGAACGCCATCGGCAGCTGGTCCCCCTCAAGAATCTCGTTCCGGTAGAGATTCGTGACGGGCACCTCGGCGGTCGGAATGAGAAACAGCTCGTCACCGCGCGTGATGTACGCATCGTCCTCGAACTTCGGGAGCTGCCCGGTGCCGGTCATCGACGCGCGGGTGACGAGTTGCGGCGGCCACACTTCGTCGTAGCCGTGCTCGGCGACGTGGGTGTCCATGAACATCGCGAGGAGTGCGCGCACCAGGCGGGATCCCCGCCCCCGATAGACGACGAATCCCGACCCGCTGATCTTGGCGGCCCGCTCGGGATCGAACAGACGGAGCGCGTCCATCACCTCCCAGTGCGGACGGACCCCGTCCCGCGGCCGGGGCTCGCCCCACGACTTCACGATCACGTTCTGGTCCTCGCCTCCCGCCGGCACCTCAGGCAGGGTGACGTTCGGGAGGTCGAGCAGGAGCCGGCTGAGAGCGTCTTCCACCTCGCCCAGCTCGCGCTCGCCGGCGGCGATCGCTTCTCCGATGGCCCGTCCGCGGGCGATCAGCTCGTCGGCCGTCTCGCCGGCGCGCTTCCGCCGTGCGACGTCCTGCGACGTGGCATTGCGCTCGGCCTTCTTCTCCTCAACCGCGGTGATGAGGGCCCGGCGTTCCCGCTCCAGTGCCTCGCCCCGCTCGATGACCGGCAGGAGCGCGTCCGCCGCGCCCCTCCGCCGGACGGCGTCGCGAAGCACGTCGATCTGATCGCGCAGCATGCGGAGGTCGTGCATGGCTCACTTGGTGGGGAGGCCCGGCGCGAAGGAGACGTAGCCGCAGTTGGGATCGCTCGTCACGCGCGTGAACATCGCCCGATCGGCGAGATCCACGCTGTCCACCACGAACTTGGCGTAATACGACGTTCCGAGCGAGTAGACCGTGCAGGTCGACGGATCGAGCACGTTGACGCCGACCACCTGCCCCACCGGCACGACCAGCGTCGAATCGTACTTGTACCCACTCTTCCGCGCGTCGGTGTAGGCGTCGAAGCTGCCGTTGACGCGCTGCAGTCCGACGCTGATCGTGGTCGCGAGTCCGTTCGCCACGTCCTTGGCGGGATAGATGACGATCTGCCCGGCAGAATCGATGTCGAGGGCGACGTTGAACTGGAAGTTCGCGTCGAGCGTGACCGCGGATGCCGAGAGGAAGTCGAGGCCGGCGGGACTGCCCGGGGCGGCTCCGTTCAGCGCGAAGACAATGGGGGCCGTGGACAGCGTACTGAACTGTGCCTTGGGTGGCTTGAGCGCCCCGCAGGCCGCGCAGAACGCGACCGCGGTGCCGCCGACGATCATCGAGATTGGTCGCATGTGCGGGGCCCTGGCCCGTCGGACAGAGGATGACGTAAGGGCGAAGGATATCGGATGCACGGAGTGACTTCAAGCGATTGCCGTCGCTTGACTTCGCTCCGGTCGATCTCTAGCTTCGCCAACACTTTCCAAGGAGCGGGAATGGCGAGCATTCGGGACCTCGTCGCCGCCATCCGGCAGCGGGAGGGCGTGGAGGCAGCGGTCATTCTTGGCCGTGACGGACTGCTGATCGACGGCCAGGCGGCGCCCGGCTTCGACCCCGAGGACCTGGCCGCGCGGATCCCGCCGATCATCGCCGCCGCCGACGACCTTGGCCGCGCCGCCGGGCGTGGTGAGTTGCTCACAGCCGTGCTCGAGCACCGGGACGGCCTCGCGGTCGTTTCGACGCTCGGCAGCGAGGCCGTCCTGTTCGTGTTGCTGTCGCCGAGCGCCAATGTGCCCCAGTTGCTGTTCGAGCTGCGGCGCAATCGAGGCCACATCGCCGCGCTCGTGTGAACCGTGACGTCGCCGCGCCCGGACTTCCACGTACTGGTCGCCGATGACGAGCCCCACATCGGGCGCATCATCAAGATGAAACTCGAGCAGGGGCCGTTTCGCGTGTCCCTGGCGTATGACGGGCGCGAAGCCCTGGCCGTGCTCGAACAGTCGCCGGACGTCGGCCTCGTGTTGCTCGACGTCATGATGCCGCACGAGAGCGGGCTCGACGTCCTGGCCGCGATGCGGGCCGACCCGCGGTGGCGCGAGGTCCCGTGCATCATCCTCACCGCGGCCGGAGAGGCGGAATACCAGCGGCGGGCGATGGCCATGGGCGCCAGTGAATTCCTGACCAAACCATTCAGCCCGAAGCGTCTGTACGCACGGGCCGCGGAGCTCGTCGGCCTGCCGGGTGAGAGTGGAACTGCGGGCATCACATGAGTCGATGGGTCGTCGTATTGGCGGGCGGCGTGGGCTCCCGATTCTGGCCACTGAGCACACCGGAGCGGCCGAAGCAGCTCCTGCCACTGGTGAGCACCCACCCCCTGCTCCGTGATACCCTGGACCGCGTGCGCCCGCTTGCCGACCCGGAGCACACGCTGATACTCACGAACGCATCGCTCGTTCCCGCCATCGCGACGCTGGCCCCCGAGGTGCCCCGGGACCACCTGGTCGCCGAACCGCGACCGGCCGGCACGGCCGCTGCACTCACCTGGGCAGCGCATCGCATCGCCGCCCAGGATGGGCCGGCGGCCACGATGCTCTCGGTGCACGCCGACTGGGCGGTGCGCGACGAAGCAGGATTCCGCCACACGCTGCTGCAGGCAGCCAAGGCCGCGGAAGCCCATGCCAGTCTGGTCACGGTCGGCGTCGTCCCATCCCGTCCCGACCCGGGATTCGGCTACATCCAGCCCTCGGGCGAGGTGGCGCCGGGCCTGCGCACGGTTGCCCGGTTCGTCGAGAAGCCCGACGCCAAGCGGGCCGCCCGAATGTGCGCCGAGGGCTATCTGTGGAATTCCGGCATTTTCGTGTGGCGGGTCGGCGATTATCTCGACGAAGTGCGCGCGCATACCCCCGAAGTCGCTCCAGCGCTGGCCGGGCATCCGGACGACCTGGCCGCCTTCTTCGCGGCCGTGGAGCCGATCTCGGTGGACGTGGGCGTGATGGAGCGGAGCGAGCGTGTGCTGGTGCTGCCCGGCGACTTCGGCTGGGACGACATCGGCGTGTGGGGGGCGCTCCGGCGGGTGCGCCCATGCGATGCCGACGGCAACGCGTTGGCGGGGGACGCCCATGCCGTCGACGCCAGGGGGAACGTGGTGCACGCCGAAGACGGCACCGTCGTGCTCTATGGCGTGGACGACCTGGTGGTCGTCACGTGCCGCGGGCTGACCGTCGTCACGACCGTGGAGCGGTCGCACACCCTCAAGGACCTGCTGGCGAAGCTGCCGGCCTCGGTGCGCGAGCGCTGATGAGCGAACTGTTCCTGTACGACGATGATCGGGCGCGGCGGTTCGAGCCGTTCGCCCTGATGCGCCCGGCGTCGGAGTTGCGCGCCGGCGCCCTCCTGCTGCGCGAGCGCTGGGAAACCGCGATCGGCCGGCCCTGCGCCGGGCTCGTGAGCGCGGCGCACCTGCGCGACTTCACGGAGCAGGATGCGCCG
>JBJKRG010000335.1:0-6749 GCA_046704805.1 Gemmatimonadaceae bacterium
GGCGGAGTGGACGGACGCCGAATTCGTGGGCGCGCGGCCGGGCGCCGATCCGGCCGCGGTGGCGTTCGACGCCATCGACGCGGCGGTGGCGCGCGGCGTCGACGTGCTCATCGTCGACACGGCCGGCCGGCTGCACACCTCCACGGGGTTGATGGGCGAGCTGCGCAAGGTTGCGCGGGTCATCGCGAAGCGGCTCCCGGGAGCGCCGCACGAGACGCTCCTCGTGCTCGACGGCACGATCGGCCAGAACGCCGTGGCGCAGGCGCGCACCTTCGCCGCGGCGGTGCCGGTCACCGGCCTGGTGCTGACGAAGCTCGACGGGACGGCGCGCGGCGGCGTCGTCGTCGCGGTGCACGAAGCCATCGACGTCCCCGTGAAGTTTCTCGGCATCGGGGAGGGGGCGGGGGACCTCGCGCCGTTCGATCCTGCGGAGTTCGCGCGGGAGCTGCTGAGCGACGACTAGTATGCCCACGGCCGGCCCCCGGGTCACGCTCGATACGCCCGTCACGTATCTCAAGGGCGTGGGCCCCCGGCGCGCCGCGGCCTTCCAGAAGCTCAACGTCACCACGGCCCGCGATCTGGTGTGGCTCATTCCGCACCGCTACGAGGACGCGAGCACCATCTCCCCCATCGCGTCGCTGCGCACCGGGGCCGACGCCACGGTGATCGGGCGGGTGATCTCCAAGGGCGTGCTGCCCACGCGCAAGGGCCTGCGCATCTTCCAGGCCGTGCTGCAGGACGACAGCGGCATGATCGAAGCCGCATGGCCGGGGCAGCCGTTCCTGGACCGCAGCATCGACAAGGGCGACGTGCTGCTGGCCTCGGGCACGGTCCGCTTCTACCACGGCCGCCAGCTCGCGCCCCGCGAGTTCGTGAACCTGGGCCCCGACGACCAGGGCACGGCGCAGGGGCGGGTGCTCGCGGTCTATCCGGCCACCGAGGGGCTCTCGTTCAAGGTCATCCGCCACATCATCGAGTCGCACCTCGATGCGCTGCTGCCCCAGATCCGGGAGTACTTCCCGGCGTCGATCCTGCGGAGCGCCGGCGTCGCCGACATTCGCGACGCCCTGCGCATGGTCCACCGGCCGCAGTCGATGGCCGAAGCGCTCGCCGGGCGCGACCGGCTGGCGTTCGAGGAGTTGTTCTTCGTCCACCTCCTCCACCTGCGCGTCAAGGCGCTGGCCCGCGAAACCCGCCACGGCATCCGGTTCGTCAACCGGCGCCGGCTCACCACGCGCCTGCGGGAGTCGCTGCCGTACACGCTCACCAACGCCCAGGTGCGCGCGCTGCGCGAGATCGTGGACGACATGTGCAGCGACCGCCGCATGCACCGGCTGCTACAGGGGGACGTGGGCAGCGGCAAGACGATCGTGGCGCTGTTCGCGGCCCTGCTCGCGCTCGAGAACGGGTACCAGGCGGCGATCATGGTGCCCACCGAGCTGCTCGCCGAGCAGCACCAGCGGACGATCACCGGGCTGCTCGCCCCACTCGGGATCACGCCGCTCCTGCTCACCGGCAGCCTGCCCGCACGCGAGCGGAAGGCGATCGCCGGCCGGCTGGCGCGCACGCAGCCCTCGCTCGGCGAGGAGTGGCCCGAGCTGGTGATCGGCACGCACGCGCTGGTGCAGGACGCCACGGCGTTCGCGCGGCTGGGCTTCGCGGCGATCGACGAGCAGCACCGGTTCGGCGTCGAGCAGCGGAAGGCGCTCGCCGCCAAGGGCGAGATGCCCGACGTCCTGCTGATGAGCGCGACGCCCATTCCGCGCTCGCTCGCGCTCACCGTCTACGGCGATCTGGACATCAGCTTCCTCGACGAGCGACCGCCCGGCCGGCGGCCCATCACGACGATCTTCCGCTCGAACGGCTCCCGCGAGCGCGTGCTGCAGTTCGTGGACCGCGAGATCGGGAAGGGGCGGCAGGCCTACGTCGTGTACCCGGTCATCGAGGAGTCGGAGAAGCTCGACCTCAAGGCGGCCACGACGATGTACGAGACGCTGCGCACGGGGCCGTTCGCGCACCGCCGGGTGGCGCTCCTGCACGGCCGCGTGCCCGCCGACGAACGCGACGACATCATGCGGCGGTTCCGCGACGGCGCGCTCGACGTCCTCGTCGCGACGACCGTCATCGAGGTCGGCATCGACGTGCCGAACGCGACCGTGATGGTGATCGAGCAGCCCGAACGCTTCGGACTTTCCCAGCTGCACCAGCTGCGCGGACGGGTGGGCCGCGGCGGCGCGCAGAGCTACTGCATCCTGCTCGGCGACGTCGGGCGCGAGGCCCGGAAGCGGCTCCAGATCTTCGTCGACACCGAGGACGGATTCCGGATCGCCGAGGCGGACCTGCGCATTCGCGGCATGGGCGACCTGTTCGGGGAGCGGCAGAGTGGGGTCCCGACCTTCCGCGTGGCCGACCCGATGCGCGACGCGGCGTTGAGCACGCGTGCACGCGAGGCGGCGGTCGAGTTGCTGGCCCGGGATCCGGAGTTGCGGGCCCGGGACGACGAGGCGCTGCGGCGCGTGCTCGGCGAGCGGTACGCGCGCGCCGTCGAGCTGTTCCACGTGGGATGAGCGCCGGGGGCTGGGGTTGACCGGCGCCGGTCGAGCGATGAGCGTTCTGGGCGGCTCGGGGCGGCGGCTCCAACGTTCGCGCCCGCCGTGCGTATCCCTGACAGTGCCGTGCCTGTGAATCAAGAACTCCCAAGGACCTCGCTCATGCGTCGATTCTTTGCATTCGTGCTCGTGTTCGCCGGTTTCGCGGCGTTCGCCGCGCCAGCCGCCGCGCAATCCGAGATCGCCCTGCTGCCGTCCGGTGTGACGCTGCGGATCAACGGTCCGGCGTCGCACCTCGAGGGCGTGCTCTACCAGCAATCGGTCGATTCCGTGTGGCTGCGCGCGCGGGGGGAGAACGCGGTGCCGCGCGGCATCGCGGTCTCGCAGATCCGGAGCGTGGACCAGGCCCACCGCGACTACGCGCGGAGCATCCTGGTGGGGACGGGCCTCGGCGCGCTGTTGGGCGCGGCGCTCTACCCGATCACGGCGCACAACGACCACGACATCTTCATTGGGCTGAGCGTCATCGGCGGCGCCATGGCCGGGCTCATCTTCCCGCACGTGTCCTGGGTGCCCATCCCCCTGCACTGACGCATCATCGGGAAGGCCGCCCCCGGGCGGCCCCCGACAGCCACCGGGGGTTCGCCCGACTGGGCCGCTTCCGAAATCGTCCTAACCTCCCGAATCGAGTGCAGATCTCGAACCGGAGGGACGATCATGCGGAGCACAGGCTGGTGGACGATCGGCGCCGCGCTGTTCGTGGCGGCGTGCAGCGGGAGTTCGCGGCAGGAGCAGGCGGCGGCGGGCGGGGGGACGCTCAGGACCCTTCCCGAGGTGGCGAGCACGGAGTTGACGCCGGCCGAGCGCGCCGCGTTCGGCGTCCTGCCGGCCCGCATGGACGAGCGCGGCCATCCGGCGACGCCCGCGCAGGAGGCGCTGGGCCGGAGCCTCTACTACGAGACCCTGCTCTCCGAAGGGCACGACGTGTCCTGCAACTCCTGTCACGCCCTGAACGGCTACGGGGCGGACGGGCGCCGGGTCAGCTTCGGACACAAGGGACAGATGGGCACGCGCAATGCGCCGACCGTGTACAACGCGGCTGCCCAGATCGCCCAGTTCTGGGACGGCCGCTCCCCGAACATCGAGGACCAGGCCAAGGGTCCGATCCTCAACCCGGCGGAGATGGGGATGTCGGGGCCGGGTCCCGTACTCGATCACCTGCGCGCATCGGCGCAGTATCGGGCCCAATTCGCCGCCGCGTTCCCCGGGGAAACCGACCCGATCACGTACGACAACGTGGGCCGCGCCATCGGCGCCTTCGAGCGCGGGCTGGTCACCCCGTCGCGGTGGGACCGCTTCCTCGCCGGCGACGACTCGGCGCTGACCGACCAGGAGAAGCGGGGCGTGAAGACCTTCGTGGCGGCGGGCTGCACCGCCTGCCACGCCGGCCCGTACGTCGGCGGCCAGTCCTTCCAGAAGGCGGGGCTGGTGGTGCCGTGGCCCGCGATCACCGACAGCGGACGCTTCGCGGTGACGCACGCCCCGGCCGACCTGCACGTGTTCAAGGTCCCGACCCTGCGGAACGTGGCCATGACGGGCCCCTATTTCAGCCAGGGAACCGTGGCGTCGCTCGACAGCGCCATCACCCTGATGGCGCGGCATCAGATCGGCCTGGACCTCGGCGCGGACCAGGTGGCGGACGTGCGCGCCTGGCTCGGGACGCTGACCGGGGCGATCCCGGTGGACTACGTGGCCCAGCCGCCGCGGCCGAAGACGGCGGGCACCTTCTAGCCGGGCGGGGCTGTTCCGTCTCCGTGTGCCGCGCTGCATAGTAGAAGGGTCCGCGCGGCACGCGGGGACGGAGGGTCCGCCATGTTCCGGTCGAGACGTCGCACGCGCTTCACCCAGCCCCAGACGCTCCTGGCATCGCTCATCGCGCTGACGATGGTGGCGGCGCCGGAGGCCGCGCCGCGGACCGCCGTCCAGCCGCTGCCCACGCACCTCGCCGACAGCACGTTCTGGCGGATGGTGACCACGATGTCGGAACCGGGCGGCTACTTCCGGTCCGACAACTTCGTGTCGAACGAGACGGGATACCAACAGATCGTCGGCCGGCTCCGGGCGGCCACGCCGCCGGGCGGCGTGTACCTGGGCGTGGGCCCCGATCAGAACTTCACGTACATCATCGCGCTCCGGCCCCGCATGGCGTTCATCGTCGACATCCGCCGCCAGGCGCTGCTGCAGCAGCTGATGTACAAGGCGCTGTTCGAGATGTCGCCCACGCGGGCCGACTTCCTGGCCAACCTGTTTGCGCGGCCACTCGTGCGGGCGCCGGATACCGGCGCCTCGGCGCCGGTCCTGTTCCGGGCGCTGTACGCGGCGCGGCCGGACACGGCGCAGTACCGTGCCACGCTGCAGGCCATCGACCGCCTCCTCACACAGCGGCACCACTTCACCCTCTCGTCCGACGATCTCGACGGGCTCGCGTACGTCTACGGGGCCTTCTTCGACCTCGGACCCGACATCACGTATTCCGGCGGGTCCCGCGGCGGCCGTTGGGGCCGGTGGATGCCGAGCTACGCCGAGATGATGCAGGAGACCGACAGTGCCGGCCAGAACATCGGCTACCTGGGCAGTGCGGCGCGGTACCGCGCCATCCGGGACTTCGAGGGGGCGAACCTTCTGGTCCCACTGGTCGGCGACTTCGGCGGCCCGAAGGCGCTGCGGGCGGTGGGCCGCTACGTGCGCGACCACGGAGCCGTGGTGACCACGTTCTATACGTCCAACGTGGAGCAGTACCTGTTCCAGAGCGAGACGTCGTGGCGCCACTTCTACGCCAATGTCGCCACCCTCCCGCTCGATCGCCGCAGCGTGTTCGTCCGCTCCGTGTTCGGGTTCGGCTACCGGGGCGGGTACGGCATGCGCGGCGAACTGCTGGTGACGCCGATCGAACGCATCCTCCAGGCCTTCAAGGCGGGACAGATTCACGGCTACTGGGACGTGATCGAGCTCTCCCGGTAGCGTCCGGCGTCGCGCGGCGTCGCGCGGCGTCGCGCGGCGGCGCCGCGGCCGCGGTGCCGGGGTGTTTGCAGAAACCAAATAGCGGCCCCCGTAGACGCCGCTCCGTACCACCCGATAGGTTGCAGATTCGACCCGTCGGGAGGTTCTGTGGGGGAAACTGGTTCCGCGCGACGCAGTACTCGAGTGGCCTGGATGGGGGTGGCCGCGGCGGCACTCGCCGTTGCCGGGTGCGGCCGGAAGAGCGGTCCACCAGGCGGCGGGTTCGGTCCCGGCGGACGCATGCCGCCCACGCAGGTGGGCATCGTCACCGTCCGCCCGCACGTCGTGCCGACCCCGTTCGAGTTCGTCGGCCAGGTCCAGGCCTACCGGCGCGTGGAGGTGCGCTCACGCGTCGAAGGCGTGATCGTGTCCCGGCCGTTCGTCGAAGGATCGCTGGTGAAGCCGGGGCAGTTGCTCTACCAGCTCGACACGGTCCGCTACGCCGCCGCCTACCAGAGCGCGCGGGCGACGTACGACAACGCCACCCGCACGCTGGCGCGGCTGGAGCCCCTGCTGCCCCGCCACGCCGTGGCGCAGCAGGACGTGGACAACGCACGGACGGCCGTCGAGGCGTCGAAGGCCGCGCTGGACCAGGCCACGAAGGATCTCAGTGACACGCGCATCCGCGCCGAGATCGGGGGACGCGTGGGCCGCACGCGCCTCCAGCTGGGCGCCCGCGTCACGGGCCCTGCCGACCTGCTCACCACCATCGATGAGCTCGATCCGGTGTACGTGAGCTTCCGCCCGTCCTCCGACCAGATCACGGCCTGGCACCGGCGTGCGGCGGACCGCGCCCTGCTGCGGCCGGGGAGCCGGCTCGAGGTGCGCGTGCAGCAGGCGGACGGCACGTGGCTGCCGGTGGTCGGGCGGCTCGACTACATCTCGCCGGTGATCGACTCGGCCACGGGCACGCAGGAATTCCGGGCCCTCTTCGCCAACGGCAACGGAGCGCTCGTCCCGGGCGAATTCGTGCACGTGCGCCTGGACGGCATCACGCGGCCCGCGGCGCTGACCGTGCCGCAGCGCGCGGTGCAGCAGGGGCTGGGTCGGCAGTTCGTGTACGTCGTGGGCGCGGGCGACACCGTGGCGACGCGCGACATCACCCCCGGACCGTGGACCGGCTTCGAATGGGTGATCGAC
>JBJKRG010000336.1:0-24233 GCA_046704805.1 Gemmatimonadaceae bacterium
GATCAGGTCCCGGTGCGCACCTGCAGCCGGTAGCGCCCGTGGGCGTTGAGGCCCGACGCGCTCGATCCCTGGACCTCCACGTAGTACGTGCCCGCGGTGAGTGAGGTCGTGATGGTGGAGCAGTTGGGACCGCTCGCGAGCTGGTTGTTGTCGTTCGTGGCGATGGCGGTTCCGGCCGAATTCAACAGCTGCAGCGACGTATCCAGTTCGAGCCCCCACCCGCAGCTCCCGGTCACCCCGGACGTCTCGAAGGTGTAGGTCCCCGACGTGGGAACCAGCACCTCGAAGAAGTCCGCCGTGTCCGGCGGCGTGATGCTCCCGACGACGTACCCCCCGACGCTCAGCGGATTGGCAGTGGTGACGTCGTTGTTCGGTTCCGACTCGGTGGGTACGCCGATGGTGATCCCGGCCGTCTGGACGGGTGCGCCGCCCGAATCCGCATTGAACACGGTGGGATCGCCCGCCGGCCCCGCCCACCCGAACCGACGTCCGGGGATCCCGATCGTGGCGTCACCGCTCTCGTCCTGGCCACCCTCCAGGCGGTAGGTGCCCGGGGCCAACTGCGTGAACGTGAACCGCCCGGTCGCATCGACTTCCACCGCCGTGTCCATCTTCCCAGTGGCAGCGTCGAGCAGCCGCACGTACTCCTGGCGCGGCGGACCGTCCTGCTGCGTGAGCGCATTGTACGCGTTCACGATGCCCCAGCCGTAGGTGTCGCTGCGCGTGCTGTTCGGCGGGCGCGACGCATACTGCTCCAGGCGGGTCGTGAGCTGCTGCGCGGTGAGGGTCGGCTCATGGGCGAGCAGCAGGCCGGCCGCTCCCGATACGTACGGCGCGGCGGCCGACGTCCCGTAGCCGAATTCGAGCGTCGGCTGGCCGGTCACGAAGTTCCACGCCGGCCCGAGTACGCCGTCCCCCCCATTGTCGTCGAGACGGAAGTCGCCGCCGGGAGCCGAGAGGGCCACATAGGAGCCGGCGTTCGAGTACGAGGCGATCGTTCCATCCATCCCGACGGCCGAGACGCCGACGACGCCGGCGTAGGCCGCGGGGTAGAAGGGCACGTCGCTCGTGGCGTTGCCCGCCGACGCGACGACCAGGCACCCCGCCTGCACGGCGGCCGCGACGGCCGCCGAGTCGGCGGGATCGACCCCGAATCCGCCCAGGCTCAGGTTGATGATCGCGGACCTGGACGGGGCGGTCACGAGCGAGTCGCCGGCTCCGGTGGCCGGGAGGCCGGCCGCGTAGAGGATGCCCTGCGCGACGTCGAAGCCGATCCCGTCGCCGGTTATGCCGATGACGCGAATGGGCCGGATGCGGGCCGTCCAGTCGACGCCGGTCACATTGCGGCCGTCGTTCCCCACGGCACCGATGATGCCCGAGGTCCAGAGCCCGTGGTCCCCGAGGGTGGCGTGCTGCCAGCAGGTCCCGGTGCTGTCATAGGACACGTCGTCCGGATCGGTGGGATCGGGATCGGGACCGTTGTCGCCGTCGTCGTCCACGTTGGCGAAGGTACCACCGCCGCAGAACACCGCAGGAACCGAGTAGCCGAGCTGGGCCAACGTGGTGGGCGAGACGAAATCGTAGCCGTCGTTCGTGTAGTTGGGCGCCACGTCCGGATCGTCGAAGCGAACGCCCATGTCGACGACGGCGATCGTGAACCCCGTGCCGCCCGTGGCGATGGCCCACGCCCGCGGGAGATCCACCAGATTGGCGCCCCACGACTGGAAACTGTAGTAGGGATCGTTGGGCACGTTGGTGGGAGCGCCGCCGGGGTGGTAGACGGGAGCACCGGAGATAGCGAGGCCGTCGAAGCGGGCCGCCTGCGGCGCCGGCGCGCCGGTGCGGACGCTGACGATCACGTCGCGCGACACCGAGGCCACGGACGGGTCCGCGCGGAGCGCCGCCATCACGACGTTCACGCTGTCGGTATCGGCCACGACGACGTGGGCGGCGAGGATGGCGGGCGACACGCGCAGGTCACGCACGGGGAGCCCGTGCATGAGTGTGGTCATCCGCTGGCGAAGCACCGCGGCCGTGGTCCGCGCCACCGCCAGCGACCGGTAGGCCGGTGCCCCGGCCTGCGCGACGTGCAGGACGTCGTTGCGGAAGATCACCTCGAGGCCGCTGCTGGTGTACCGCGGTACCGTTCCGGCCGCGCTTCCCGCGGGGCGGCCCGCGGCACGCTGTGCCGAGAAGAAGCTGGCCGGGTTCGGATCGGCGATGGTCACGGTGCCGGTAATCGTCGGGCCGTTGCCGGCGATGAACGTGGCGCCGGCGCCGCTGATCGACGCGCTCGTCGCCGAGGCGGTCTGCGTTCCGGGCGCCGGGCCCAGCGTCCATCTCGTGCTCGCCTGCCCCTGTACGTCGGTGACGCCGGTCGCCGGCGTCAGCGTGCCGCCCCCGGTGACGGTCCACGTGATCGAGACATTGGCCACGGGCCGGCCGGCGCCGTCCGTAGCCTGCACGACGAGTGGCGCCGTCAGCGCGGCGGACAGTCCCGCGGTCTGATCATTCCCCGAAACCACGGCCAGCCGGACAGCCGCCCGGGAAATGTTGTTCGTGGTCTCCCGGCACCCCGCCGCGAGTGCGAACACGAGCGCGGCCGGAACGAGAAGTCGCGGCATAGCGGTCTAGAGGGCGCCGACCGCCGCTTCCACCTCGGCTGCGTGCCCCTCCGGTTTCACCTTCTCGAAGACCCTTGCGATCCGCCCCGCGGCGTTGATCAGGAACGTCGTCCGGACGATCCCCATGTACTTGCGTCCGTACATCGATTTCTCCTGCCACACCCCGTACTTCTCCGCCACCGTGTGCTCGGGATCGGCCAGCAGCGTGAACGGCAGATCGTACTTCGCCTTGAACTTCTGATGGCTCTCCACGGAGTCGGGCGACACGCCGAGGATCACGGCCTTCGACTTCCGGAACCGGGGAAACGCATCGCGGAAGCTGCACGCCTCGGTGGTGCAGCCGCTCGTGTCGTCCTTGGGATAGAAGTAGAGCACGACGGGCGTGCCCTTGAGGTCCTTGAGCGAGAGACGCTCGCCGCGGTCGGTATCGAGCGTGAAGGCCGGGGCGGATTTGCCGGGAGTCGGGATGGACATGAGCGTCGGGTCGGGAGTGGTGGCTGCGTTTCAGTGCATCGAAACGCCGTACGGAATGTAATCGCGGCACCACCCGCCGGCATTCGTCAACCCACCGCGCACGATCTACACCGGGAGGACGCGGCTCTCCATCCAGGTCGCGATCGCATCCGCCACCGCCGGATCGGTCTCGCCGGGAAAGCCGAACGCTTCCTGTCCGGTCACCCCCTCGGGGAGGCGTTTGAACGTGTGGGAGAGCCCGTCCAGCACCACCATCTCCGTCGGGCCAAGTCTGTGCGCGTCGCGCAGACGCTCGGCGTGGTGCACGCCGAGATTCTGGTCGGCGGTGCCCTGCACCACGAGCAGCGGCCCAGCGTAGGCGGCAATCGTCTCGGCGGGATTCGTCGCCTCGGATTCCCGCAGGTAGTGGTGCGCCTCCGGCGGCATCATGCCGAGCCCGCCGATCCCCTCGCGATCCTTCACCCACGCGGGCACCGGCTCTCCCGCCATGATGGCGGCGATCACCGTTTCGAGATCGGCGGCGATCGCTTCCCGGTCGTCGGGCGGCCGCGTGGCGGGCACCTGCTCGCGCATCACGCTCAGGATGCCCACCGCCGGCCCGGCGAGCAGCACGACGCCGTCGGCCTCCACGCCGTCCCGCGCCAGCACCGAGACGACCACGGCCCCCTCGCTGTGTCCGGCGAGCACCAGCTTCGGCACGGTGATCCGCCGTTCGGCCAGCGCGGCGCGGAAGGCGGCGAGGGCGAGCCGGGCGATCGTCATCCGGCCGGCCCAGTCGCGGATCTTCGACGCCGCGTCGGCGTCGGTGACCTCGCTGCCCGTGCCGGGCCCCAGCTTGGCGAATCGGTACACGACGATCCCGCGCGCGGCCATCTGGCGGGCCAGGTGGCCGGACGTGTGCGGGAAGGCGTTCCAGGCGGGGTAGTCGCCGTTGACATCGGCGTAGAGCGACCCGGGGACGAGCAGAACGCCGCCGATGGGGTCGCCGTCGGGCAGGGTGAGCATCGCGGGCACGGCGTACCCGGGGATGTTCAGGATCAGGGGCAGTTCAACGCAGTTCCCGGTCATCTGTCGGATCCATCGGGTCGTAGGCCGTGCCTGATGTTACCAATGGTAACTTACCGGCGGTAAGTTTAGATTGGAGCCCGGACCCACGCAAGGGGCGACGTTGGCCGACCAGCCCTACCACCACGGCAACCTCCGCGAGGCGCTCATCGACGCGGCGCTCGCGCTCGAGCCCGAGCGCGGTCCGCTCGGCCTCAGCCTGCGCGAGGTCGCGCGGAAGGTCGGCGTGACCCACGCCGCCGCCTACCACCACTTCGCCAGCAAGGAGGCCCTGGTCCTCGCCGTCGCCGATGACGGCTATGCCAGGCTGCTGGCGGCCATCCGCGAGCCCGAGCCGCCCGCCCCCGCCACGGGGCGAATGGCGGCGCTCTTCCGGCTCATCGCGGTGGGGGTCGCATACGTGCGCTTCGCCTTCGATCAGCCGTCGCGCTTCCGCTTCATGTACGGCACGCCGCCCGTGGCCTCCGCCGGCGGCGGCTCGCCGATCGCGGGGCGCCAGGCCGACGTGCTCTCGGTGTTCCAGGACGTGGTGGCCGAGGCGCAGCGGGAGGGGCTGTTCGCGGGAAGGAAGCCCGACCGCATCGGGGCGCAGCTCTGGGCGGAGGTGCAGGGGCTGGCGACGCTCACCATCGCCGGGGCGCTGGACGGCGTGCCGCGGGGGAGCGCGCGCCGACAGAGCGAGGGTGCGCGCCGGCGGCGGGCGCTGGATCTCGCGCGGGGGGCGATGGTGGGATTCGTGACCGGCGCGCGGCCGCAGGATCCGGAATGGAGAATGCCAGGTCTCGGTTGACGGTCCACGGTCAACGGGAAGCCGTCAGCAGTTGACCGTCAGCCGTTCGCCGCAGATCATCACCCCATCAGTGTCGCCATGATCGCCTTCTGCACGTGGAGGCGGTACTCGGCCTCGTCCCACACCCGGCTCTGCGGCCCGTCGATCACGTCGGCGGTCACTTCCTCGCCGCGGTGGGCGGGGAGGCAGTGCAGGAAGATCGCCTTCGGGTCGGCCTTCTTCATCAGCTTCCCGTTGACGACATACCGGGCGAACGCCTTGGCCCGCGTCTTCTGCTCCTGCTCCTGGCCCATCGAAGCCCAGACGTCGGTGGTCACGACGTGCGCCCCTTCGGCGGCGGCCATCGGGTCGCGCATCACCGTGATCTTCGCATGCTGCTTCGCCTCGGCCAGCAGGTGGTCGGCAGGCTCGTACTTCTCCGGACAGGCCACGCGGAGCTCGAAGCCGAGCACGCCCGCGGCGTTGATCCAGGAGTTGGCCATGTTGTTGCCGTCGCCGATCCAGGCCACGACCTTCCCCTCGTATGAGCCGAGGTGCTGCTTCACCGTGAGCAGGTCGGCCAGCACCTGGCAGGGATGCACCATATCCGTGAGCCCGTTGATCACCGGCACGCTCGCATAACGCGCCAGCACTTCGGCATCCTGGTGTGCGAAGGTGCGGATCATGATGCCGTCGACGTATCGCGACAGCACCTGCGCGGTGTCGGAGATGGGCTCGCCGCGCCCGAGCTGCACGTCGCGCGGCGACAGGAAGAGTGCATGCCCGCCGAGCTGGAACGTGCCGACCTCGAAGGAGACCCGTGTCCGCGTCGAGGCCTTCATGAAGATCATGGCCAGCGAGCGGCCGGCCAGCGGCTTCCGCTCGTAGGTGCCGTCCCGCATCCGTGCGGCAAGCGAGAAGATCTCCTCGATCTCGGCACGGGTGAAATCCGTGATCTGCAGGAAGTCGCGATGCGGCGGCTGCGAGGCGAGTGCGGGGGGGCCGGGTGGGGCGTCGGCGGTGACGGGTTTGGCCATGGCGGAATACGAAAGTATGGGACCTGGTGACAATCTCGTAACTGACGGAGAACGCTCGGGCTGCCTGCGTGTGGGGGAAATGTCCGGCGCCTCCTTCGTCGAACTCCCGACCTGGCCAGGCCGAGAGCGTCGACCGGGCAGGATGCACCATGCGTCTCCAGCACGTGACCCGTCAAATATGCTACAGGCGGTCGGCGGCCACACCCCCCGGACGCGCAGGTGTCGTTCCGGCGCATGTTCCGCTTGACAACTCCGTGCATTTCCGTCGACGTTCCATGGACGCGCAGGTGCCGACCCGGATCCCGCATTCCGGTCCCGTTCCCCCATCGCGGCCGTAGCGTCATCCGGGAGGATGGCCTTCATGCGGAGTCGCCTTATCGGAGTCGTCGCCGCCCTGCTGGCGGCGGGCTGTGCGACCACCCAGCCCGTTCGTGTGTTGTCCCGCGGGCAGTCGAGATGGACCGCCTCGGTGGGCGGCCCCGTGTTGCAGCACCACGTGCCAACGGGGATCGTGCCCTACGTGGTCGTGGGGCGGATGTGGGCGCGCTCGAACGACGTGACGATGAGCGCCGACCTCCACCTGCTTCCGGCGTTGTTCGGCGTGGCCGGCGCTGATGTGGGCATCGCGCGCCGCCTCGTGGCTGCGCAGGGCGACCGACCGGAAATCACGGGGCAGGTTCAGCTTTACGGGTTTGCCGGAAACGGCGGGGGTCGGCTGTATCCGGACCTCACGGGAACTGCGAGTTGGGAGGTCGCGCCGGGGACTCTCCTCTACGCCGGATCGGCACTGACTGTTCAGTTCACCGGGCCGACAGCCGCCATCGCGTCGCCGCTCGCGGGATTCCAGCGGGACCTCGGCCGCTGGATCCTGCAGTTCGAGGGAAAGTGGATGGCGGCGAACGTCGACATGCACAGCGGCCTGCTCGAGGGTGAGAACAGCATCAGCGGCCACGGGGGCCTGTCCGTGCAACTCGGCCTGCAGGTGAAGCGATGACGCCCGTGAGCACCCACACCGCGCGGGCGGCCTTGGGCGCCCTCCTGATTCTGGCCGCGAGTTCCGGCTGCAAGCTCGACACGCTCGTATTCGGCGGCGACGCGGTCGACCAGTACCACGTGCCGGCTACGCTGATCCCTGACTCGCTCCGGAACGAGGTCAGCTTCCCGTCCGGGGACGCGACCCTCCACGGATTCTGGATTCGCCAGGCAGGGTCTGCGCCGCACGTGACCGTGGTCTTCTCGCACGGGAAGGGGGAGAACCTCTCCGACGAGACCGAATGGTCACACGCCGACTATCTCTGGCAGTCCGGGTTCGACGTGCTGATGTACGATTATCGCGGGTTCGGTCGCAGCACGGGGACGTCGAAGGACGAGTCGACGCTGATTGCCGACGCGGCCGCGGCGCTGGCGTTCGCGCTGGCGCAACCGGGAGTCACCCTCGGGCGGGTCGTTTCCTACGGCCACTCCCTGGGCAGCGATCCCGCGATCGCCCTCGCGGCCGAGAATCCGGGCATCCGCGCCCTCGTCGTCGAATCCGGGTTCGCAACGGGCCAGGCGATGGCGCAGAGCGCGGATCCGTTGGGTTTCCCGGTCACATGGCTGATGCGAGAACCGATGCTGAACACGGCCCGCATCGCGACCGTGGCTGCACCCGTGCTCATTCTCCACGGATCCGGTGACGTCCAGATTCCGACCGAGCAGGGCCGGGCCCTCTTCGCGGCCGCGCACGATCCCAAGGAGCTCGTGATCGTACCCGGCGCGGGACATACGAACGTGCCGGCGACGATGGGATTGGAGGCATTCCGGGCACTGCTCCGGCAGTTCACGAACGCCGACACACCCTAGTGCCGACCGATCGCGGCGCGTGTCCGGGACAGTAGGTTGCCTTAGAGAATGTACCGCCGGAGATCCTCGTCTTCCACGATCGCCTTGAGCTTCTCCCGTACCAGCTCGGCGTTCACGACGATCTCCGCGGTGCCGCGGTCGGGCAGCTCGTAGAGGATCTCCTCGAGCTGGGTCGTCATCACGGTGTGCAACCGCCGGGCGCCGATGTTCTCCATCCGCTCGTTGACGAGCGCCGAGATACGGGCGATCTCGCGGATGCCGTCGTCAGTGAACGTGAGCCTGGCGCCCTCGGCCTCGACGAGCGCTGCGTACTGCTTGGTGAGCGCGTTCTCGGGCTCGGTCATGATGCGCACGAAGTCGGCCTCGAGCAGCGGCTTCAGCTCGACGCGAATCGGGAAGCGTCCCTGCAGCTCGGGAATGAGGTCGCTGGGCTTGGAGACGTGGAACGCGCCGGCGGCAATGAACAGGATGTGGTCGGTCTTCACCATGCCGTACTTCGTCTGGACGTTGGACCCCTCGACGATGGGGAGCAGGTCCCGCTGCACCCCCTCACGCGACACATCCGGTCCGCCCATCTGCGAGCGCTCGCCGGCGATCTTGTCGATCTCGTCCAGGAAGATGATGCCGAGCTTCTCCACGCGGTCCAGGGCGTCGGCCGTCACCTCTTCGAGGTCCACGAGCTTCTCGAACTCCTGCTCCAGCAGGATGCGCCGCGCCTCGCTCACCTTCACGGTCCGTTTCTTGTGGCGCTTGGGAAGCATCTCTTTGAGCATGTCGGTGAAGTTCTCCATGCCCTCCGGTGCGCCCTGGGTGGAGAGGACGTCGATCATCGGCGCCCGCGGCGTGACCTCGACCTCCACTTCCCGACCCTCGAGCTGGCCGTCCTTCAGGAGCTGGTGGAGCTTCTCCCGCGTCCGCTGATGCCGCTCCTGGGCCAGCTCCTGCTCACGGGTCACGTCGCCCTTCGCCGACACGACGAACACGTTGCTCTCTTCGGGCGTGGGCTCGGCCGGTTTCACCTTCGGCGGCTCGGGCGGTGGGAGCAGCAGATCGAGCAGCCGCTGCTCGACGCGCTCGTGCGCCAGGTCCTCCATCTCGCCCTCGCGCTCCGTGCGCACCATGTCGATGGCGCTCTCGACCAGGTCGCGCACCATCGACTCGACGTCGCGACCGACGTAGCCCACCTCGGTGAATTTCGACGCCTCCACCTTGATGAACGGAGCGCCGGCGAGCTTCGACAGCCGGCGCGCGATCTCCGTCTTCCCCACCCCGGTCGGGCCGATGAGGATGATGTTGTTCGGCGCGATCTCCTCGCGGATGCCGTCGGGCGCGCGCTGGCGCCGCCACCGGTTACGCAGCGCGATGGCCACGGCCTTCTTGGCATCGGCCTGGCCGACGATGTACCGGTCGAGCTCGGCGACGATCTGGCGCGGGGTCAGGTCGGCCAGACGGGCCAGCACTTGTTCGGTATGGTTGGTTGCCATGGACAGACATTCCGCAGCCGGCGCCGTTCGCGACGGGCGCCGGCCGGCTCGGCTCAGGCGTCGAGCACGGTGATGTTCGTATTCGTGTAGATGCAGATCTCGCCGGCGATCTGCAGGCTCTTCTCCACGATCTCCCGCGGCGTGAGCGTGCTGTTCGCGGCCAGGGCGCGGGCCGCCGCCAGCGCATACGGGCCGCCCGATCCGATGGCGAGAATGCCGTCGTCGGGTTCGATCACCTCCCCCGTCCCGCTGATCACGTAGCCGTTGTTCGCGTCGGCCACGATGAGCAACGCCTCCAGGCGACGCAGCACGCGGTCGCTCCGCCACTCCTTGGCCAGCTCGACCACGGCCCGCGGAAGGTTCCCCGGATAGCGCGTGAGCTTCTCCTCGAACTTCTCGAACAGGGTGAGGGCATCGGCGACCGAGCCGGCGAACCCCGTGAGCAGCTTCCCGCCCTGCATGGCGCGCACCTTCTGCGCCCTGGCCTTCATGACCGTCTCGCCGACGGTGACCTGCCCGTCCCCGCCCAGCGCGACTTTACCGTCACGACGGACGGCGAGAATGGTGGTGGCCCTGACCGTGGGAAGTGGCATGGGTGTAAGATAGCGCGCCCCCGCGAGGCCCGGCGAGCGGCCGGCAAGTCATTGGCACGGTTGGAGTAGCATCGGGCGGGCCCGCCGCTGCCCGGGTTCGTCTTACCAGAGACCGGGCATGATCGCCCGCACCCGCCGCATGTACGCCCGGTACTGGTCGCCGAATTGCTCGATCATGAACCGCTCCTCGACGGGCCACTTGAGCCGCCAGGCGGTCAGGACCAGCACCAGCGCCACCAACCCCCGCACCTCCCCCACCACCAGCGCGGTGCCGAGGACGGCCAGGGAGAGACCCGAATAGATGGGGTGCCGGACGACCGCGTACGGCCCCCGCAGCACGAGCTCGTGCGACTCCTTCACGGTCACGTTGAAGCTCCAGTTGCCGCCCAGGATCACCCGCGCCCAGATGGCGAGCGCGACGCCGGCCGCCGTGAGACCGACGCCGGTCCACGCCACGCCGGAACCCGGCGTGAGGAATCGCCAACCGAGTGGTCCGACGCCGGTGGCCGGGAATCCCAGCAGGCACCACGTCGAGAGCGTCAGGACCCGCTGGAGAAGCTGCCCGCCGATGGGCTGCCGCCGGACCACGCGCTTCGTTCGCAGCGCGCCGACGAGCCACACGATCGCCAGCAGCAGCCAGAGATACGGAATGAACACCCAGGGAGTGCGGGGCATGCGATCTTCCGGGGGCGCGGCCGGGGGGGCGAGAAACACAACGCGTCGGACGTCGGCCGGGTTTCGACGGGTTGCACCGATCACGAACGACCACTGCCAACCGCGAGCGGCCACCGGTCAACGACGAGTCGAGAGTCTCCAGCCGACAGTGTGCGGTCGACCGTCCACCGATCAGGCGCGCGGGTGGGCCTTGTGGTAGACCTCCTTGAGACGCTCGACGCTGGTGTGCGTGTAGATCTGCGTCGTGGAGATCGAGGCGTGGCCCAGCAGCTCCTGCACGGCGCGTAGGTCGGCGCCGGCGTCGAGCAGATGGGTGGCAAAGGTGTGGCGTAGCGAGTGGGTGGACAGCCCGGCGTCCTCGTCGACCTGCGAGAGGAACTTCCCCATGAGCTTCTGGACCGCGCGCACCGTGAGCCGCCGGCCGGTCCGCCCCACGAAGACTGCGCGTCGATCCACACGCCCGCCGAGGCGGCCATTCAGCTCGTCTCGCTTCGCTTCGTAGTTCCGGATGGCGAGCTGGGCGTGGTCGCCGACCGGGACGATGCGCTCCTTCCGACCCTTGCCGCGGACCTTCACCTGCTGCGAGATGAGGTCGAGGTCGGTCCGGTTGAGACCCTGCAGCTCGGAGACCCGCATTCCCGTAGAGTAGAACAGCTCGAGAATGGCGAGGTTGCGCACGTCCTCGAAGCGGCCCTCCATGGCGCGCGCCTCCGCCGCCTGGAACAGCAGGTCGATCTGCGCCCGGTCCAGGTAGCCGGGGAGATGCTTCTCGAGCCGTGGCGATCCGACCGCCCGCGCCGGATTGGACGAGACCGTCTCGTTGAACGCGAGGAACTTGTAGAATCCACGCACGGCACTCAGCGTGCGCGCCATCGAGCGCCGGGCGAGCCCGCGCCGCGTGAGGTGGGCCAGGAACCCGCGCATCGCCAACCGGTCCACTCCCTCCCAGCTCCACCCGGAAGCGCCGTAGTAGCCGGACAAGTACGCGGTGAACTCGCGCAGGTCGCGCCGATAGGCCGTGACGGTATGCGGCGAGACGTCCCGTTCCTTGGCCAGATAGGTGAGGTACTCCTCGACGTTGGCGTCGATCGCGGCTCCCGTCGCGGGGGCATCCCCGTCTCCACCGGCGGCACCCGGCGGCTCGCGGCGACCGCGGCTCACGGGCTCACGAGCGCCGGGGTGAGCTCGGTCCGCCACCGCTCCATCTCCCCGAGCGCGCGCTCTGCGATCATGGCCCGCTTGCGGGCCTTGTCGCGAACGAGCTCGGGGAGCGGATCGACGAGCCCGAAGTTGGCGTTCATGGGTTGGAAATGGGCCGGGTCGGCTTCCCGGAGGTACCGGTACAGCGCTCCGAGCATCGTCGTGGGCGGCGGCAGGAGCGGATCCAGCCCGCGCAGCATCCGTGACAGGTTCACTCCAGCTACCAGTCCCGTAGCCGTGCTCTCGGTATACCCCTCCACTCCGGTCAGCTGTCCGGCGAAGAGCACGAGCGGGTCGTCCCGGAGCGAGAGATACGGACTGAGCGAGGCGGGCGAATTCAGATACGAATTCCGATGGATCGTGCCCCAGCGCAGGAACTCGGCGTTCGCCAGGCCGGGGATCAACCGGAACACGCGCTTCTGCTCGGCGATGCGGATGCGTGTCTGGAAGCCCACGAGGTTCCACATCTGGCCGGCGCGGTCCTCACGGCGGAGCTGTGCCACGGCCCACGGCCGACGACCGGTCCGCGGATCGACGAGCCCGACCGGCTTCATCGGACCGAATCGCAGCGTCTCGCGGCCGCGCTGCACCATCACCTCGACGGGCATGCAGCC
Source organism: Gemmatimonadaceae bacterium (assembly GCA_046704805.1). Taxonomy (GTDB): domain Bacteria; phylum Gemmatimonadota; class Gemmatimonadetes; order Gemmatimonadales; family Gemmatimonadaceae; genus JAGWRI01. The sequence goes on from JBJKRG010000336.1 coordinate 12,378, forward strand.
CTCGAAGTACGGCACCTCATCGAACGCGTGGCCGCGGTGCAGGTCGGCGGATGCGACCGCGTCCACGAAGGCCTCGTACTCCTCTCGCGTGAACGGGCAGTTCAGATACGCCCCGCCGGTCCCGGCACCGTCCATGGTCTCCTTGCCGTAGCGTGACGCGCGGAAGGCGATCGACTCGTCGATGGACTCGCGGGCCACGATCGGCGCGATGGCGTCGTAGAACGAGAGGGAGGCCACACCCAGCCGCGCGCGGATGGATGCGGCCAGCGCGTCCGAGGTGAGCGGGCCCGTGGCCACGATGCCAGGCGACGGCAGCGTCGTGACCTCCGCGCGGTCGACGGTCACGGCGGGGTGGGCCTGCAGTCGTTCCTGCACCGCCCGGGAGAACACGCCGCGATCCACGGTGAGCGCGCTCCCCCCCGGCACCCTCGCCTCGTCGGCCGCCGACAGGATCAGCGACCCCAGCACTCGCATCTCGGCCTTGAGGAGCCCGTGCGCGTTGGTCGGCTCGGTGCTCTTGAAGGTGTTCGAGCAGACCAGCTCGGCGAGGCGGTCGGTCTGGTGCGCGGGCGTCCCGCGCACGGGCCGCATCTCGTGCAGCACCACCGGATGCCCCCGTTCGGCAAGCTGCCAGGCGGCTTCCGAGCCGGCGAGCCCGCCGCCGACGACGTGGATGGGGGTCTCGGTCACGCCCCCAAGTTAAGGCGTCCGGTCCGCGGGGCACAAAGGCCCGGAGCCGGCGCCGCCCGAGCACCGGCGGAGCGTCCCGGCCGTCACAACGGCCGCCAGGGAAGACGGCATTGGGGCGGAATCCGAGCGACGATTTTCTTTGCGCCGGCCGAGCGCTCGAGCCCTCGGAATGGCGGGTTAAGCCGTGCGCCGGCAAATTCTGGGGTGACACAGCGCACGCCGCGGGATATGGATCGGCCGCTATCGTTCCGGTGTAGGCAGGAAGTGTTACGGGCCGGCGCGCGGCCCACACGGCCGGCCGGAACCTCGACGGCCGGGGAATCCGCGGCAAGCCCCAGCGCGCGAACAGGAGGCAGTATGTCGTTCAATCGTCAGACGGCACTCGCCGCCGCGGCGCTCGCCTTCGCAGGGGTCCTGGCGGCCTGCGCCGGCACCTCGTCGGTGGCGCCCCAACAGCAGGGGACGGTGAAGCTTCAGCTCACCGACGCGCCCTTCTCAACCGACTCCGTGGCGAGCGCCAACGTATGGGTGGTGCGGATCGATGCGCGAATGGCTGCCGCGGACTCCGCCGCCGCCGATTCGGTCGGCAGCGATACCACCACGGCCGGTGACACTACGACGGCCACGGACACCGCCTCGGCCAAGGACAGCACGCAGGTGAACGGCTGGCGGACGCTGGCGGCGCCGGACACGCTGGTCGACCTGCTGGCCTATCAGAACGGCAATACGATGCCGCTGGGCGCCGCGACGGTCCCGGCCGGCAGCTACGCCGGCTTCCGCATGGTGATCGACCCGACCCGGTCGTTCCTCGTGCTCGCGAACGGTGACACGCTCTCCGGCGCGAGCACCCCGGGCATCAAGTTCCCGAGCGGCAACCGGTCCGGCATCAAGATCAACCTCGCGTCGCCGGCGGTCGTGGCGGCCAACGATACGACCTCGATGCTGCTCGACTTCCAGGTCGGGAACAGCTTCGTGATGCGCGGCAACAGCATCTCGCGGAACGGCCTGCTCTTCAAGCCGGTCATTCAGGCGACGATCCAGTAAGGGACCACTGCTCCGCAGGGGCCGTGGCTCATCGGGACAGCGCCACGACGTCGGCGTAGGATTCGAGGCGACCGGCCCGGAAGGCAGCGACCACCCGGCGCATCGACGAGAGCAGCGTGACCGAGCCGCCCGGCCCGACATTGAGCGTCGGGATTCCGCTGCGGAACACGGACCGGATGAACGTGCTCGTCGCATCGAGGGGAAGCGCGGCAACGTTCTCGTAGAATCGGCGCCAGTCATCATCCTGCCGGAACAGGTACTGCTCGACGTTCGAGGTATAGAACGCCGTGACCGTCGCGTGGTGCGCGGCGAGGTAGGCCCCCACGGCACGCACGGCCTTCGGTCCGGCGAAGTCCCCGACCACCGGGACGATCAGGTTCCGCTGCTCGAGGGAGCGGACCGTCTCGTAATTGGCCTCGGTCGCGAGGTAGCTCCGCGGGCGCCCCGTGGCGTCCGTTGCCGTCATGAGCTGTGCATAGGTCGGGCGCCAGCCGCGCCGGTACTGCAGATGGGGCGCGCCGCCGGCATTCATGTTGTTGTAGTCCATGCCGGGGCCCAGATCGTAGAAGGCCCGCAGCACGCGCGTCACCGTCGTGCGGTCGCCGTCGGAGAGCGCGAGCCCGTGGATGCGCGTGAGCGAGGCGAGCACGTCGCGCCGGGTGCGATCGAGCAGCGCGCTGTCGTGCGGCACGGCGCCGTAGGCTCGGAACAGCACCGCCGCGCTCGCCGCGGTGTCGAGGCCCGGCGGACGCGGCCGTGAGAACAGCCGCGATACGAAGTCGGCGCGCGTCGGCGACATCTCGAACAACGTCTTGTAGAGCAGCAGCTCGATCGCGTTCCCGCGCCGGATGTCGAACACGAACGCCATGCCCGGCCGGAGGGCGGCGATGTACGTGAAGTTCTGCTCCGGCCCCACGCCGAGGTACACGCCGCCGGGAGCCGTGCGCCGCACGAGCGCCGGCAGCACCGACTGATAGCTGGCTTCGTTGGAGAGCAGGTTGTCGGAATCCCAGTACCCGCCCGGCTCCGACAGTTGCGTGAACAGGCGCGAGAACTCGGCATCGGTGAGGCGCGTCGGGAGCTGCGCGCCCGCCGCCGTCGCGACGGCCGCACCGACGGCCACGGCCATCGCAGCGCGGAAGAGCCTGCGGCTAGTGGGAGGGCCCATGCGCCTCGCCCACCGAGGGCGGAAAGTGGGTCAGCGCTTCACGCTATCCGACGAGTGCGGCCTGCTCGGCCTCGGACTTCTCCACGTCCCATTCGTTCCCGCACTTGATGCACTTCCGGTAGTCCCCGCGTGCCTTGGTGGACTTCATCTCCGCACCCACGTAGCCACATTCCGGACACTTCTCCACCGCCGGGCGGTTCCAGACCACGAAGTCGCAGTTCTCGTTGGCGCACGCGTAGAATTTCGTGCCGCGCTTCTTCGAGCGGCGCTCCACGATCTCCCCGCCGTCCTTGGGGCAGTAGACGCCGGTGGGCATGGAACGGGTGCCGCGGCACTTCGGGAACGTGCTGCAGCCGAGGAACTCGCCGCTCCGCCCGTGCCGCACGACCATCGGCTTCCCGCACACGGGACAGGGGATGTCGGTCATCTTCGGCTTGGCCTTCTCGCCCTTCAACGGCCGCGTGTACTTGCACGTCTTCGGATGGTGCTCGCAGGCGAGGAACGGCCCGAAGAATCCGCCGCGCGGCTCCAGCCGTCCACCGCACTCCGGACACCGCAGCTTGGCCACGGCCGAGAGATCGTGGGCGGCGGCGATGAGCGCGGGCGCGTCCACCGATTCCAGCGACTTCGCGAACGGGCCGTAGAAATCGGTGAGCACGCGGCGCCACTCCAACGCCCCGTCCTCGATCTTGTCCAGCTCGCCCTCCATCTCGGAGGTGAAGCCGACGTTGAAGACATCGGGGAACTGGCGCACCATCACCTTCTCGACCGTCTCGCCGAGTTCGGTGGGGAAGAACCGGCGCTGCTCGAGCGTCACGTAGTGCCGGTCGACGAGCACGGAGATGATCGTCGCGTACGTGGAGGGCCGTCCGATGCCGAGCTTCTCCAGCTCCTTCACCAGGCTGGCTTCGGAGAAGCGCGGCGGCGGTTCCGTGAAGTGCTGGGCGGGCGTGATGGCGGTGACCGGCACGGCCTCGTTCGGGACGACCGGCGGCAGGGCCTGCTCGTCTTCGAGGGTCTTGTGATCGCCCTCCTCATGCGACTCGCGGTAGAGCGCCAGGAAGCCCGGGAACTTCACGATGCTGCCGGTGGCGCGGAACAGGTAGCTGCGCCGGCCGATGTCGGGCTGGGTGGGCGCCGGGATGTCGAAGTCCACCGTCGTCGTATCGAATACCGCGGGGGCCATCTGGGAGGCCATGAACCGCTGCCAGACGAGCTGATACAGTTTGAACTGATCGGCCGTGAGGTACTTCTTCACGGCTTCGGGCCGCCGCGCCGGGTCCGTGGGCCGCACGGCCTCGTGCGCATCCTGAGCGTTCTTGCTCTTGCCGTCGCCATAGAGCCGCGCCTGCGCCGGGAGGTACTCCTTCCCGTGAATCCTGGCGAGAAAGGCCCGCGCCTGCTCGGCTGCCACCTCGGCCACGCGTGTCGAGTCGGTCCGCATGTAGGTGATCAGGCCGACCCCGCCCTCGTCGCCCAGCTCAATGCCCTCGTACAGGGCCTGCGCGACGCGCATCGTGCGCTTCGAGCCGAACGACAGCTTCTTGGCGGCTTCCTGCTGCAGGGTCGACGTCGTGAACGGCGCCGACGGATTCTTCCGCCGCTCGCGCCGCTTCACGTCCGTCACGGTGAACGTCCGACGCCCCTTCAGATCGGCCAGGATCTGGTCGGCTTCCGCCCGGCTGTGAATCTCCGGCTTCTTGCCGTCCACGTGGTGGAGCCTGGCGGTGAACGGTGTGCCGTCCTTCTCCATCGTGGCGTCGATCGTCCAGTACTCGATGGGTTTGAAGGCGCGAATCTCGCGCTCGCGCTCGACGATCAGCCGGAGGGCCACCGTCTGAACGCGGCCTGCGGAGATGCCCTTCTTCACCGTCTTCCAGAGCACTGGGCTCGCCTTGTATCCCACCAACCGGTCCAGCACGCGCCTGGCCTGCTGGGCTTCCACCTTGCGCTCATCGATGGTCCCGGCGTCCGTGATGGCCCGCTGCACTGCGTCCTTGGTGATCTCGTGAAACAGCACGCGGCGGATGGGCACCGTGGCCTTGCCGCGCTTCGGGCGCAGCTGGCCGGCGACGTGCGCGGCGATCGCCTCGCCCTCGCGGTCCGGGTCGGTGGCGATGAACACCTCCCGCGCCGACTTCGCGGCCGACTTCAGTTCGGCGATGGTTTTCTCCTTCCCCGGGATCGGAATGAGATCGGGCTCGAACCCCTTCTCGATATCGATGCCCAGTTTCTTGGCGGGCAGATCCATGATGTGCCCGACCGTGGCGCGCACACGATAGCCGCGCCCCAGATACTTGCCGATCGTCCGTGCCTTCGCCGGTGACTCGACGATCACCAGCGCCGCCGACCCGGCCGGGCCCTCGGGCTCCTCGTCCTCGACGACGCGCGCGGCACGCTTCCGGGCGTGGCCCTTCGTGGCGCTGCCCGTCGCCTTGCGCGTCTTCGTCGCTCGCTTCCTGGTGGTGGTCGTCTTCTTCCTGACTGCCATGTTCAGTGTACCGTCTGATTGTCTTCCGTCGAGCGCCCGTCGTCGAGCCCGATGCCCTCGAGGAGCGCCCGCAGATCCTCGCCGGTGATGCGCCGGTCGATCTGCGAGAGTGCCCGTTCGATGATCATCTCCAGCTCCACGGGGCTCACGGCCCCCGAGTTGCCGAGGGCGAGGAGATATCCCCAGGCCTCCGGCGCGAACCGTCCGCGCTCGTGAGGCCCCAACACGCGTATCGTCATCTTTCCACGCCGCCTGAACGGCGCTCGCCCACTTTCACAGTGGGCGTCGTTGCAGTTTCCATGGCATGGATCCAGTGCAGGTCGTGCCCGGCTACCGCATGCCGCAAGGCCAAGAACCCCTAACGCAATTCATTCGCCAGCGCAACTACCTGCTCCGTAACCTCTTGCAGCGAAAGATGTTCGGTTTCGATCGTCGCGTCGGCCCCTTCATATAATACCCGGCGTGCCTCGTAGAGCTTCCGGATCTCGCCGAGCGGGTCCGGGCGCAGGAGTAGCGGGCGCAACTCCTGCCGCTTCCCCATGCGCTTGAGTGCGGTCTCCGGACGGACCTTGAGGTAGACGATCCGTCCCGGCGGCCGGAGCAGCCCGACGACGTCGGGATTGGTGATCCAGCCGCCGCCGGGAGCCAGGATCATGCCGCCGGTTTCGCTGAGATCCCGGGTGAGCTCACGTTCCCGGGTTCGGAAGTAGTGTTCGCCCTGCTCGGCGAAGATGTGCGAGACGCTGTACCCTTCGCGTCGCTCGATCTCGGCGTCGAAGTCGAGGAACGTACGGCCACACAGTTCCGCGGCCCGCATTCCGACCACGGACTTTCCGCACCCCGGCAGCCCGACCAGGATGAGGTGCGGGATCGACGGGTCAGCGGCCGGGACGTCCTTCGAGGTGCGAAACGTATGCGTCATAGTTGCGCCGCATCTCCTGCAGTGAGTCGCCACCGAACTTCTCGACGAAGGCCGTCGCGATGACGATCGCGAGCATCCCTTCGGCGATCACTCCCATGGCCGGTACCGCCGTAACGTCGCTTCGTTCCGCCACGGCCGTCGCCGGCTCACCGGTGGCGACGTCCACGGTGGCCAGGGGCCGCATGAGCGTGCTGATCGGCTTCATGGCGGCCTTCACGACCAGCGCCTCGCCGTTCGTCATGCCGCCCTCGAGGCCGCCGGCCCGGTTGGTTCTCCGCCGCACGTTGCCGGCGAGCGGGCGTCCCGGGGCCGGATCCATCTCATCGTGGGCTTCGGCGCCCGTGACCCGCGCCGCCTGAAACCCCAGGCCGATCTCCACGCCCTTGACGGCCGGGATGCTCATCAGCGCGGCGCCGATGCGCCCATCGAGCTTTCGATCCCAGGACACGTGCGAGCCCAGACCGGCCGGCAGCCCGTCGACGACGATCTCGCAGATGCCGCCGAGCGTGTTGCCGGCGCGTTTGATCTCGTCGATGCGGGCGACCATCGCCGCGTCGGCCTCGGGATCGAGGGTGCGGAGCGGCAATCGGTCGGCGACGGCGTCGATGTCGTCGGGCATCGGATCGGGGCGGCGAGCATCGATGCCCCCGAGGTGTACGACGTGGCTGCCGATCCGGACACCGAATTCGGCGAGCAATCTCCGGCACACCGCCGAGGCCGCCACCCGGGCCGTCGTCTCACGCGCCGAGGCGCGCTCCAGCACGTCGCGCGCGTCGGCGCGGTCGTATTTCAGCATGCCGGTGAGGTCGGCGTGGCCGGGCCGCGGCCGGGTGACTGCGCGCTTGCGCGGGGCGCCCGGCGACTCGTCCTCGCGCACGGCGGGGTCCATGATCTCCTGCCAGTTCTTCCAGTCGCGGTTGCGGATGAGCATGGCGATCGGCGAGCCGAGGGTCTCGCCGCGGCGGACGCCGGCGAGCAGCTCGACCGCGTCCTTCTCGATCTGCATCCGGCGACCGCGGCCGTAGCCCTGCTGCCGCCGCGCGAGTTGCGCGTCGATGTCGGCGGCCACCAGCGGGAGTCCGGCGGGCATGCCCTCGAGAATGGCGACGAGTGCCGGGCCGTGCGACTCGCCGGCCGTGGTGAATCGGATCATGGGTCCTCGAACGCGATGAGCCCGACGCGACGCCGGGCTCAGGAACTATAACCGCACCGCGCCAAACCGCGAACGGCAAACTGCGAACTGCCAACCGCCGCAGGTTCGGCGGGTGGGAGTTCGCGGGTGGGCCGTCGCGATTTCCCGAGGGAGATTCGCTACGGTCCCGGCTGGATGTCCTGCGACGACAGGTCGATGACCACGAGACCGCCGTTGGTCATCGCGTAGAGCTTCAGCACGGTCGTCGGCGGGTCGCCAGGCATCGGGAGCGACACGCGCAGCGGGCCGTACAGCGAATCCTTCACTTCCACGATGCCGCGGTTGTCGTGATAGGCGGCGTCGAAGATGTCGATCTGATTGGCCTTCGTGACGGTGAATCCGATCCGGTTCGCCTCCGGCGTGCTCTCACCGGTCACGCCCGGTCCGAACGCCACACCACCCGCCACGTCGTTGGCCACGGCGTATTCGCCCTCCAGCCGCAGGTGGAACGGATTGTCCACGTACGAGAGGTAGGTGTTGAGCGATCCGTGGGCGGCCACGAGCAGCCCCGTGCTGTCGATGGCCAGGCCGGTCACGTGCTCGTCGGCGTTGTCGGTCAGATCGGTCACCGTCACGTTCGGTGACGTGAACAGGGACCGCGGATCGAGCGGGCCGGTGGTCGGGTCGTTGACCATCACGACGCGTCCCGGGGCGCCCTGGGTGTCGCCCTCGCCGAATCCGATCCACGCGCGGTCGCCGCTGGCGGTCACGAACGTGGTATCCTTGAAGGCGAGGGAGTTCACGTCGAGGTTGAGCACCGCGAGCGCATCGCCGCCCTTGAGCGAGTCGGCTTCCACGGCCTGCACGGTCGTGGTGTCGGCGACGCAGAAGTTGTCGCTGACGCGCGGCGATCCGTACTTGTGGTCGCACAGGACCAGCGTATCCGAGGCGTTGGAGCTCGGACTCGCCTTCAGCACGCCGATCGAATCCGCGTTGAACAGCGCGTAGACCGTCTGCGTCCCCGGGGTGATGACGCCGTACTTGTACACCTGCTGCGGATCGGGCGCGGCGGAGTCGGCCGGAATGCCCGGCGGCGGCGTGGGATCGAGCCACCGGATGGTGCCGGAGGGCGCACTGGCCGTCGGCATCGTCGAGTAGAAGATCCGGCCGCCCTTCGACTGCTCCACGTACTCGGGGCGATCGGAATACATGATCGGGCCCTGCACGCTGAACTGCGTCTTGCCGGTGGTCGCGTCCCGGTTCTCGCTCACGAGGAAGATGTACGAATTCCGGGTCCGGATCCGGTGGGCCAGGTCCTCATGGAGGTCGGCCGCGTTCGAGGAGCCGATGAAGACGCGACTGATCGTCGTGGCGCCCGAGTTGGCGACGAGGAGGGTATCCGGGTTGTTGCCGATGGCGATGCCCCAGGGCTGCGAACCGACGGGTATGCCGTTCGGCGCGAACGCCTTCGTCGCATCCTGCCAGACTTCCAGCATGTTGTATCTGGTGTTCGACAGGAACACGTTCCCGCGCGCCTGGTCGACCGCGATGTCGGCGATCGTGCCCGGGCGCGTCTGCGGGAGCGGATAGGTGTGTCCGAAGACGATCAGCGACGAGTCACTGGCCGCGGTGGCTTGATTCGGGTTCGGCGTGCTGCTGCCGGCCGGCAGGGAGTACCCCGTCCGGTGCTGCTGATCGACGGCGAACGAATAGATGGACACCCGCTGGCCCTGATCATCACTGGTCAGATTGAGCGGAATGCCGGCCGATGCGTTCGAAACGTATGGTGCCGACAGCAGGACGCTGTCCCGCTTGAGGAGCGCCCCGTTGGCGTCGAGCACGACGAACCCGAGGGCGACGATCCCGTCGCCGTTGGCCTGGACGATGATGCTGTCCGAGGTCTCGAGCCGCGGCGGCACGACCTGGTACACGCGCGGTTCGGCGTTGTTGCCGCTCCGCACGTAGGCCAGCACCACGCCGGCAGTTCCGGGCTGACTGTTGATATCGGACGCCGATGCAGAAACCGTGATCTTCCCGCGGATGGGCGCATTCGACGGTATCGACACCGTCGCGTTCAGCGTGACGTCGCGGTTGTTGGGCAGCGAATAGGTCTGCGTGATCGTGGTGTCGAGCTTGGTCGGCCAGTTGCTCTCCCCCTGCACGCGGAGCGACAGGCGGGAGACGCCGATGCTGCTGGTCGCATGGACCGCCGCCGTCATGCTCACACCCGCCGGCACGCTGTCACCCGGTGCCGGCGCGGTGATGGTGAGGTTCGGCCCGCTCACGACGTTGACCGTCTCGAGAGTCGAATCCACGCCGCCCGACGCGTTCTTGACGACGGCGACGATCACCAGGCTGTCGACCGAGCTGTCGATCGGCGTCGCCGGCTGGAGATACCGGCGGATGACGGTGTCGCGGAGCCCGGACCGGAAGGTGAGGCCGCCGCTCGGCGCGGTGATCGTGGTGTAGCGAACCTTCCGCGCGAAGGTACCGAGGTTGATGTCACCCGTCTCCGTATATCCGGTGACCGTGAGGCTCGCCAGTGCCGTGTTGTCGTGCAGGTGCATCGACACGAGCACCGAGTCCCCGATGTTCACGAGCGCGCCGGTGGACGGCGTGTCGATCGTGACCGACGGGAGCGGCCCGCTATTGGTGCTGCTGCCGCTGCTCCCGGAAGTGGACGTGCCGCTCGCGGAGCTGCTGAGCGGCGCCGACATGGGAGTCGAGTCGCAGCTCATCACGGCGCCGATACAGACGCCAAGGGCGAGCAGCCGAACGAGAGATGGTTTCATCGGAGCGCTCCGCGGCGTCTAGTTCGAACTTCCGTCACCCGGCATCGGCTGCCCATCGTCGACGATGTGCGGCGTGATGAGGATGAGGAGATCGCGTTTCGTTTCCTGGCGCGACGTGAACCCGAACAGGCGGCCGAGAATCGGCAGGTCCACGAGCACGGGGATGCCGGCCTTGGACAGGGTCACCGAATTCTGGGTCAGTCCACCCATGACGGCGGTCTGGCCGTCGGCGACGAGCATCACGTTGTCCACGCTCTGCTTCGGGAAGACCGCGCCGATGTCGTTGGAGAACTGCTGGACGTCCGAGTTCTCGGCGTGGATCGTCATCTGCACCTGATGGTTGGCCGTGATCTGCGGCGTGACCGTCAGGATGATACCGGTCTGATGGAAGTTCACCGTCGCCCGCGGACCGTTGATGGTCCCGCCCTGCGACGACGCGTCGACGACACGCACCGGAACCTCGGTGCCCGCCGTGAGGTTGGCCGTGTGATTGTTGAGCGTGGTCACGCTCGGCTCGGCCTGCACGTCGAGCAGCGACACCTGCGTCAGGGCGTTGATGAAGCTCGTGAAGCTGAACCCGCCCATGGCCGCCGAGTAGACGGCGCGGAGCGCCGACCCCGGAATCGTCTGCGAGGCATTGGCGATCGCGGCGATCGTGTTGCCGCCCAGGTAGATCCGTCCGGTCGTCTGCTCCGGCTTGCCGGTGGAGTCGAGGCGCGGCACGAGCTGGTTGAAATACGTATTGGCCGTTCCGATGTCGTACTGCAGACCGAGCGCCTCGAGGTGCGTCCGATCGACGAGGATGATCTTCGCCTTGATGTTCACCTGCGGCTGGCGCACGTCGAGACTCTTCGCGTAGTTCACCAGCGTGTCGATGTTGGCGGCGATATCCGTGACACTCATGGTGTTGGTCGTGGTATCGACCGTCACCGCGCCGCGCACCGGGCAGTTGAGGTTGGTGATCAGCGGGGCGGCCTGCTGCTGCTCCTGCTGCTGAGGCGGAGCGCCGTTGCCGCCGCCGAGGTTGATGTTCTCGGCGCCGACGCGGGGATTCCCGCCGCCACCGGCACTCTGCGCGGCCATCGGGGCGGCCGCCTGCGAGTAGTTCGGCATGATCGCCTGCGCCCCGCAGTCACGGGTCAGGCGCGCCTCCACTGACGGCTTGAGGTTCGCGGCCTTGGCGTAGTTCAGCCGGAAGGTCCGCGTGACCAGCGGCTCCGCGGCATGCTGGGCCGCGATGTCGGCCTGCGTGTCGACGATGAGAATGCCGCTCTGGTCCTCCTCGACGGCATCCAGTCCGTTGGCGTTCAGCACGGCGTGCATCGCCACGTCCCACGGCTGATCGGTGATCGTGGCGGTGATCTTCGTGTTCTGGACGCCTTTGGCGAGAATGATGGTCCGGCCGGAGTACGCCGAGAACGTCGCGATGACGTCGCGGATGTCGGCGTTCTCCCAGGTGACCGTGATGCGCGGCTGCTGCGGGGGCCGGTAGACGGCGGGCTGCGCCACGGGCGCCGGCCGCACCGACGCGCCGAGGGGCTTGACCACGATGGGCGCCGGGGCCGCGTCGACGTTGCTGGATGCGGGCGGCGGGTTCACGGGCGCCACGGCCGGCGG
>JBJKRG010000337.1:0-4226 GCA_046704805.1 Gemmatimonadaceae bacterium
CCAGCACCGTGCGCCGCACCAGGTTGACCCGCGCGCCACCTCCGGTGAGCCGCATGGCAGCCACGTCGCGCAGGACCGCTTCGGCGAAGACGCGCGGCAGGAAGACCCACTCCGGGACGCGGCGGGACGTGGGCGCCGCCGCCGGCGCGCGCGGCGCCGCGCGCATGGTGGCCGGATCGAACACCGAGGTGGCCCCCACACCCCGGCTCGCCGGGGCCGGACTGGCCGCCGCCGAGCCCGCGTCGTGCACGGCGATGGGACGCACGCCCACGAAGTAGAAGCCGCGAACGAACGGGTTGGTCCCCAGCTGACTCGGGCGGCACAGGTCGACCAGGAACTGCACGGCCAGCGGCGACGCCTTGAGAAACTCGCGCGGGAACTCGTACGCGCCGTTCTTGCGGGCGTCGTCGGTCTCGCGGGCCAGCACTTCCAGCCGCCGCATCGCCAGCGACCGGTAGATGCCGTCGAAGGCGTCCATCAGCCGCGCCGACTCCCGCTCCGCGTAGGACCCGGTGGCGGCCGCCGCGGCCAGGGGCAGCGTGGCCCCGAGCACCTCCCGGGCTTCGTCGCGGGAGAAGTTGCGGACGAAATCCTCGAAGTACGGCAGGCGGTCGGCCTTGGTGAACAGCACGTATACTGGAAGGCTTATGCCCAGCGCCTGGGCCGCCTCGGTGAGGCGCCCCCGCAGCTGTCGCGCCACGGCCGGGACGGCTTCGGAGGCCCCGGCGCGGACCAGCTCGTCGCACGGGAAGCAGACGACGGCCATTCGGGGCGCCTGCTCTCCGCGGGCGAAGGCCGCGGCCACGCGGTCCGGCTGGATGCCGTCGAGCAGACGCCGCCACCTGGCCTCGTCGTCGAGCATGCGGCCGCCGGCCTCGACGACGATCGCGTTGCCGGCGATCCACGCGTTCGCGGGATCCGTCGGCACGACGTCACTGCCGCGGAATGCCTCGCCGCCCACGAGCTCCGGCTCGAGTCCCGACCGCAGCACGACCGTGGTCTTCGCGCTGCCGGACGGACCGAGGACGAGGAGCAGGGGCCGTTTCCCGATGCGGGCCGCACCGCCCGTCGTCGATTGCGACAGCCGGCCGCGGGCGGAGGCGAGCACCGAGTCCAGATCCTCCACGCCGGCCTGCGCGGGCAGCTCACCTTCGGAGGGCAGCGGCCAGAGGTAGTAGACGACGAGCCCACCGGCCAGGAGGCCCAGCACCCAGAGTCCGGCGCGCAGGCCCCAGAGCGCCCCGCCGTGCAGCCCCAGCGCCCCGGGCACGAGCCACCCGACGATGAGGAACAGCACCACCACGGCGCCCCCGATGAGCGCGGCGCGCCAGCGCTGCCGGTCCCGCGCGGTCACGATGCCACCTGCGAGGACACGTTGCGGATCTCGGAGGCGGCGCCGTGCAGCGCCAGCCGGAAGCCGAGGAACAGCAGGAGCGCCAGCGCTACGGTCGCGATGGCGGCGATGCCGAGGCGGCGGATCCACGGGTCGCGCTGCCGGGCGCCGACCTCGCCCTCCGGGGGCGCCCACGCCGGGGAGAGCGGCGCCACACCGCCCCGGATCCGCGCGATCTTCGCGCGGATGCCGGAGACGAATCCCTGCAGCTCTCCCGGCGCACTGCCGTAGCGGCCCTGAAAGCCGAGCAGCAGGCAGAGCAGGTAGACCTCCAGCACGTCAGCCACTTCGTCGGAATCCTGCCGCCCCACCAGGTCGTGCGCGTACCGGAAGAACGTCTCGCCGGCCACGTGCTCGCCGAAGACCTCCTCCTGCAGCGGTTGGCGGAACCACTCGGCGAACACCGGCTGCCGCGAATTGAGCACGGATTCGTCGAGGAACGCGATGTACGCGTACACGGCCAGCTTCACCGATTCGGCGTCGTAGCCGGCGGCGCGGGCGTCGCGGTCCGCCGCCGCGAGGAGCTGCTTGATGTGCGCGCGGAACGAGGTGGCCTCGTCGGCGACGGCCCGGTTGGCCCGAAGCCGCACCGCGATGGTGAAGGCCTCCTGGAGGGCATTGGCCAGGCGGCCCTGGGCACGCCGGACGAGAAGTGAGGACGGGTGGCTGGTTTCGATCACGGGACGGATCATCCAGGAACACGCGCGTTCGCAAGGTCGGTTGACAGGACACGGCGACGTGCGGAGGGGGGCGGTACGCGCACGCGGGGCACGCCCTGCGACGTGCCAACCCGAATATACCCGCCGCGGAAATGCTCGGCCATCCTGGGGCGGCGGCCGGGTTCGCAGGGCCGGGTCAGGCGGTCAGCACGACCGCGACTTCGAGCTGAGCGTCCGCCACGGCCGCCGGTACGTAGACCCCGACCTCGCCGGTGTCGACGATCGACTTCCAGCAGGGATCCGTCTTCGCGAGATGGAAATACTGCGTCCCGATGCGCGGCGACAGGTCCGCCGGGGGCGTGGCCACGTATTCCAGCGCCATTCCGGGATAGGCCTCCTTGACGAGCCGCGCGATGTGCTTGCCCGAGCAGACCTTCACGAGCTTCGGCACGCGTCCGGCGATCTCCGCGGCGGCCGCCGACGAGCGGACGGCGAGGAACCACTCCGCCGACGGCTCGAAGCAGCGCCGGTCGGCGAACTTCCCGGTGTGGAAGGCCTCGCCCCGCTTCCGCAGCGGGACGGTCACGCAGTTCTTCGGCAGGACGAGGTCCAGATGCGCCCGGACGTGGCGGTCGAGGGCGGCGAAGCAATGCTCCAGATCGTCGTGATCGTACAGCGGGAGATCCCGCGGATGCGAGGACAGCGAGAAGGTGCAGAGCGCCCCGCCGAGCCGCGAGATCTCCACGAAGAGCTGCTCCGGATGCGCGCTCCGCGTCTGCAGCAGGTGACGGAGCGGGCCCAGCGCCGAATGCAGCGCGTGCGCCAGCCAGAAGCTGGCGATCTCACGCGACGCGTACTCGCCCAGGTCGGCGTGCCCGCGCTCGGCGGCCATCGCGTCGGCCCGGGCCACCAGCATGTCGGCGAGCCGTGCGCCCATGTCCAGCAGCCGTGGGCTCGCGCCGATCCGGACGCACGGCGGGATGTACTCCGGATCGTAGACGAAGCGTCCGGCCCCGTCGCGACGCACGCGCGCGATGGGCAGCGCGATCAGATCCGCGGGCGGCTCGATGTCGAGCAGCAGGCGGAAGTTCTTCCGCCCCACGGCCACGCCGCGCTCGTCGCCGCCCGTGGTCTCGTCGACGAACCGCCGGACCTGGCTCACGTAGCGCAAGTCGGCGCTCTCCCCCGATTCGGGCACGAGGTTCGCCCGTCCCGATTGCTGGGCCGCAATGGCGAGGAGGACCAGGTGGTGCTCGTGCGTCGGCGAGAACAGCTCGCCGATTTCCAGCGGGGCGGGGAGCGGATCACCGGGGAAGTCGAACACCGTGCCGTCCGGCATGATGCCCTGGGCACCCGTCAACGAGACTGTACCACTCAGCAGCGCCGCCGCGTCCAGCTCACACGCCGCCAGTCCGTACGGCTTGAAGAACAGACTGTCGAGGGTGAAGTGGGTCAGGGCCTCGAAGTACCGGCTCTGCACCTGGAAGTGATGCTGGGCGAGGTGCATGCCCTCGCTCCACACGACGCGTGACAGTGGCTCCATGATTCTCCAGCAGAGATTCCGGTCCGACCGGCGCGTGCTTCGGTGCGCGTCGCTCCAAACCCCACGCGCAGGGCGCCGTTCCCTTTCCATCTCGTCGACGGGGACTATAGTATAGCGGTCCGCGTCTCAACGCACGCGGCACCACGTGCGGCGGCGTCAGAAGGCCGCCGGCCACGCATTCTGTCCCGCGGACGCACGGCCGCTCATGGCATCGGAAGCCTTCCACAGTCGGTACAAGCTGCTCCAGCAAGTCGCCCAGGGCCCCGTTCGCACCCACCTGGCGCTTGCGTCCACCGGTGCCGTGGTGATGGTGCACTACCTCGAGGGCGGCGGCGACGAGCGGCGGGAGATCCTCGCACTGCTGGAGCGCTTCCCCGCCGCCGAGCGCCGCCGGATCCTCGAGATCACCGAGGTCGACGGCACGCCGGTGGTGGTGACGATGTTCATCCTCGAGTTCACCTCGCTCCGGAACTGGCTCGACGCGACCGTCGCACCCGCGGCCGCGCCGGCCCCCACAGGCCGCGGGGCATCCCCGAGCGCACCTCCGGACGATCGCGAAGCCCCGACGCTCGTGATGCAGGCGCCGTCCGCAGCGCCGCCGCCGCCTCCTCCTCCGCCGACAGCACCGGAG
>JBJKRG010000338.1:0-34471 GCA_046704805.1 Gemmatimonadaceae bacterium
CGTGGACGGCGAACCACCGGCACGTCGGCACACCCGACCGACGCCAGGACGCCGACCTGGGCCGGGCCGAGCCGCGTGCCCCGGGGGAGCGCCGTGGCGCCGGTGGCCAGATCCTCGCCGCGCGGGCGCACGTTGCGCCCAACGTCGCGGTCGTCGCGCACCTGCACGCGTTCCGTGCCGGCGTCGGTGTCCTCCACGCGGATCACGCCATCGGCGCCGTCGGGCAGCGGGGCGCCGGTCATGATGCGGTAGGCCTCGCCCGGCTCCACGGCGCGGCCCCCGCGGGCGCCGGCGGCGATGGTGCCGATCACGACGAGGCGCGCCGGCGTGGCCCGGGATGCACCGCGCACGTCGGCCATGCGCACCGCGTAGCCGTCCATCGACGCGTTGTTCCAGAGCGGCAGGTCCACTGATGAGATCACGTCTTCGGCGAGCACGCGGCCCAGCGCCTCGCGGAGGGGAACCCGCTCGACGCCCAGCGCGTGTACGGCGGCGACGATCTCGGCGGCGGCCTGCTCGGCGGTGTGCACGGTTCAGCGGACGCGCAGCGCCGCGAGCCGCTCGGCGACCGCATCCTCGACGGCGAGCACGCGGTCGGGCGGGGCGGTGAAGTTGTTGCACAACAGGCTGAAGATCAGCGTCTGGCCGTCCGCGGTGGTGACGTAGCCGGAGAGCGCTCGCGTGTTGGAGAGCGATCCCGTCTTCGCGTGCACGTTGCCCTGCGCGTCGGTGTCCCGCATCCGGTCGTGCAGCGTGCCGTCGACCCCCGCGATCGGCAGGGCGTCGTAGAAGACGTCGAAGTCGCTCGACCGCCGCATCGCCGCGAGGACGTCCACCACCGTCTCGGGCGTCAGATAGTCGTAGCGCGCCAGGCCGCTGCCGTCGTGCAGCACGTACCCGTCGGGCTGGGCGCCCCATGCCTGGAGCTGATCGCTCTCCACGCGCACCGCGCTGTCGGCGCGACCGATGCCGGTCTGCGTGAGCCCGATCGTGCGGAGCAGCATCTCCGCCATCTGGTTCTGCGACGGCTTGAGAATGGCCGGCAGGATGTCGGCCAGCGTCGGCGACTCGAAGCGGAAGAGCGAGTCCACCGCTGCCGTGGTGTCGACGATCCGGTCCTCCACGGTGATGCCGCGGTCCTCGAGTGCTTCCTGGAACGCGGCGAGGTAGGCCTGGTCGGGGGCCGGGAACGGCACCACGAGCGTTGCCGAGTCACCGGCGGCGATCGTGCCCTGCACGTCGTACACCTGCAGCGTCGTGTCCTCCACGGCGCGGAGCGGGTGGGCGTGCAGGGCCGCCGTGTCGCCGGGAGCGACGGTGACGGCCCCGATGCGCAGCGCCGGGTAGGTCCGCGCCGGGCTGGTGACGACGGTGGGCACTTCGCCCGCAGCCGCCCCGGCCCGGACGTGCAGCACCCCGAACCCGTCGTTGAAAAGCAGCTCGTCCACCGGCGCGCCGTCGCTGTCGTCGAGGTCGTCCCACGACCACCCGAAGCCGAGGGTGGGTCCGGGGAAGACGTCGGCCCCGACGACCAGTTGCCCGGAGATGTGGCGCAGCCCCGCGTCGTACAGGGAATCGGCCATCTCCCGCAGCGGGAACATCGCGTCGCCGCGCACCGAATCGCTCACTGACGGATCGCCGCGTCCGTACACGAGGAGATCGCCGTCGAGCACGCCGTCGGTAATCGGCCCGCGGGCGGCGATCGTCGTCACCCACCGGTAGTCGGGCCCCAGCTTCGTCAACGCGACCGCGGTGGTGACCAGTTTCATGTTCGACGCCGGAAGGAAGAGCTTCCCGGCGTTGCGCGAGTAGAGCGTGTCGCCGGTCGCCGGATCGTACACGAGCACACCCCACTGGGCACTGCGGAATTCACTCTGGGAGACCAGCGAGTCGATGACCCGGCGCACGGCGGCGGCGTCGCCGGGCGGACCGACCGTCCGGGAATTCAGCGCCGGCGGCAGCAGGCAGGCCACGTTGAGCACGGCGAGCACGGCGCCGGCCCTGCGTCCGAGTGCCGCGGCGGAGAAACGTCCCATGGGTCGCAAACTACACCGCCCGGGCGGCCATCGCTTCGGCGCGCCGGAGATCGTCGGGCGTGTTCACGCTGAAGAAGAGCCGCGCCGGGTCGCCGAATGCCGTCGTGTCGGCGGCGGGCATCCAGGCGACGCGGTCGAGCGACCGCGCGAAGCGCGCGCCGCCCGGATTCCCGCTGCGGAGCGCGCGCTCCAGTGCCGGAATGCAGGCCGGCGCGTAGCAGGCACAGAACGGTTCGAGACCGAACGGCGAGGGGCTCTCGGGAAAGCAGGCGTCGGCGTCCGCGGCGGCGCGGCGGCGCACCAACTCGCGTAACAGCCTGTCGGTCAGGAAGGGCATGTCCCACGCCACCACGACCACGGCGCGCCCGGTGTGCGTCAGGGCGGCGTGCACCCCGCTCAGTCCTCCGCCACCCGGCATCGCGTCGGCGATTCGCGGAACGCCGGGCAGCCAGTGCCCGGCGTCCGCCGCGTTGGCGACCAGCAGCAGCTCGGACACCACCGGGCCGAGGGCCCCGACGACGCGGTCGACGATTCGCGTGCCGCCGACGCGCACGAGGCCCTTGGGGGTTCCGAACCGCCGACTCGCGCCGCCGGCCAGCACCACGCCCACGGGATCGCCGGGAGCGCCGCCTGAGCCGGGTGGAGACTGCATGGTGTGCTGGAGTCGAACCGCTTCGGCTACTCGCCGCGGTAGATGGCAGTCAGGGTCGCATCCTCGGACACCCGGACCTCCCGCACGGCCGTGGCGTCGCCCAGGCCCCGCTGCACCCGCTCGAAGATGAACCGGGCCAGGTTCTCGCCCGTCGGCATCAGCTTCCCCTCGGCGAACTCGGGGACGTCGAGGTTGAGGTTGGCGTGGTCGAACCGCGCCCGCACCTCGCGCTCGAGCACGCGGTCGACGTCGGCCAGGTCGACGATCATCCCCGTCCGCTCGTCGATCGCCCCGCTGACCGTCACCTCGCACTGATAGGAGTGCCCGTGGTAGTTGGGGCGGGCACAGAGTCCGAAGCGCCGTTCGTTCTCGGCGTCGCTCAGTTCCGGCAGCCGGTAGCGGTGCGCGGCGGCGAAGGTGATGCGGCGGGAGAGATACGCGGTCGCCATCGGGGCGCGTCAGTGGTGCGAGAAGAGGTACGAGATGCCGATGGTGAACGAGGGGTTGTTCCGCCAGAACGATTTCGCCGTGTTCGACGGGACGATGGACGTCCCGTTCTTGCCGATGGCGTAGTACGTCGCCGGGTAGCCCATCGAGTAGAAGTGGTTCGTGAGGTCGGCGCGGATCGCCCAGCGTTTGGACGGGAAGTACCGGAGCGACGCTCCCCAGACGAACTCGAACTTCGTGCCGAACTGATAGTCGCCGACGTCGCTCTGCGTATGGCGGTCGGAGATGATTCCCAGGCCCAGATTGGCCAGGGGCATGAACCCGTGGAAGGTGCGGTCGCCGGTGAGGGAGAGCGACATCGCGCCGTCGAAGGCGAACAGGGGCCAGTATTCGGTCCCGCGGAACGTGTTGAGCTTTGCCGGATCGACAATGCGCCGCACGGAGCTGATGCGCGACATCGACCCGGTCAGGAAGAGCGGTCCCGTGGCGTGCCAGCCGTAGAGCAGGGTCCAGATCTGGCCGCTCTGCGGCGCCACGCCGGCCGGATCGGGCAGGGCGGTGTAGTGTCCGCCCAGGAGCGCCATCTCCATCGTCTGGTCGACGTCGCGGTACGGGCTCTGGGAGGGGACGTAGCCCACCCGCTGGGCCGGCAGGGACGCGGCGGCGACGAGCAGCAGGACGATCGGGAGGAGGCGCCTCACGAGCCGGCTCCGGCGACCCGGAGATCCCGTCCCGTCATCTCGTCCGGAGTGGGGAGGCGGAGCATCGAGAGCAGGGTCGGCCCGACGTCGCAGAGGGCGCCGCCGGCGCGAAGCGGTACGTCGCCGTGCGGTGCCGCCGCCGCGCCCGCATCCACGGCGATGATCGGCACGGGGTTCGTCGTGTGCGCGGTGTGCGGTCCCCCGGTCTCCGGATCGATCATCTGCTCGCAGTTCCCGTGGTCGGCCGTGATCAGCAGGCGCGCGCCCTGCCGGTCCGCCGACTCGAGCACCCGGGCCAGGCACTCGTCCACCGTCTCCACGGCCCTGATCGTCGCCGGAATCGACCCCGTGTGTCCGACCATGTCGCTGTTCGCGTAGTTGCAGAGGATGAAATCGTACTCGCCGCCGTCGATGGCGCCGCAGAGCGATTCGGTGACGCCCCGCGCGCTCATCTCCGGGGCGAGGTCGTAGGTCGCCACTTTCGGGCTCGGCACCAGCAGGCGCTCCTCGCACGGGAACGGCGTCTCGCGGCCACCGTTGAAGAAGTAGGTCACGTGGGCATACTTCTCGGTTTCCGCGGTCCGGTACTGCCGCATGCCGGCGGCGCCGACCACCTCGCCGACGATGTTGGCCATCGTGCGCGGCTCGTAGGCGATCGGGACGGTGAAGGTCTGGTCGTACTGCGTCATGCTGGCCACGTACACCGCCGGGCGGTGGGCGATCGCGAATCCGTCGAAACCCGGCACGGTCAGTGCCCGCACGATCTGCCGCATCCGGTCGGCGCGGTAGTTGAAGCAGATCACGGCGTCGCCGTCCCGGATCGGAGCCACCGGCTTCCCGTGCTCGACGATCGTGTGCGGCGTGATGAACTCGTCGGTCTCGTCGCGGTCGTAGGCGGCGCGAATGACGGCGAGCGGGTCGGTGCCTGCCGGGCCGTTGCCCTCGACGGCGGCGTGCCACCACTTCTCGGTCCGGTCCCAGCGCTTGTCCCGGTCCATGCCGAAGTAGCGGCCCCCGAGACTCGCCACCTTCGCCCGGCCGGCTGCCCGGTCCAGGAGCGTCTGCATGAACCCGAGGCCCGACCGGGGCATCGTGTCGCGCCCGTCGAGCAGCGCGTGGATCGCCACGTGCGGCAGCTGCTCCCGCTCGGCGAGGTCGATGAGTGCGAACAGGTGCCGGTCGAGCGCATGAACGCCGCCGTCGCCGATCAGCCCCATGAGATGCAGCGTGCCGCCGGAGGCGCGCACGCGGCGGCAGGCCTCCAGGAAGGCCTCGTTCCGGAAGAACGAGCCGTCGCGGATCGCCTCGGAAATGCGGACCATGTCCTGCATCACCACGCGGCCTGCGCCCAGGTTCAAGTGCCCCACCTCGCTGTTGCCCATCTGCCCCTCCGGCAGCCCCACGCGGAGTCCCGACGCTTCGAGCAGGGTTCGCGGGTACCGCGCGACCAGCCGGTCCCAGGTCGGCGTGCGGGCCATGGCGATGGCGTTGCCTTCGGTTTCCGCTCGATGGCCCCAGCCATCGAGGACGATCAGAACGACGGGGTGCTTGGCGTGCGGTGGCATCGATCTCCGGGTATGCGCTTGCTCCGCCGCGGGGGGCCCTTATACTGCGAACGCAAGCGGCGGCGGTCACGAAATGTACCCGTCGACATAGCCCCAACCAAGCGATGCGCGCTCGCACACTTCTCAACGCGATTCTCTTCACTGCCGCCGGTGCCGCCGCGGTGGAGCCGCAGGGACTCACCGGTCCCGCCGTTTTCTATCTCACGCCGGGCGATCACCAGCTCGCCACCGTGGCCGAAGGCACCGTGCTCGACCCGGGGCGCACGTCGAATGGTTTCGTGCAGGTGACGCTCCGCGGCTACGTCTCGTCGTCGCTGCTGGGCGGCCGCCGCGACTCCTTCCCCGTGAGTGTGGGCGCCAGTGGCGTCCGCCTGCGCGCGCAGCCCTCGACCACGGCGCCGGTCGTCGCCGAGCTGCTGCAAGGCATGGGCTTCCACCTCGTGAAACGCACCAGGGGGTGGGCCGAAGTCGAGCGCCAGGGCTGGGTCCGCCGTTCGGCGTTTCCGGTGCGCCTGACCAGGCGCACGCTCCCGAAGGCGGCGAGGGCCGTGCGCCCCGAGCCCCGGGGCCCCAAGCCCAGGACCAGACCTCCGTCACCGCGTCCCAAGCGCCCGCCGCCGTCGGCCGGCACCCTCACCAGTCCGCCGGCAGCCACGGACACCGGGAACGTCAACGCGCTCACCCCGGACTCGACGGCGCCGCTGGCGCCTGCGCCGAGCGTGGCCCCCGTGGCCACGCTCCGCCACGGGGCGGTCCTCACGCCGCTCGCACGCGACCGCGGCTGGGTCCGCGTGCGTCTCGAGGGTTGGATGCGCGAAACGGATCTCGTTGCCGCGGACAGCTCGATCGCGCGGTTGAGTGCCGCCGACCTGCGGGCCAACCCGGGTGCATACGTCGGGCGCACCGTTCGCTGGACGGTCACGTCGCTCGCCTTCCAGACGGCAGGCCCGCTGCGGAAGGACATGCAGCCGGACGAGCCGTATCTGTTGGCCCGCGGGCCGGGCTCGGAAGACGCCCTGCTCTACCTGGCGCTGCCTTCAAACCTGGTCGCTCAGGGGAAAGCGCTGGCGCCGATGACGAAGGTCGTGATCACGGCCAAAGTCCGCACGGGGAAGTCCGACCCGTCGGGCGTCCCGATTCTGGATGTGTTGACGTTGACCACGCGGTAGTACTGATCGATCGGTCAGTAGGACACAGAGATCGCGGGCCTGTCTGCGACGGCCCGCCGGCGTAGGCGGCTGTCGAAACCATCTTTGTGTTCCTGATCTTTCGGTCAGTCCAGGGAGACGCGCTGTTTCAGCGCGTGCCTGCGCGACAGCGGTACTGGATGGCTTCTGCGCCGCGCGTAGATTCATCCCGCTCGCTCTCCACTCCCCCAACCCTCGACGGCATGAGACCGACGCCGGTCGCAGCCCGATGGCCGCAACGCCGTGGCAGACCCTCCCACACGGGACGTCGGCTTGCCACGCTGGCCCTGCTGATCGGGGGGGCCGCCGTCGCGATGGCCTTCGCGCAGCCGGCCCGGGTGGCAGCGCTCGTGCTTCCGAGCCGGACACTCCCGGCGATCTCGGCGACCGCCGAGTCGGAGGGGATCAGCCGAGCCGTCGATCTCGCCGTGGCGCTGCCCGGGGATTCCGTGAACATCCCCGTGGATCTGGGCCCCGACTCGCTGGGGATGGAGTACCGGTGGGTACGGCTGGGCGACACGCTGCCGCCGGCGCCGGCGATTCCGTTCGATCGCGCGACCCTGTACGCACCGGCCCGGCCGGGGCTCTATCGGCTGGAGCTGGTGCGCGGCGACGACGGCGTGCTGCTCGCGACGCCCACGCTCGGCGTCCTCGTGCCCTTCGACCAGAAGCGGGGTGGCCGGATCAACGGCTACCGGATCGGGACCTACCGTGGCGAACGGCGGTCCGCCGAGGCGCGCCCGCCGGGGTTCCTGCCGGTCGACTCCGCCGACGCCGATCTCCCGGTGAGCACCCACCTGCGCCTGGCCGACTTCCTGACGCACGACGGGCAGCAGCACGTGTGGCCCAAGTACGTGGCCATCGATCCGCGGCTGCTGGACAAGCTGGAGCTGGTGCTGGCGAAACTCGAGGGGTGGGGCGAGCATAGTGTCGGCATGCAGCTCGAAATCGACGTGCATTCCGGCTTCCGGACGCCGCTCTACAACCGCACGGTACCGCGGGCGGCGGACGACAGCCAGCATCAATTCGGCGACGCGGCGGACGTGACGCTCGACGCCAACGGGGACGGGCGCATCGACCGGCGGGACGTGGCGGCGATCGTCCGGGCGGTGGAGGCCGTCGAGGCGGCCCATCCCTCGCTGGTCGGGGGCCTGGGGGTGTACACCAGCCGGCGCTACGCCGTACCCTACGTACATATCGACGCGCGCGGCGTGGCGACGCGCTGGCGTGGTTAGACGACGGCAGGACGGGGAACGCTCATGAACGAACATCTGCGCGATCGCATTCACCGGAAGCTGGAGACTCTCTCCGACGAGCGCGGGTACCAGGTGCTCGACTTCATCGAATTCCTCGAGTCCAAGTACGCCGAGCGGCAACCGCCGGGCGAGAACGTGTTCACGCGGCTGACCGATTCGGTGGAGGACATGCTGCGCGCCGGGCGCGTCTCGGCCACGGTCATCGCCGAGACGATGGGATTCCTCAATCGCGCCTCGAACGTGCTGAACGGCGCCCTGGCGGCGGGGCGGTCCGTGGCCGACGACGTGATCCGCACCGTGACGCCGCCTGGTGGGACGCCGTCGCAGCTCGGGCCCGGCAAGGACGAGGCCGGGTCGGCGGACGAGGACTGGCGGGAGGCGTTGAACCGCGAAGAGGCCAGGAGAAGGAATGGCCAGACCTGAACCGGGAAACGGCGCGAAGTAACGGCGCAGGGCCGGAACCACGCACGGCCTGACCGACGCAGGGCCAAAACAGCGTGACGCCGAACCCGCGCAAGGCCGAAACGGCGGGGAGGTGGAAGAGAACCGGCGGACCGGGCCCCGCAACGCCCCCGGTTCCCCAACCCGCCGTTTCCCCACCGCTTCCCCGCCCGTCTGGTCCTGCGTTTCTTCGGTTCCGCGCATTCTCGGTGTCGCGTCGCTTCGATTCTGCGTCGCCCCGGCCCTGCGCCGTAACGTCGTTGCGCCCCTTTCAGGTCGCGCATACCTTTCGCCATGGCAACCACAACTCGACCGACCAAGCGGCCCGCTTCCTCCGATCAGCCGGAGAGCGGGCCTTCGCGTATAGAGGAGCTTCCCGTCGGGCCGGCCCGCGTTCGCGAGCCCGTCGCCCTGACGTTCGACGACGTCCTGCTGGTTCCCGCACACGCCCTGACCCACCCCAAGGACGTTTCGCTGACGTCGCGGTTCACGCGCGGCATCGGGCTCAACGTGCCGCTCGTATCGGCCGCCATGGACACGGTCACCGAGAGCGACATGGCGATCGCGATGGCCCGCGCCGGGGGCATCGGGGTGCTGCACAAGAACATGTCGATCGACCGCCAGGCCGCCGAGGTGGACCGGGTGAAGCGCAGCGAGAGCGGGATGATTCTCAACCCGATCACGCTGCGTCCGGGCGATACGGTGCGCGAGGCCACGGCGCTCATGCGCCGGTTCCGGATCTCCGGGGTGCCGATCGTCGATGACGAGGGGCGGCTGGTGGGGATCATCACCAACCGCGACCTGCAATTCGAGACGCAGCTCGACCGGCCGCTGGGCGAGGCGATGACGAAGGAGCGCCTGGTCACCGCACCCACGGGTACGACGCTCGACGAGGCGGAGCGGATCCTGGCCAGGGGACGCATCGAGAAGCTCCCGGTCGTGGACGAGGCCGGAAAGCTGAAGGGACTGATCACGGTCAAGGACATTCACAAGCGGCGTCAGTATCCGGGCGCCAACAAGGACGAGCACGGACGGCTGCGGGTGGCGGCCGCGATCGGGGCGGCCGGGGACTTCCTGAGCCGGGCGCGGGCGCTCGTCGAGGCGGGCGTCGACGCGCTGATCATCGATACGGCGCACGGCCACTCGGAGGGCGTGCTGCGCGCCACCGCGGAGGTGCGGGAGAAGTTCCCGCAGGTGCAGCTCGTGGCCGGCAACATCGCCAGCCGGGAAGGGGCGGCGGCCCTGGTCGAGCGCGGCGTGGACGCGGTCAAGGTCGGCGTCGGCCCGGGGTCGATCTGCACCACGCGGGTGGTCACGGGCGTCGGAGTGCCGCAGCTCACGGCCATCTTCGATGCCGTGGAGGGGGCCGCCGGGGTACCGGTGATCGCGGACGGCGGGATCAAGTATTCGGGCGACGCCGTGAAGGCGCTGGCGGCGGGCGCGTCGAGCGTGATGATGGGGTCGATGCTCGCCGGCACCGAGGAGAGTCCGGGCGAGGCGTTCCTGCTCGAGGGCCGGCGGTTCAAGATGGTGCGGGGCATGGGGTCGCTGTCGGCCATGCAGGACGGCAGCGCCGACCGCTACTTCCAGGAGGGCGAGCTGTCGCCCAAGAAGCTCGTGCCGGAGGGGATCGAAGGCCGGGTGCCCTACAAGGGCCCGGTGGGCGACGTGCTGTACCAGATGGTCGGCGGGCTGCGCAGCGGCATGGGCTACGTGGGATGCGCCGACATCGACGAGCTGCGCACGCGTCCGGGGTTCGTGCGGATCACGGCGGCGGGGCTGCGCGAGTCGCACCCGCACGACGTGACCATCACCCGCGAGGCGCCGAACTACTCGCTGTAAAGACTTGGCAGCGGGGCCGTTGCAGGCCGTCGCGGCGCATTGACAAACGATGCGCCGCGGCCCCAAGTTCTCTTTTGCATACAGTCCGCGCGGTCGGCGGCGTGTGCATCCCCACCCACGGGCGGCACTGAAGCCGCCCCTTCGTATGTAAATCCCTGGAGAGAATTCACATGGGCCTCGGGACGAGAAAGAGCCTTGCCCTCCTGCAAACCGAAGCTTCCGCCGAAGGCGAGGACACCCTCAAGCGTGTGCTCGGTCCGTGGAACCTTACCTTCCTGGGCATCGGCGCGATCATCGGTGCCGGCATCTTCGTGCTCACCGGGACCGCCGCTGCGCAGTACGCCGGTCCGGCCATCGTGCTGTCGTTCATCGTCGCGGGGTTCGGCTGTCTGTTCGCCGGCCTCTGTTATGCCGAGTTCGCCGCCCTGATCCCCATTGCCGGCAGCGCGTACACCTACGCCTACGCCACGCTCGGCGAGTTCGTCGCCTGGATCATCGGGTGGGACCTGATTCTCGAGTACCTGTTCGGCGCGGCGACCGTGGCCGTGGGCTGGGCGGGCTACTTCACGGCGTTCATGAACGAACTGGGCTGGCACCTGCCGCTCGCCTGGAGCCAGGCGCCGCTCGACATCGAGGGCAGCCACACGCTCATCCGCAGCGTGCTGTGCATCGACCCGGCCACGAACAAGGCCGTGACCCTGGCTGCCGGCCAGGCCTGCGACACGTCGAAGTACGTGATCGCCCACGGGATGCTCAACATCCCGGCCATGGCGCTCATCGCCCTGATGACCACGTTCCTCGTGATCGGCATCAAGGAGTCGGCCAACTTCAACAACCTGATCGTGGCCGTGAAGGTCTCGATCGTGATTCTGGTGATCGGCTTCGGGTTCATGTACGTGAAGACGGCCAACTGGCATCCCTTCATCCCGCCCAACGACGGACATTTCGGTGACTTCGGCTGGAGCGGCATCGTACGGGCGGCGGCCGTGGTGTTCTTCGCCTACATCGGATTCGATGCGGTGAGTACGGCAGCACAGGAGGCCCGAAACCCGCAGAAGGACATGCCGATCGGCATTCTGGCATCGCTGGCCATCTGTACGGTGCTCTACATCCTGATGGCGCTGGTGATGACCGGTCTGGCCCACTACACCACGCTCAACGTGCCGCACCCGGTGTTCGTCGCCATCGCCGCCGCGGGCCAGCCGCTGGTGTGGCTCGGCTACTGGGTGAACATCGGCGCCATCCTCGGCCTCGCCTCGGTGGTGCTGGTGATGCTCATGGGGCAGCCGCGCATCTTCTTCTCGATGGCGCGCGACGGGCTGCTCCCGCCGGTGTTCGGCAAGGTCCACCACCGGTTCCAGACCCCCTACATCACGACGATCCTCACCGGCTCGGTGGCCGCCGTGGTCGCCGGGCTGTTCCCGATCGGGCTGCTCGGCGAGCTGGTGTCCATCGGCACGCTGATGGCGTTCACCATCGTGTGCGGCGGTGTGATCGCGCTCCGCATCAAGCGCCCCGATATCGAGCGCCCCTTCCGGACGCCCTGGGTCCCCGTGGTGCCGATCCTCGGCATCATCACCTGCCTGTTCATGATGGTCTTCCTGCCGTGGGATACCTGGATCCGGCTGATCGTCTGGATGGTCATCGGACTCGTCATCTACTTCACGTACAGCCGGAACCACTCGCGCATCCGCGGCGACCTGGCCGAAGCGGGCGACTGAGCGTTCCGCGTGTTACCTTGGAAACGGCGCCTGCTTCGCGGGCGCCGTTTCGCGTTTCCTCCCACTCCTCGTGACCGGAACCGACTACCTCGCCGTCCCGCCCGCACGGCGCGACGCCATCCTCCGGCTGGCCGGGCACTGGCAGCCGGGCCGGGTCGCCGCGCTGTCCACGCACATCAACGCCGACGGGGACGGGTGTGGCTCCGAGGTGGCGCTCGCCGGCCTGCTCGCGCAGCGCGGCATGACCGTCCGGGTGGTGAATCCCACGCCCTGGCCGGACTTCCTGGCCTTCCTGCTGGACGACATGGAGGATGCCAGCCCGCGCAGCGCCGCCGCCCTGCAGGGCATCGACGTCCTCGTCGTGCTCGACATCAACGACGTGGAGCGGCTGGGCGCCCTGGCCGATGCGGTCCGCGGTCTGACCGTGCCGCGGCTCGTGATCGATCACCACGTGCTGTCCCACGAGCCCGCCGGCGACGTGGTGCTCGCCGACCCGACGGCCTGCGCCACCGGGGAGTTGGTCTTCGACGTGGCGCACGTGCTGGGACTCGAGATCACGCCCGCCGTGGCGCGGGCGCTGTACACCGCGATCCTCACCGACACCGGCGGCTTCCGGTTCAGCAACACGTCGCCGCGCGCCCACGCCATCGCTGCCGAGCTGATGACGGCCGGCGTGAACCAGGAGGAGATCTACCGCCGCGTGTACGCCTCGGCGCCCGTCGGGCGCGTGCGGCTGCTGGCCGAGGTCCTGCAGTCACTGGGGGTGGACGAATCGGTGGGGCTGTCCTGGCTCACGATGCGCGCCGGCGCGCTGAAGGACTACGGCGTCAAGCAGGAAGATCTCGACGGCATCGTCGAGCACGCGCGCTCGATCGCCGGGACCAAGCTGGCCGTGTTCTTCCGCGACCTCGGCCACGGCAAGGTGAAGGCCAGCTTCCGCAGTACCGGGGCGTTCGATGCCAACGCCTTCGCGCGGCGCTACGGCGGCGGCGGGCATCTGCGCGCTGCCGGCGCCCTGATTCCGGGCACCCTGGACGAGGTCCGCGATCGTGTGCTGGCCGAGGCGCGCGCAGAGCTCGCCAGCACGCCCGCCGCGCCATGATCGGCTTGCCCTGACGCCCGGGGCGCGGGTACGTTCGCGATCTTCCCGTTCGAGAGGTCGCCTCATGCGCCGCGCCGCCCGCTGGATCGCACTCCTCGCCCTCGGTCTTCCGGCCGCCACACTCGCTCAGACGAAGGCGCCGTTCACGCTCCGCCAGGTGCTCGGCTATCCATACCCGAGCGGCATGGCGGCCGCACCGACCGGCACGGCCATCGCCTGGGTGCTCGACGCACACGGCATGCGGAACGTATGGACGGCATCGGCGCCCGACTGGACCCCGCGCCGGGTCACCGACTTCACCCGCGACGACGGGCAGGAGATTACCCAGCTCGACTTCTCGCACGACGGCGCGACCCTCGTCTTCGTGCGCGGCGGCGATCACGATGCCAACTGGCCCGCGCCGGGCAATCTCCCCCCCGATCCCGACCACAACCCGATCGAGCCCAGGATCCAGATCTGGGCGGTGGCCACGGCGGGCGGCTCGGCGCCCAAGGTGCTGGCCGACGGCGATGCACCGGCGGTCTCCCCGAAGGGCGACGTCGTGGCGTTCGTGCGCGGCGGCCAGATCTGGTCGGTACCGCTCGACGGGTCGAAGGCGGCCACGCAGCTCTGCTTCGCCCGCGGCGAGAACGGGGACCTGCAATGGTCGCCCGATGGCAGCCGGCTCGCATTCGTCTCGCGGCGCGGCGACCACAGCTTCATCACGATCTTCACGTCGGACTCGACGCCGCTCGCGTATCTCGCGCCGTCGACGTCGCGCGATTTCTACCCGGTGTGGTCGCCCGACGGCACACAGATCGCCTACGTGCGCATGCCGGGCATCGGGGGGGCGCCGCGGCCGATGCTCGCCCGCACGCCGAACCCGTGGGCGATCTGGGTGGCCGACGCGGCGACGGGCGCGGGGCACGAGGTGTGGGCGAGCCCGAAAACGCTGCACGGTTCGTATCCCCAGACCGCGGGCCAGGCGAATCTCCACTGGGCGGCCGGCGGCCGCCTCGTCTTCCTGGCCGATCTCGACGGCTGGCCGCACCTGTACTCGATCCGCACGTCGGGCGGCGCACCGCTGCTGCTCACCCCGGGGGCGTTCATGGTCGAGTACGTCGCGATGACCCCCGATCACCGGACGCTGGTCTACGATGCCGATACGGGGCCCGACCCCAATGACAACGACCGGCGGCACGTGTTCACGGTCCCCGTCGATCGCGCCGCGCCACACGCGCTGACGACCGGCACGGGGTTGGAGTGGATGCCGGTCGTGACGGGCAACGGCTCCTGGGTGGGGATGATGTCGGCCGGCGCGAAGCGGCCCCCCGTCCCCGCCGTGCTGGCACTGTCGGGCGGGACCCCACGGCTGCTCGGCGCCGACCAGATTCCGTCGGACTTCCCGACGGCGGCGCTCGTGGTGCCGCGGCAGGTCACGTTCCGGGCGCCCGACGGCACGACGATCCACGGGCAGCTCTTCGAGCCGGCCGACGCGCGCGGCACGCACCCGGGCGTGATCTTCGTGCACGGCGGCCCGCCGCGACAGATGCTGCTCGGCTGGCACTACATGGACTATTACTCCAACTCGTATGCGGTGAACCAGTATCTGGCGAGCCGGGGATTCGTGGTGCTCTCGGTGAACTACCGCCTCGGCATCGGCTACGGCTGGGACTTCCACCATCCGGCCCACGCCGGGCCGAAGGGCGCGTCGGAGTACCAGGACGTGCTCGCCGGCGGGCGATGGCTGGGCCGGCAGGCCAACGTGGATGCGAAGCACATCGGCATCTGGGGCGGCTCGTACGGCGGCTACCTGACGGCGATGGCGCTGGCGCACAACTCCGACGTCTTCGCCGCCGGGGCCGACATGCACGGCGTGCACGATTGGACGGTCGAGGAGAAGCGGGCGTTCGATCCCGAGTGGCGCTACGAGCAGGGGGACCTGGACAGCGCGCGCACCGTGGCGTGGGAGTCGTCGCCCGACGCCGCGATCAGCCACTGGAAATCGCCGGTGATCCTGATTCAGGGCGACGACGACCGCAACGTCTACTTCCACGAGACGGTCGATCTGGCACGGCGGCTTGACGCCGCCCACGTGCACTACGAGGAGCTGGTGATCCCCGACGAGATCCACGGCTTCCTGCGCTGGCACTCGTGGGTCGAGGCCGATTCGGCGGCCACGACGTTCCTCGAGAAGGAGCTGGGCAGGAAGTAGCGCGGCGGGGCGGGGCCGCCCGCACGGAGGCGGCCTCGCTTGGAAAGCCCCCGGGAGCGCCGTAGTTTCCGGGGTATGACCGAGACGCTCAATCAGCGCATCGCCGATGCGCTTACGAAGATTCGCAATCCGCGCACGGGCCACCACGTGCTGGCCGACGAGATGGTGCGCGACGTGGCGACGACCACGGGCGGCAAGGTCCGCCTCACCCTCCTGCTGGACCCTGCCGATCCCGCCACGCTCGTGCGCGACGTGCGCCTGGCGCTGGAGCACATCGACGGCGTCACCGAGGTGCGGGTGGACGTGAAGGACCCCGCGCAGGTGCCGAAGAAACCGCCCGAGTCGCGGCAGCTTCCGGTGATGGACGACCGGCCGGCCGCGCCGCGTCCCCATGCGCCCACTCCGGTGCCCTACCCGCACCTGGGCCGCATCATCGCCGTGTCCAGCGGCTAGGGCGGGGTGGGGAAGTCCACCGTGGCCACCAACCTGGCGGTGGCCCTCGCGAAGAGCGGTGCCCGCGTAGGCCTCATGGACGCCGACATCTACGGGCCGAACGTGCCGCGGATGATGGGCGTGGACGCCCCGCCGGCGGTGGTGCACGAGAAGATCGTCCCGCTCGAGGCGTTCGGCGTGAAGGTCATGTCGCTCGGCTTCATGATCGACCGCGACCAGCCGGCGATCTGGCGCGGCCCCATCGTCATGAAGATCATCACGCAGTTCCTGCGCGACGTGGCGTGGGGCGAGCTCGACTACTTCATCGTCGACATGCCGCCCGGAACCGGGGACGCCCAGCTGTCGCTTGTGCAGGCCACGATGGTGAACGGCGCCGTGATCGTGACCACTCCCCAGGAGATGTCGACGGGCGATGCGCTGCGGGGCGTCCGCATGTTCCAGCGCGTGGGGGTGCCGGTGCTGGGCATCGTCGAGAACATGAGCTGGTTCGAATGCCCGCACTGCGGCAAGCCGACGCCGATCTTCGGATCCGGCGGGGGCGAGCGCCTGGCGAAGGAGACCGATCTCCCGCTGCTGGGCCAGATTCCGCTCTATCCGCGGGTGCTCGAGGGGGCCGAGGTCGGGCAGCCGATCGTCGTCGCCGATCCGGAGTCGGCCGCCGCGCGGGCCCTGACCGCTACCGCCGAGCGCACGGCCGAAGCCGCGCGGGAGCCGGCGGCCGCCACGTGAGCAACGGCTCCGGGCGCGGAGCGGGCGGCATGCGCGGACACCGCCACCCGACGTAGCCCATGCCGCGCCCGGTCGTCACGCTGCTCACCGATTTCGGGACCGCGGACGGTTACGTCGCGGAAATGAAGGGTGTGCTCCTGACCGGTGCCAGGGACGCCGAGCTGATCGACATCTCGCACGACCTGCCCCCGCAGGACGTCGACGCGGCGCGGCTGGCGCTCGCCCGCTTCTGGAAGCGGTTCCCGGAGGGCACGATCCACGTGGTCGTGGTCGATCCCGGGGTCGGCACACCGCGCGACGGCCTGGCCGTCGAGGCGCAGCGACGCTACCTGATCGGCCCCGACAACGGCGTGTTGTCGCCGGCCCTGCTCGCGCCCGGCGTGCGCGTGGTGCGGTTGCCCGTGCCGGCCGGGGCGTCGGCGACCTTCCACGGGCGCGACGTCTTCGTACCCGCGGCCGTGCACCTGGCGAACGGCCTCTCGTTCGACGCGCTCGGCCCTCCGGTCACCGAGCCGCTCATCCGCCGGACGCCGGAGCCGCGCCGCGCCGCCGACGGGTCGCTGGTGGGGCAGGTGCTCACGATCGACCGGTTCGGCAACGCGATCACGAATCTCATCGGCATCCGCAGCGGCACGGTGACCGTGGCCGGGCGAACGATGCCCGTGCGGCGCACGTACGGCGACGTGGGCCCGGGTGAGGTGGTCGCGCTGGTCGGATCGTCGGGGCTGCTCGAGGTGGCCGTGCGAAATGGGAATGCGGCGTCCGCGTTGGGCCTCGCGCGCGGCGCCGCGGTGACGCATCGGGCGTAGACCCCTCGCCACGGGGACGGCGGCCGGTCCGGTGGGGCTCCACGAGGATCCGAGCCGCGGGAAGCCGACCGCAAAGGTCGGTTCCGGCCACTCCTTGCAGCGGCGCGATTGACGTGTATTCTCTACCCCTCGTCCTGTGTCCCCGCAGAAGGGGGCGCCGGCCAGCACGTGCCCCTCACACGCCTGGTCGCAACCCGCATGGAGGAACCAACCGTATGCGAGGCCTCACTCGAATCGCCAGCGCCGGAATCGCTCTCACCTTTCTGGCAACGCTCGCGGTACCCGCATCAGCACAGCAGAAGACCGCCAGTCAGCAGGGAAGCTACTCGTTGGGTTATACCGACATCGGTCCCGTGATCGCGCTCGGTGGCTATTCCGGCGCGGGCCTGGGCTTCGGTGGGCGGTTCGAGCATGCCTTCAAGCAGGTCCCCAGCATGGGCAACGGCATTCTCGGAATCGAGGTCGGGGTGGACTACTGGCACTGGAGCTGCAGCTACGGGCTCGGGTCGTGCGGCGTGACGGTGATCCCGATTTCCGGTACGGTGAACTACCACTTCCGCATCCAGAGCTCGCCGCAATGGGATCCGTTCATCGGCGTCGGTCTGGGCTACGAGGACTACAGCTGGACGGGGTGCGGCGTCTATTGCGGCACCGGGTCGGGGATCTATTTCACCGGCCGCGCCGGGCTGCGTTACTTCCTGAACCCGGGCTTCGCGCTGTACGCCGACGTCGGGACGGGGGGCGGGGCGCTCCACGCCGGCGGGATGTGGAGGATCAGCGGCAAGTAGTCGCGCGACAACGCGCCTGATACTTCGCCGCGGGCTGCTCCGCGGCGACCTCCGAGGCGGACGTACAAAGCCCCGGTGCTCGAGAGATCGAGCACCGGGGCTTGCGTTTTTCCAGCGCGGCAAGGCGGGGCACTCCGCGAGGTGCGTTCAGGGCTGTGTCGCGCCCGCGAACCGGTCGATGGCGATCCCGCCCAGAGAGGTCTGCACGCGGACCCGCAGGTGGTATTTCGCCGAGTCCCAGTTGTCCGTGTAGTACGAGCCGTCGCGCTTCACCAGCCCGTCGTTGTCGAACGACGTGAGGAAGCGCTGCATTTTGAGCTGCACGCCCACATCCTGGGGCACGTGCAGCGTGACCTTGCCGAGCGTCACGTGGATGTCGGCCTCCATGTCGCCGGTCCAGGTGCCGCCGAATCCCAGATCCACGGCGCCCACGCCGCCGTTGACCTGCAGTGAGCTGGCGTTCGCATTCGCCAGATTGGTGGCGTCGAAGGCTGCGGCGCCGACGTCCACCGCCATGCGCCCGAGACGAACGCGGTTCGGCCGGCTGAAGTCGACCCGTTCGTCCGCGGCGCCGGACTGGACGACGAGACTTCGCACGGCAAGTCCGCCGAGGTCGATGCGGGCGTCCGTCGCACCGAGGGTAAGTGTGAGATCGAGGGGCACGGAGGGAGCGAGCTGGAGCTGCATCGAGGCCTTGTTCCCATTGTCCGAGCCATGGTGCCGCCAGGTGTCCGTGACGTTCTTCAGGCCGATATCGAGGGTGCCGGCCGCGGCGTCGTACCGGTGCACCGGTGTCGAGTGCTGCTCGTCGTACCGGAGCGTCATCGCGTAGAGCATCGGCGTGGTCGCCGCGCGGAGCTGGAAATTCCCGGCGCCGTAGGTCACGTGGACATGCAGCTCGCTGCTGTCCCGGAGCTGGCGCGAGACGTCGAGCGTGCGCCAGGTCTGGGCGCCGGCGGCGGCGGGAACCGCGACGGCGGCCGCCGTGAGCAGCAGGCGGCGCATCATCGCACCTCCCCCCGGGAGCCCGCGGTGGTCGCGGGACGCCGCGCGGCCGACACTCCCGTGACCGGTGTCGGCGTCTGCCAGGCGAGGGACTCGACGCCCCCGCTTCCGGTTCCGGCGACCTCGTGCGGCTGCTCGTGCTGCGTACCGGCGCGCGAGAGCACCGTCGCTCCGAGTCCTGCCGTGAGCGCCACCCAGGTCACGGCCACGGCCACTGCCCGCAGGACCGGCTGCACGCCGGGAACCGACGTGAACAGGGCCACCACGAACCAGAGTCCGAGATAGGCCGCCAGCCCCGTGAACAACGCGCGCAGGCTCACGCTCCGCAGCGACTGCGTGGGGTCGGCGCGGAAGAGCCCGCGCCCGGTGAACCGCGCCACCGCCAGGAACCCGAGCGCGAAGAGCCCCGCCACGGCGATGATGTAGGCGACGATCGCGAACGGGATGAGCAGGACGCCGATGACCGTGATGGCGAGCACCACCACGCCCACGATGAGGAGGGGCGCCAGCCCCAGCTCGGCCAGCAGCCCCACCCAGAAGGCCCGCGACAGGTGCCGTTCGAGCACCGCCACCACCCCATCCAGGTTGTGCTCGGCGAACATCATCACGCCGATGCCGATCACGGCCAGCACGGCGAACCATCCGAGCACGAGCTTGACGGCGTGCCAGGTGGTGATCGGCGTGGAGGCCGCGACGGGAGCGCCGCTCGTGAGCGCACTCAGCGAGCGCATCTCGCCGTACACGTTGCCGCCATCGAGCGTCACGCGGCCGCCGATCGAGACCGCGTTCCCATCCACGACGCCGCCCTGGTGTACGATCACGTCTCCGTTGAGGGCGATGGCGTTTCCGGTCACGTGTCCGCTGATCTCGAGCGGCCCGTTGGCCGCGGCCGCGGTGCCGTGGACGGTCGTGCCGGCCGGAACGGTCCGCCCGCCGAGGGCGAAGCTATCGGCGGGCGGGACGTCGGTGAGGTCCGCCGAGCGGGCGATCTCACCGATGTCGTGCCGGAGCGTCGAGGTCATGTGCTGGGGCGCCGGCTTCCCCTGAGCGGTGGCCGTGGACTGGGCGGCGGCGGGACCGGCCGAGAGCGCGGCGAGCGCGAGCGCGAGCGACAGGGCGCGCATCGGTCAGCCCCTCCGGCGCGCAGCGGACGCGATGGCCCGGAGCCCCAGCCCGGAGACGGCGGCCGCCACGAGGAACCCGCCGCCCACGGCGGCCAGCCCTTCGAGGCCGCCCCGCTGGAGGGAGTCCATGACGGACGGGCCGAACACGGCGGCCATCCCCTGGCTCACCACCGCGGTGGCGGCCGAGCGCACGTGGGTCCCGGCCAGCTCCGTGGCGAGACTCACGACGTCACCGCGGCTCGCCATCCACACCGCCAGCCCCGTCACGGCGCCGGCTCCGGTGGCCATCAGGCCAACCACCGCGATCCGGGCCGGCCGGGACTGCGGGATCCATCGAGCCAAGCTGTCCCGGAGGGCGACGTGCCAGGGCACGAACACGGGCACCTCCGCCATGATCCGGTCGGCGAAGGCGAACGACGGGGCGAGGCGGGGCAGCTCCTCGAGCTCCGTGGCCACGGCCTTCGCCTCGTCGTACCGGGCACGACACGGCGCGCACTCCTGTATGTGCTCACGCAGGGGCGCGACGCCGAACCCGACTTCGTCGTCGAGCAGCAGGTCGAATTCTTCGGGGAGCAAGTGCCGGTGTTTCACGGAGCCTCCAGGGGGTCCTACGGCCGGCCGGGAGTGCCGGTTTCAGAGGGAATGGGGTGGCGAATGGTGCGCGACATCACTGCTTCAGATGTTCCAGGAGCCCCCGCAGCTCGTGGCGGGCCCGATGGATGTAGGTCTTCACGGTGCCGAGCGGGAGATCCAGCGTCGCCGCGATCTCCTCGTACGACTTGTCTTCGACGTGGCGGAGCAGAATGCAGGCCCGGTACTCCGGGCGGAGCTGGGCGATGGCGGCCTCGATCGCCGACCCCAGCTCCCGGGCCTCCATCCGGTCCAGGGGGGACTCCCCGCGCGACTTCACGTCGAACGAGGTCGCCTCGATGGCGTCGGCGGTCATGGCGTGGGGCGAGCCGTCCATGCTCACCGTGTCGAGCTGGCGCCGGCGCAGGTGATCGATGGCGACGTTGTTGGCGATCTTGAACAGCCAGCTGGAGAACTTGAACTCGGGCCGGTAGCGATCGATGTGCTGGAGCACCTTCACGAAGGTGTCCTGCGACAGGTCTTCGGCCAGCTCGCGATCGCGGACCATGCGGAAGACGAGGGAGAACACCGGGCGCTCGTAGCGGCGGATCAGCTCGCGATAGGCCGCCTCCCGCCCTCGCTTGGCGAGCGCGACGACGTCGGCGTCCGGAAGGTTGGCGAGGTCGAGAGCTGAGGGCATCGAGCGGAGGAGGACCGGCGGCGCGGCGCGCACGACGGGGCGGCCACGTGGAACCTATGCGGGGCGCCGGCTCCGAGCCACCCGCGTGCTTGCCGGTCGTCGAACGGGCGGCGAACTTTCGCCGATGCCCGCGAACCACCTCGAACTCGAAGCTGCGGAAGCCCGGGCGGCCGCTGCATGGGGCGACGACAAGCGGACGTACGTCCGGCGCATGTTCTCGGAGATCGCGCCGCGCTACGATCTGCTCAATCACGTGCTGAGCCTGAACGTCGACCGGCGGTGGCGGCGGGCGGCGCTCGCGGCCCTCGACGTGGCGCGGCGCCCCGAGGGGCGGTATCTCGACCTGTGCGCCGGCACGCTCGACGTCTCGGCCATGGTGGCGCGCACGGCCGGGTTCCGGGGCTCGGTGATCGGCGCCGACTTCGCCGAGCCGATGCTGCGCGCGGGGCAGGGCAAGGCGACCGGCCTGCCGGTGCGGCCGGTGGCCGCCGACGCCCTCGCGCTCCCGCTTGGCGAGGACGCCGTGGCCGGTGCCATCGTGGCCTTCGGCATCCGGAACGTGGCCGATCTCGATGCCGCGCTGCGCGAGGTGCTCCGCGTCCTCGAGCCCGGCGGGCGGTTCGTGATCCTCGAATTCTCCACGCCGCGCTCGGCGCTGGTGCGGGCCACGTACCACGCGTACTTCCACCACGTGCTGCCATTCGTCGG
Organism: Gemmatimonadaceae bacterium; assembly: GCA_046704805.1. Classification (GTDB taxonomy): domain Bacteria; phylum Gemmatimonadota; class Gemmatimonadetes; order Gemmatimonadales; family Gemmatimonadaceae; genus JAGWRI01. The sequence continues at coordinate 22,031 of JBJKRG010000338.1, forward strand.
CGGCATGGTGAGCGGGCACCGCACCGCCTACGGCTACCTGCCGCGGTCGGTCGCGACCTTCCCGTCGGGGGACGAGCTGGCACGCCGCATGACCGCCGCCGGGTTCGCCGGCGTGCAGTGGCGCCCGCTCACGCTCGGTCTCGCGGCCCTCCATGTGGGCGAGAAGCCGTGAGCGCCGCCCGCCACCCGTCCGTCGGCCCATGACACTCGACTCGCTCCCGGCGTTCGTCGAGGCGCTGGACCGCGCCGGCGAGCTGGTGCGCATCACGCAGCCCGTGTCCGTGAACCTCGAGCTGTGCGAGATCGCCGACCGGGCCATGAAACAGCCGGGGGGCGGCCCGGCGCTGCTGTTCGAGCGCCCCGTGCTGATGAACGGCGCGCCCTCCGAATTCCCCGTGGGCATCAACCTCTTCGGCTCGACGCGCCGCATGGCGATGTCGCTCGGCGTGGACGATCTCGACGTGATCGCGGCGCGCATCACCGACCTGCTGGACATGAAGGTCCCCGAAGGGTTCGTCGCCAAGCTGTCGCTGCTGCCGACGCTGCTCGAGCTGTCGAAGATCCCGCCGCGCGCGTACGGCAGCCGCGCCCCCTGCCAGGAGGTGGTGGCGCAGGGGAACGACGTGGACCTCGACCGGCTGCCGCTCCTCAAGTGCTGGCCCGAGGACGGGGGCGCCTACATCACCTTCCCGATGGTGATCACGCGCGACCCGAAGCGCGGCATCCGCAACGTCGGCATGTACCGCGTGATGCAGACGGGGCGCACGACGCTGGCCATGCACTGGCAGCGGCACAAGGTGGGCGCGGCCCACTGGCGCCAGATGGCGGAGCGCGGGGAGCGGATGCCGGTGTGCATCGCCCTCGGCGGCGATCCGCCGTCGATGTACTCGGCCAGCGCCCCGCTGCCGCCCACGGTGGACGAGTTCCTGTTCGCCGGCTTCATCCGCAAGGAGCCCGTGAAGCTGGTCCGCGCGGTCACCTGCGACCTCGAGGTGCCGGCCGAAGCGGACTTCGTGATCGAGGGCTACATCGATCCCGCGGAGCCCCTGGTCACCGAGGGGCCGTTCGGCGATCACACGGGCTTCTATTCGCTCGCCGACCTGTACCCGCAGGTGCACGTCACCGCGGTCACCCGGCGGCGCCGGCCGGTCTTCCCGGCGACGATCGTCGGACGGCCGCCGATGGAGGACTACTACCTCGGCCACGCGACCGAGCGGATCTTCCTCCCGCTGCTCAAGCTGACCACGCCCGAGATCGTCGACTACCACATGCCGGCCGAGGGCATCTTCCACAACCTGGTCTTCGTGTCCATCGACAAGCAGTATCCCGGCCAGGCCCAGAAGGTGATGAACGCGCTGTGGGGGCAGGGATTGATGTCGCTGGCCAAGGTGCTCGTGGTCGTGGACAGGTGGGTGAACGTGCGCGACCCGCGCGAGGCGTGGTGGGTGGCGCTCAACAACCTCGATCCCGAGCGCGACGTGCGGTTCACGATGGGCCCGATGGACGTGCTCGACCATTCGAGCCGCACGTTCACCTACGGATCGAAGATGGGCCTCGACGGCACGCGCAAGCTGCCCGAGGAGGGATTCACGCGCGACTGGCCGAAGGTGATCGAGATGGACGAAGCCACGCGACGCCGGGTCGACGCGATGTGGGCTTCGCTGGGGCTTCCGTGGCGATGACGGCGCGCGAGGGGCAGACCTTCGCCGATCGGGGCTCGCGCGTGATCGCGTACGTGAACCTCGTGAAGCTTCCGCACACGGTGTTCGCGCTGCCGTTCGCGCTCGTGGGGGTGATCCTGGCCTCCTACCTCCGCCCGATCGACCTGCACGAGGTGCTCTGGGTGATCGTGGCCTTCACGGCGGCGCGATTCGCGGCCATGGCGTTCAATCGCATCGCCGACCGGGACCTCGACGCGCGCAACCCGCGCACGGCGATGCGGGAGATCCCGCGCGGAGCGCTGAGCGTCGTCGAGGCGTGGGCGTCGGTGATCGTGGCCTCGGCGCTGTTCGCCTACGCGGCGTCGCAGCTCAATCCGCTGTGCTTCGCGCTCTCGCCCGTGGCGCTGCTCTGGGTGTTCTTCTACAGCCATACGAAGCGGTTCACCCGATGGGCCCACCTCGTGCTCGGGGCGGGCACGGCCATCGCGCCCGTGGGCGGATACCTCGCGATCACGGGGCACTGGAGCCGGCCATGGTGGATGCTCGTCGCCCTGGCGGTGGCCGTGATGACCTGGGTGGGCGGCTTCGACGTGTTCTATTCGCTGGCCGACGTGGAGTTCGACCGCGCGCACTCCCTGCACTCGCTGCCGGCGCGGCTGGGGGAGGCGCGGGCCATCCGCATCGCCCACGTGCTGCACGCGGTCACGATCGCGGGGCTGGCTGCCGTGGGCGTGGTGACGCACGGCGGCGCGCTGTACTGGGTGGGGGTGGCGCTGGCGGCGGTGATTCTGGCCTACGAGCACTCGCTGGTGAAGGCCGACGACCTGTCCAAGCTCGACGCCGCGTTCTTCTCGATGAACGGCATGCTGAGTCTGGCGTTCTTCTTCTTCGTGCTCGTCGACCGGCTGCGCGCGCTGCTGATCCTCGGCCTGCACGGGGTACGGTAGCGATGCCGGCCGCGCGGCCCATCGTGTTCGCGATCACCGGGGCCTCCGGGGCGCCGTATGCGGTGCGGCTGCTCGACCGGCTGCTCGCCGCGCGGCGCGACGTGCAACTCATCATCTCGGGGCACGGCCTGCGGCTGCTGCGCACCGAGACCGACCTGACGGATGCCGACGATCTGCGCCGAGTCGTGGGAGCACGGCGCTGGGACCGCCACGTGACGCTCTACGACGACGGGGACCGGGGCGCGACGCCGGCGTCGGGCTCGGCGCTCACGGCGGGGATGGTCATCTGTCCCTGTTCGATGGGCACGCTGTCGGCGGTGAGCGTGGGCGCGTCGCGGTCGCTGGTCGAGCGGGCCGCCGACGTGACCATGAAGGAGCGGCGGACGCTGGTGCTGGTGACGCGGGAGACGCCCCTCAGCGCCGTGCATCTGGAGAACATGCTCCGACTCAGCCGGGCGGGGGCCGTGGTGATGCCGGCGGCGCCGGGCTTCTACCACCGGCCGGCGCGCGTGGAGGACCTCGTGGACTTCATCGTGGCCCGCGTGCTCGACCACCTGGGCGTGGACCACGATCTCGTGACCCGCTGGAAGGGGAACCGGAGCGGGACGCGACGCGGGGGGCGCGGGGCGCGTTGAGCGCCGGGACGCACGACGTCGGGCTCATCGCCGACACGCACGGGCTCGTGCGCCCGGAGGTGTACACCGCCCTGGAGGGAGTGGAGCTGATCCTCCACGCCGGCGACGTGGGCGAGGGCGTGCTCGACGAGCTGGCGGCGATCGCGCCGGTGCACGCGGTGTACGGCAACACCGATCGGCCGGGAGACCCACGGCTGGCCGCGGCCCTCGAGGAGACGATCGGCGACGTGCGCGTGCACGTGAGCCACGGCCACGAGCTGGGCGCGCCGACGCCGGAGCGGCTGCTGGCGGCGTACGATGCCGACGTGCTGGTGTACGGACACACGCACCGCCCGCTGCTCGTGAGAGCAGACGGGCGGTGGGTGGTGAATCCAGGTGCAGCGGGGCAGCGGCGGTTCGACATCGAGCCGAGCGTCGCCCGCATGCGTGTCTCAGGTCACGACATCCACATCGCGCACATACCCCTCATTCCCTGAATTCAGCCACCGTCATTTCGCCGTGATGGCGATCTTCTTCGTGTTCGCCTTCGCTTCCTTGCTCTTGGGGAGCGTCAGGTTCAGCACCCCGTTCTCGAACGTGGCCTTGATCCGGTCCTGCGCCACGTCCACCGGGAAGGTGAACGACCGCTCGAACGCGCCGTAGCTGCGCTCCCACAGGTAGTACTTCTTGTCCTCCTCCTTCTTCGTCTCGGTCTTCTCGCCCGAGATGGTCAGCACTCCGTTCTCGAAATTCGCACTGACGTCCTTCGCGTCGAGACCCGGCAGTTCGGCAGTGACCGTGAAGGCGTCATCCGACTCCGTGACCTCGACGGCAGGGTTGTAACCCACCGGCTGCACGAGCGACGGGAGGAACGGCTCGAACGCCGGCAGATTGAACGCGCGGCGCAGCCGGTTCTGCATCTCGTCGAGATCGCGCGTGATGGCGGACACGAACGGCACGCGCGCACGCTGCGAGCGGGTCACCTGAACGTTTGCCATGGAACCCTCCAGGCTTGTCCTGCGTGTGGAGACCTTGCCGGATCGTGATCGACGGCCCGGCCCGCCTCGCCGCGTGCTCATGTCCGCCCTGGCGCGGGGAACCGCGGGTGAGGCGTGAAAACGTACGTGCGCCTGGTCAGGCGGTGGTCCGCGACCGCCGTCGCAATGTCGAGCGCACTCACGATTCCGACGAGCCGTCCGGCGTCCAGCACGAGCAGGCGATGGATCTCGCCCCGCCGCATGTAGTCCGCCGCCGTCTCGACGGAAGCATCGGGAGGGAGGGAGAACACCACATGCGTCATCGCCTCGCTGACCGTGTGCTCGGAGAGCACGTCCCATTCCCGGCGATCCACGTTGCGCATCCGCTCCACGATATCGGCCACGTCTCCGGCGGCGGCATCGGCATAGAAGGTCGCGACGGCTTCCAGCCCGTCGTCGTCGCCCTCGATGTCCAGTGCCGCCTCGTCGGGCGGCAGTCCCGGTGTATTGGCGATGAACTCCACGATGTCAAACAGCGACAGCACTCCCAACACCGCATCACCGCTCACCACCGGGGCCCCCGAGATGTGTGAGCCGGCAAGACGCTCGGCGGCCTCGCGCAGGGTCAGATCCGGCCCCAACGTGATGGGGTCTGCGGTCATGATCTCGCGGACCTTGAGCATCCCGTCCCTCCTCGATGGGCCAGAACGTAGGGGCGGGGCTGCGAAGCGTCTGTCGGCGTTTCGGGACGGTTTTGTCCGGCGGCTGCCCACTGCCGGTGTGCGGGATTACCGGGCGCTGCGGCGGGCCCGGGTCAATTCCCCCGGATGCGTCCGGAACCAGCTCGACAGCAACAACAGCTCGTCGATCTCGTGCGTGGGCACGCGCGTGCCGCGCGGTTCGGCGGCGGCGAACACCTGCTCCGCAAGCTCCGTAAACGCCCGCCGCTCGGCGCGCCTGCGCGGGGCCGGGCATTCGTGACGCACGCGGCCGCGCCGAATCAGGTACACGCGGTGGTCGCCGTCCACACCGCGCACCCGGTAGGGAAAGGTGAGGGATTCGATCGCGAAGCGCAGACGGTCGAACTGCTCGCGCAGCGCTTCCAGGCGGGCGAGCTTGTCGCGCAGCGAGGCCGCGCGCTCGAACTCGAGCCGGCCCGAGGCGGCCTCCATCTCGGCGTGCAGCGTTTCCAGCGGCCCGTCGCTCTCACCGTCGAGGAATCCGCGCGCCAGCCGCACGCGCGCCGCATAGGCCGCCGCCGTGCACGCGCCGGCGCACGGTCCCAGACACCGGCCGATCTCGAGCCGGATGCACCCCGGCGTCCGCGGCGGCCGGGCGAACAGCTCCGCCTGGTCGGCGTACACCATCCGCTGCGTCAGCCGGCAGTCGCGCAGGCCGAGCACGTCGCTCAGCTCACGCAGCGCCTCCTCGAGCCGGCGGGCGCCGTGGAAGGGACCGTAGTAGAGGGCGCTGTCGTCGCCGCTGGGACCGCGCACGACGAGCAGCTTCGGCGCTGCCCCGCCGGTGAGTTTGATGAACGCGAAGTGCCGCGCGTCGCGCTTGAGCGCCACGTTCAGCCGCGGGCGGAAGCGCTTGATGGCGCGCATCTCGGCGAGCAGCGCCGCGAATTCGCTGGGCACGTACTCCCACTCGATCGACGCGGCCTCGCGCACGATGCGCGCGCCCTTCTCGACGGGATACGCGGCCCGGAAATAGCTCAGGAGCCGCGTGCGAACCCGCTTCGACTTGCCGACGTACACCACCTCGCCGCCCTCGGCGATCATCCGGTAGATCCCGGGCCGGTCGGCCGCGTTGGCGCGCACGTGATCCCGCATGGCCCGCAGACCGGCGGGACTGGTCCGGCGCGGCGCGAGCGCTAGTGCTGGCAGTGCACACACAGGACGGTGCTCCTCCCGTCGACGGCGTGCGTGCCGACCAGCCGCGCGCCGCACCGCGGACAGGCGGATCCCGCACGCCCGTACACCGCGAGGTGCTCGGCGAAGCCCCCGGCCGCGCCGGTCGCGTCGCGGTAGTCGCGGAAGCTGGTTCCCCGGGCCTCGATCGCTTCACGGAGCACCCCGACCAGCGCCGCATGCAGCGCCGCCCCTTCGTCGGACGTCAGGGAGTGCGCCGGGCGCGACGGGTCGATCCCGGCGCGCCAGAGCGCCTCGTTCGCGTAGATGTTTCCGATTCCGGCGATCCGCCGCTGGTCCATGATCACCTTCTTCACCGCCTGTCGGCTGACCCGAAGAAGTCCCGATAATTCACCGGGGCCGAACGCCGGGTCAAGAGGCTCCGCGCCGAGTCCGGCCGAATAGCGCTCGAATCGCGCCGGCGCCATCACGGCCACGGTCCCCAACCGGCGGATGTCGCGGTAGATCAGGATGCGGGCGTCGTCGAGCACGAACCGGACGGCGGCGTAGGCGCGCTCGCGCTCGTCGAGCTGTCCGTCGTCGAGCAGCAGCCCCCCGGTGAACCGGGGCTGCACAACGATCCGGTCCTCGGTGTCGAGGTCGAGCACCACGAGCTTGGCGCGGCGCCAGCAGCCCACGATGTGCGCACCGGTCACGCGGCGCCGCAGCGCGATGGCCCCGATCTCGCGCAGCACGTCGGGCTTCGGGACGCCCACCGACCGGATGGCAGCGCCCCGGATCCGGTGGTCGAGGTCCCGCGCGATGGTCTCGGTTTCGGGAAGCTCAGGCACGGCGCGCGCTCTCGCGCCAGCCGATGTCGCTGCGGTACTGGCGCCCCGCGAAGTGCACCGCGGACGCGACCTCGGCGCTCACGCGCTGCGCCTCGCCGAAGCTCGCGCCGAGCCCCGTCACGGCGAGCACGCGCCCGCCGGAGGTGACCAGCGCCCCGTTGGCGTTCCGCGCCGTGCCGGCATGGAAGACGATCGCATCGGCACGAGGCGGGGGGAGGGTGATCACGTCGCCGGCGTGCGGCTTCCCCGGATAGCCGGCGGCCGCGAGCACGGTGGTCACCGCGTAGCCCGTGGCGCGACACCGGGTGCTGGGGGGCAGACCCTCGCCGCGTGACACGGCGTGCATCACCGCGGCGAGGGACGGCGTCAACTCGGCGATGGGGAGCACCGCCTGCGCTTCGGGATCCCCGAATCGGCAGTTGAACTCCACGACCTTCGGGCCGTCGGCCGTGATCATGAGGCCCGCGTAGAGCAGGCCGCTGAACGGACGTCCCCGCTCGCGCATGGCGGCGAGGGTCGGCAGGAGGATGCGGGTCTCCACCTCACGGAGCAGCGCCGTGGTGTCGGCCGACACCGTGCCCAGCCGGGCGCCGAGTGAGACCGGTGCATAGGCACCCATGCCACCGGTGTTGGGACCGTGGTCGCCGGCGAGCAGCCGCTTGTGATCCTGCGCCGGGACCAGCGAGGCGACCCGCAACCCGTCGGTGAGCGCGAGCACCGACACCTCCTCGCCCTGCATGAACTCCTCGACCAGCACCTCGTGCCCGCTCTCGCCGAACGCATTCCCGACGAGCATCGAGTCGATGGCCGCATCGGCCTGCGCGATCGTGTCGCAGACGATCACGCCCTTGCCGGCGGCGAGCCCCGACGCCTTGACCACGACCGGCGCACCGTACTCGCGCGCGCAGGCGCGGGCCGCGGCGACCTCGGAGAAGACCCGGGCCCGTGCGGTCGGCACTCCCGCGTCGAGCATCAGCTGCTTCGCGAACGCTTTGGACGTCTCGATCTCGGCGGCCGCGCGGGTGGGTCCGAAAATCGGAACGCCGGCATCGCGGAACCGATCCACGATGCCGGCGGCCAGTGGAGCTTCGGGGCCGACGACCACCAGGTCCACGCCCCGTTCGACCCCGAGGGCCACGAGGCGCTCCACGTCGGTGACGGCCACGGGCACGCACTCCGCGATCTCCGCGATGCCCGGATTGCCGGGGGCGGCAATGAGTTCGATCGACGGATCGTCGTGCCTGAACTTCCAGGCGAGGGCGTGCTCCCGGCCGCCCCCGCCGACGAGCAGCACCTTCATTTCTGCGGGCCGCGCCAGGCTTCGCTGAAGGCATCCCTGGCGCGCGAGAACACGTCGCCCACCTGCTTGATCGTCGAGCGGGTCTGATCGCCGTAGTACTCGGCCGCTTCCGCGTAGTCCTGGGTGAGCGGCCGGTCCTCGTCGGTGCGGCGCTGATACGTGCCGCCGATGATCGCGTCGTAGGCGCCGCTCCGGTGCCACTCCAGCAGCTCCGAGGCCCGCACGGTGTTGAAGGGGTGATCGCGGAATGCCGTGTTCAGCACCTTGAACACCGTGTCCAGCGCGTTGCCGCCGGTGTCGTATTCCTCCGCCTGGCGAATGAACTCGTCGAGGTCGTCCTCGTCGCCGGCCGGTGTGTTCCCGCCGGCCAGCTTCATGAAGTTCCGCATCGCCACGTTCAGGTCCTGCGTGCCGAGGAGCCCGGCGCGGTCGGAGGACAGCTCGCTCTTCCGGTACCATTCCAGCAGGGCGAGCTGGAAGGGGAGCAGCGCGATGCCGGCGAGGAAGGGCAGGTTGTTGATGCCCACCGTGAGGATGATGATGGCGATCGTGCGGTACGTGGTGTGCCCGCTCATGATGTGACCGAGCTCGTGCGCGAGGATGAAGCGCTGCTCGTCCTCGTTGAGCATGGCCAGCGTGCCCGAGTTCACGACCACGAAGGGATCGTCGAAGCCCACGGCGCCGGCGTTCACGAACGGCGTCTGGGTGACGTAGAGCTGCGGGCGCGTGGGCCAGTCGAGGGTTTCGAGCACTTCCGTCCACAGCGCGTTGAGCTTCGGACGCTGGTGCTCGCTCACGCGCACGGCGTTGGCGAGGAAGAGCTGGCGGATGCCGCGTTCGCCGAAGAACGAGGCGACCTTGCGCACGACCTCGTCGAAGCCGGGAATGGCGCGAAGCGTGTTCAGCGCGGCGCGGTCGGCGGGGTGTTCCCAGGCCCGCGAGGAAATCTGTTGCAGCTGGATGGGTGGCATAGGAGGGACACGGAAAGGGAAATACCGAAAGAGGGGGCGCCCCCTGAACCCGGCGTCCTCTCGCGATGGCCGTCCTGAATCCCTACGGGGGGTGGATCATGCGGGTGTCGCGGCGCCCGAGGCCGCCGCGGCACGGCCGCCGGCCGCCCGACCGGCGCGCTCCGGAAGCCCCACAAACGCCTGTTCGAGGTCGTTCAGCAGGTCGCCGATGTCCTCGACGCCGCACGACAGCCGGATGAGGCCGTCCGTGATGCCGAGCGCGGCCCGCCGCTCGGGTTCGACCGACGCATGCGTCATCGACGCCGGGTGGCTGATCAGCGACTCGACTCCGCCCAGCGATTCCGCGAGCGAGAACAGGCGGACCCGCCCCAGCACGTGGGCGGCCCGCTCGTGCGTGCCCATCTCCACACTCATCATCCCCCCGAACCCGCTCATCTGGCGCCTGGCCAGCTCGTGCTGCGGATGCGAGGGCAGCCCGACGTAGTTCACGTTCTCGGCGCCCAGACGTCCCGCCATCCACTCGGCCACGGCGCGCCCGTTGGCGTCGTGCCGGGGCATGCGGAGGTGGAGCGTCTTGGTGCCGCGCAGCGCGAGCCAGCAGTCGAGGGGGCCGGGCACGGCGCCGGCCGAGTTCTGAATGAAGTTGAGCCGCTCGGCCAGCCCGTCGTCGTTCACGAGTGCGATGCCGCCCACCATGTCGCTGTGGCCGTTCAGGTACTTGGTGGTGGAGTGGAAGACGATGTCGGCGCCCAGCTTGAACGGCTGCTGGAAGAACGGCGACGCGAACGTGTTGTCGACAATGAGCAGTGCGTTCGCGCGCTTTGCGATATCGGCCACGGCAGCCAGGTCGGTCAGCCGCATCAGGGGGTTCGTCGGCGTCTCGACGAGGATGGCCCGGGTGGCCGGGGTCAGGGCATCCGCCACGCGCTGGGGGTCGCGGGTGTCGACGTACGTGAAGCGCAGCCCCATGTGGCTGAGAATCTTGTCGAACAGCCGGAAGGTGCCGCCGTAAACGTTCTCTCCGCAGACGATGTGATCTCCGTCACGGAAGAGCTTCATGATCGAGTCGACACATCCCATGCCGCTCGAGAAGGCAAAGCCATAGCGGGCGCCTTCGAGCGCGGCTACGTTCCGCTCCAGGGCTTCACGCGTGGGGTTCTTGCCACGCGCGTATTCGTATCCCTTGTTCTCCCCAAGGGCCTGCTGGACGTAGGTGGAAGTCAGATACACGGGCGTCATGATGGCGCCTGCGAGGGGCTCGGGTCGCTGGCCTGCGTGAATGGCGCGGGTGGCAAATCCGGCAGCGAGGTCGTCGTCGTAGGCGCGCGTCATGCCGATACTCGAGAGTTGATGGTGGAGAGCCGAAAGATAACCGTGGCGCGCAGGGGCAGCGAGCGCGGCCGCGGGACGGACGGCTGGAGTTCGGATGGACAAGCGAGCAATCGATCGTACCACCTGTCTGATCGTCGATGACGAGCCTCCGCTCCGACAGGTCCTGCTGCACCTGATGCGAGGGGCCGGCTTCGAGTGCTTCGAGGCGGCCAACGGCCGCGAGGCGCTCGATCGGTTGGCGCGGCAGCCCGTCACGCTGGTCATCTCGGACCTCCGGATGCCGCAGATGGACGGCCTCGCGCTGCTGCGCGAGATCCGCGCCCGCTACCCGGACACGGCCGCCATCATGATCACCGCGGTCGCCGACGTGGACGTGGCCGTGAACTGTCTGGCCATGGGCGCGATGGACTACCTCACGAAGCCGTTCCACCTGGAGGAGGTGCGGGCGCGCGTGTCGCAGGCGCTCGAGCGGCGGCGCCTGGTCCTCGAGAACCGGGACTACCAGGAGCGGCTCGAGGAGCGCGTGGCGGCGCAGGCGCGCCGGCTCGAGGAGTTGTTCCACACCGGCATCCAGTCGCTGGCCGAGGCGCTCGAGGTCAAGGATCCCTACACGCGCGGCCACTCGATTCGCGTGGCCAGCTACGCCAGCGTGATCGCGCAGCGGCTGGGGCTCGACGACGAGATGATCTACCAGATCGAGCTCGGCGGCCACGTGCACGACCTGGGGAAGATCGGCGTGCGGGAGGAGGTGCTCAACAAGCGGGGGCGGCTGACGCCGGAGGAATACGAGCACATCATGATCCACCCGGTGGTGGGCTGGCGGATCCTGGCGCCCCTGCTCGGGGATGCGCCGATCGCCCTCAACATCGTGCGGTCGCATCACGAGCGGATGAACGGGAGCGGTCTCCCCGACCAGCTCCGCGGGCGGGACATTCCGTTGGAGGCGCGGATCGCGGCCGTCGCCGACGCCATCGACGCGATGACCAGCGGCCGGCCGTACCGCGACGACCATCTCACGCTCGAGGGCGCGGTGGAGGAGATCCAGAAGCACGCCGGCCCGCAGTTCGACCCCGACGTGGTGGAGGCCGTGTTGCGGGCGTTCGACGCCGGCGACCTGACGCTCCTGCCGAGGGCCACGCCGGCGATGGTGATCGCCGCGCGATAGCGCAGCGCTACGCGTCCGCGACGACGATCTCGACGGGCTGCTTGTACGCGGCGAGACGCCGCTCGCACCAGGCGCGCACCCGGTCGGGCGTGGTCGCCCCGCGCACGACGAGACGGACATCGTACTCGCGCGCGGGCTCCGGCACGGCCTCGACGGCGACGTCGGTGACCTCCTCCAGCTCCATCACCGCGCGGCGGATCTCCTCCGGGTAGATGTTGAATCCGTTGCGTGTGAACATAGGCTTCAGCACCGTGCGGAACGACACCGTGCCGTCGCCGTTCATCGAGCCGCCGTCGCCAGTGTAGAGCCAGCCGTCGCGGACCGGGAGTCCGTGCTCCCCGCCGCTCACGTAGCCGGCGAACACGTTGTCGCCGCGCACGCAGATCTCGCCGTGCAGCCCCGCCGCCACCTCGGCGGTGAGCGCCGCGCTGCCGTCGAGCGGCTCGCGCACCGTCACCTCGACTCCGGGGAAGGGCACGCCGAGCGTCCCGCGCGCGTTGTCGCGGTCGATGCGATTGAACAGACAGACGGGGGCAGCCTCGGTCAGGCCGTATCCCTGCCGGAGCTCGACGCCCGTGGCGGCGTACCACCGTTCCTGCAGCTCGACGTCGAGCGGCGCGCCGCCGCAGATGCAGAGCCGCAACGCGCCGGTGCCGGCCCCGCGGCGCTCGATCGCCGCGAGCAGCGAGCGGAACACCGCCGGCACGCCGACCACTTCCGTGATCCCGCCCGCGGCCAGGAGCTCCGCGGCGCGCGGCGGCGTGTACCGC
>JBJKRG010000339.1:0-29242 GCA_046704805.1 Gemmatimonadaceae bacterium
GTGCTGTCGGCCTCGCGGGCCTGCGCCAACTCCTCGCGACGGGAGCCCTGCAGCAGCTCGTCCAACATGGCGCGGGCGGCGGCGAGCCCCGCCCGCGCCTGCGCCAGCCGCGCTGTCAGGTCGGACCGGTCCAGCATGGCCAGCGTGTCGCCGGCTCGCACGCGATCGCCCTCGTGCGGTCCCACGGATGCGATGCGGCCCGGAATCTGGAAGCCGAGATCGGCCTCGGTCGCCTCGACGGTGCCCGAAACGGCCGTCTCGGCGGCAGCCGCGCCAGTACGGTGCAGCGGGCATCGGCCGACGCCCGTGCGGCCACCGAGCAGGTGCGGGCCGCCCGGCTCGGGGTCGAGCACGCCGTCGACCAGAACGTCGCGGCGCTCCGCGAGGCCCACGCCCGCGTGGCCGCCCTCGAGAGCGCCGTCGCGCAGTCGCAGGAAGTGGAACGCATCGAGCAGCTGGCGCTCGACGTCGGGACCGTCGTCGAGACCGACTACCTGGACGCCGAAGCGAACCTCTTTTCCGCCCAGGCCGGCCTGATCCAGGCCCGTCACGCCGAGATCGCCGCCCGCGTCGATCTCGCCCGTACTCTCGGCGAGCTGTCCCGTGGCTGGCTCGCCCGCAACGTGGAGTCGCTGCCATGAACCGGAAGCGCATCATCCCCATCGTCGCCGCGGTGCTCGTCGTCGCCGCGGCGATCACCCTCGTCGTCTCCCGGAGCAGGGCGAGGGCCGCCGAGGCGTCGGTCTCGGGCACCGTCGAGGCGACCGAGGCCGACCTCGGCTTCCAGATTCCCGGCCGCATCGCCTCCGTGGGCCCGCACGAGGGCGATCGCGTTCGGGCCGGCGACACGCTGGCCATGCTCGACCGCTCCGACCTCGCGGCGCGGCTGGCCCAGGCGAAGGCCGGCCTCGCCGCCGCCCGGGCCGTCCTCGACGAGTTGCTGCAGGGCTCCCGGCGTGAGGAGCTCGCCCAGGCGCGCGAGGCCGACAGCACCGCGGCGGCCCGGCTGGCCGACGCCCAGCGCGACTTCGGCCGCACACAGCGGCTCTTCCAGGGTGGCGCCGTGGCACGCGAGGCGTTCGACAAGGCGAGCCTTGCACTCGACGTGGCCCGGGGCGCGAAGGCGCAGGCCGACCAACAACTCCAGTTGGTGCAGAGCGGACCGCGTCGCGAGCGAATCGACGCCCAGCGCGCCGTCGTCCAGCAGGCCGCGGCGACGGTACGCCAGGCCGATGCCGCCATGGACAACGGCGTCGTTCGCGCCCCATTCGATGGCGTCGTCACGGTGCGCGAGCGCGAGCCCGGCGAAACCGTCGGCGCCGGCGCCCCCGTGCTCACGGTGATGAATCTCGCCGATCGGTGGGTCCGCATCTACGTGCGCGAGGATCGCATCGGGGCGGTCCGGCTCGGCGAGCCGGCCACCATCACCACCGACACGTATCCGGGAAAGACCTATCCCGGAGCGGTCTCGTTCATCTCGAGCGAAGCCGAATTCACGCCGCGGAACGTGCAGACCCAGGCCGAGCGCGTGAAGCTGGTCTATGCCGTGAAGGTCCGCATCACCGGCGATTCCACCGACGATCTCAAGCCGGGGATGCCCGCCGACGTCCGGCTCGGGAACACGTCGCGGTGAGCGACACCGGCGCGGCGCTCTCCCTGCGGGAGCTGCGCCGCACGTTCGGCAAGGTCGTGGCCGTGGACGGGCTGTCGTTCGACGTCGGTCGCGGCGAGCTGTTCGGGCTGGTGGGTCCCGACGGCGCCGGCAAGACGACGACGCTGCGGATGCTCGCCGGCGTGCTCCCCCCGACCGGCGGCGACGCTCTGGTGCGCGGTGTGAGCGTGAGCCGCAATCCGGAAGGGGTCAAGCACCACATCGCCTACATGTCGCAGCGGTTCGGCCTGTACGGCGACCTCACGGTGCGCGAGAACATCGACTTCTACGCGGATCTCTACGAGGTTCCCCGCGCCGAGCGCGGGCCCCGGCTGGAACGCCTGTACCGATTCTCCAATCTCGGTCAGTTCGAGGACCGGTTGGCCGCCCAGCTCTCGGGCGGCATGAAGCAGAAGCTCGGCCTCAGCTGCGCGCTGATCCACCAGCCGGAGATCCTGCTGCTCGATGAGCCGACCTTCGGGGTCGATCCGATCTCGCGGCGCGACCTCTGGCTCATCGTGCACGAGATGGTGGCGCAGGGCGTGACCGTCTTCGTGACCACCGCCTACATGGACGAGGCCGAGCGGTGCGACCACGTGGCGCTGCTCGACCGGGGGCGGATCATCGCCCTCGACACGCCGGTCGCGCTCCAGGCGACGCTGGCCGGCCAGCTGGTCGCGCTCCGGGCGTCGAACCCCAGGGCCGCGCTCGACGTCCTCGAACGCGTGCCCGCTGCCCAGCATGCCGCCATGTTCGGCGACGTCATCCACCTCGCCGTGGCGTCGAAGGAGCGGGACTGGCCCGTGGTGCGGGAAGCGCTCGACGCCGCGCATATCGAGGTGCTCGAGGTTCACGACGTCGATCCGTCGCTCGAGGACGTGTTCATTCAGCGCGTGTCCGAATCGGCGGCTCCGGTGGGGGTGCCGTGAGCGACGCCGTCGTCGTGCAGGATCTCACGCGCCGGTTCGGCGGCTTCACGGCCGTCGATCACGTATCGTTCCGGGTCGCCGAAGGGGAGATCTTCGGCTTCCTCGGGCCCAACGGCGCCGGGAAGACGACCACGATCAAGATGCTCACCGGCCTGCTCACGCCGACGTCTGGCAGCGGACGTGTGGCCGGCTTCGACGTCTGGACCGACGCCGAGCGCATCAAGGAACGGATCGGGTACATGTCGCAGCTGTTCTCCCTCTACGGCGATCTCACCGTGGAAGAGAACATCGCGTTCTTCGCCGGGCTCTACGACGTGACGGGCGCCCGGTTGGCGGCCCGGCACGACTGGGTGCTGCGCATGGCCGGTCTCACCGAGCACCGGCACCAGATGACCGCCGACCTCCCACTGGGCTGGAAGCAGCGCCTCGCGCTGGGCTGTGCGGTCCTGCACGAGCCGCCGCTGTTGTTCCTCGACGAGCCCACGTCCGGGGTCGATCCGGTGTCGCGCCGCCGGTTCTGGGAACTGATCTACACCCTCGCCGAGCGCGGGACGACCATCTTCGTGAGCACGCACTACATGGAGGAGGCCGAGTACTGCAACCGGCTGGCGCTGATGAACCGGGGGCGGATCGTTGCCCTGGATCGACCGGCCGCCCTGCGGGCGCGCATGACCGAGCCGATCCTCGAGCTGGCCGTGGACGATGGGCCGACCGCCGTCCAGGATCTGCAGCAGGCGCCGGGCGTCGTGGAGGCAGCGATGTTCGGCCGGGCCGTCCACGTCGTGGTCGAGGACGAGGCGGCCGCGCGCGCGTCGCTCCCGCCCTTCCTCGCCTCCCGCGGACTGCAGTGCTCGCGCATCACGACCGTCCGGCCGTCGCTGGAGGACGTGTTCGTGTCGCTCGTCCGTCACGAAGGCGGCGCGGTGGAGGGCTGACCGGTGTCGCTCAGCCTCCGCCGGCTCCTCGCGATGGCGCGCAAGGAAGCCATCCAGCTCCGTCGGGATCCGCGCAGCCTCGCCATGGCGTTTCTCGTCCCGGCCGCGATGATCGTGTTCTTCGGATACATCATCAGCTTCGACGTCCGCGATATCAAAGTCGCCGTCCTCGACCAGGACCATACCGAACAGAGCCGGGCGCTCGTCTCGGCGTTCGTGGCCGCCGGTCGCTTCGAGATCACCGACCGGTTGACGGATCCGCAGCAGATCGATCCGTTGATGGACCGCGGCGCGGTGCGCATGGCGCTCGTCATTCCACCCGGGTTCGAGAAGGATCTCGCATCGCGGAAGCCGGCACCCGTGCAGGCCATCGTGGACGGGGCCGACGCGAACACCGCGTCCATTGCCATGAACTACGCGGAGGCCATCGTCACGGCGTTCTCCTCGAACGCCGTGCTCGGTGGCACCGCGCTGCCCACGCCGGTCGGCATCGAGAGCCGCGTCTGGTACAACCAGGCGCTCGAGAGCGCCAACATGATCGTGCCCGGCCTCGTGGCGGTCATCATGATGATCATCGCGGCCATGCTCACCGCCCTCACCATCGCCCGGGAGTGGGAGCGGGGCACCATGGAGCAGCTCGCGGCCACGCCGGTACGCCGCGTCGAGGTGATCTGCGGCAAGCTCCTGCCGTACCTGATCATCGGGCTCGTCGACGTCACCGCCGCCGTGCTGATCGGCCTCCTCCTATTCCGCGTGCCGTTCCGCGGAAGCGTCGTGTTGTTGGCGGTCATGGCGGCGCTCTTCCTGCTCGGCTCGCTCGGGCTCGGCATCTACATCAGCGCCGCGCTCAAGTCGCAGTTGCTGGCGACGCAGATGGCCATGCTCGTGACCTTCCTCCCCTCGATCCTCCTCTCGGGACTGATCTTCGACATCGCCAGCATGCCCTGGCCGCTGCGCGCGATCTCCACGGTGGTGCCGGCGCGGTACTTCGTCGTCGTGTTGCGCGGCATCTTCCTGAAGGGCGTCGGCGCCGAGGTCCTCTGGCGCCAGGGGATGGCGATGGTCGTCTACGCGGTCATCGGGCTGGGGCTCGCCGCCCACGCCTTCCGCAAGGAGATCGCGTGAACGGCGGATGGCTCAACCTCTCCCGCGTGCGGCAGTTGCTGCGCAAGGAGTTCCGGCAGATGCTGCGCGATCCGCGGGCCAAGCGTGTGCTGTTCGTCGCCCCGTTGGTGCAGCTCGTCGTCTTCGGCTACGCGGTCAACACCGACGTTCGCAACGCCTCGACCATGGTCGTGGATCAGGATCAGACCTACGATTCGCGCGCGCTCGTCTCGGCGCTGACGTCGTCCGGCTATTTCCGCGTCACCGGAACCAGCCAGCGGCCCCAGGCGCTGGTCGGCGCGCTCGACCGCGGCGATGCGCTCGTCGGGTTGGAGATTCCATGGGGCTTCTCGAAGGATCTCGCCTCGGGGCGCGAGGCCGACGTTCAACTGCTGGTGGACGGGACTTCGGCGAACACGGCCAACGTGGCGCTCGGCTACGCGACGCAGATCATCTCGCGCTGGGGGCTCGCGCACGGCGGCGGCGCACTCGCGCCGCTCGCCTCGAGTGACGGCGCGAGGCCCGGCGTCGACTTCCGGGTGCGCGCCTGGTACAACGAGAATCTCGAGAGCCGGGTCTACAACGTACCGGCCGTGATCGGGACCATCGTGCTGCTCATGACGTTGCTGCTCACGTCGCTGGCCGTGGTTCGGGAGCGCGAGATCGGCACGCTCGAGCAGTTGATGGTGAGTCCGCTCCGTCCGCTGGAGCTGATCGTCGGGAAGACCCTGCCGTCGGTGTTCGTGGCGTTCGCCGATCTCACGATCATCACCACCGTCTCGCTGCTCTGGTTCCACATCCCGTTCCGCGGCAGCTGGCTGTTCCTGTTCGTGGCGAGCGTCTTCTACATCCTCACGGGGCTGGGACTCGGATTGTTCATCTCCACGGTGTCCAACACGCAGCAGGAAGCCTTCATGTCGATGTTCTTCTTCTTCCTGCCGGCGATCATGCTCTCGGGGTTCATGTTCCCGATCGCCAACATGCCCCAGGCGCTGCAGTACGTCACCTACCTCGATCCGCTGCGCTACTTCCTGGAGATCGTCCGCGGCGTGTTCCTCCGCGGGGCGGGGTGGCGCATTCTCTGGCCGCAGGCGCTGGTCCTGCTGGGCATGGGCACGAGCGTGCTGTTTGCAGCCACGCGGCGGTTCCGGAAGACGACGGCGTAGGACGGGCCTCGCCCCAATGAGCGGCGGCCCTCAGTACAGTGCCCGGATCCACCCCCCGTCCACGGCCACTGACTGTCCGGTGATGTAGCTCGCCCGCTCCGAGACCAGGAACGCCGCCAGTGCCCCGAATTCCCGCGGCTCGCCCAGGCGGCCCATCGGGATCTGCGCCTCGGTGCGCGCACTCACCTGTTCGAGCGACAGACCCTCGCGCTCCGCGTTCGCTCTGGCGAGTTGTTCCACCCGCTCCGTCCGCGTGAAACCGGGGACGATGCAGTTCACGGTCACGCCGTCGCGCGCCACCTCGTTGGCCAGCGTCCGCGCGAATCCGGTGACCGCCGCCCGCAGGCTGTTCGACAGGATCAGGCCGTCCACCGGCTGCTTCACGGTGATCGACGTGACGTTGAGGACGCGTCCCCACCGCCGTTCCCGCATCCCGGGCAACACCCGCCGGGTCAATTCCACCGTGCTGCGGATCAGATTGTTCACGTGCTGCTGCCAGACATCCCAGGGAAACTGCTCGAACGGGCCCGACGGTGGGCCGCCCGTGTTCGTGACCAGGATGTCGACGTGCCCGAATGCCTGCTCCGCGGCGCGCGCCACCGTATTCACGCCTTCCGTGGTCGCGACGTCCGCTGCCACCGCCCGAACATCGGCCTTCGTCTCGGCGATGATCGCCTGCCGGGCCGCCTGGAGCCGTTCGTCCCCGCGTGCACAGATCAACACCCGCCCCCCTTCCGCCGCCAGCTCGCGCGCCGCCGCGTAGCCCAGCCCGCGGCTGGCCGCACAGACGATCGCCGTGCGATCCTTCAGCCCCAGATCCATCGTCAGCGACGCAGATAGGCGTCCGTCTTGTTCAGCCAGTCCTGCCGCGGCGGGCTGAACACGTCCACGTCCAGGGTGTCCTCCAGCGCCTCCGCCTTGTGCCAGACGTTCGACGGAATGTGGAGGACCTCGCCGGCATGAACGACGACCTCTTCCTTCTCGTCCTCGCCGATCCAGAAGTGCAGCGCCCCTTCGAGGATGTAGGTGAACTGCTCGTTGTCGTGCTGGTGCTTCGGCACGATGCAGCCGTCCTTCAGGTAGACGTGCGCCAGCATCATGCGCTCGCCCGTAATCAGGCGCCGGTCGAGCATCGGAGAGACGGTCTCGCGGGGCATCTCGTCCCAGCGATAGAAGGTGACGGACCCGGTGGGCTTGGACATGGCGCGGAAGGTTGAGGGTTCATCGACGGCGCGTCGGACGGCGACGCGGGCAGGCCACCGAAGGAATAAGGAAGGCTGCACCCCGGCGCCGCCAGTGCTTGACGTGCAATCGGTACGCCGCTTTATCTCCGGCATGGCCTCCGAACGCTCCGCTTCGCCGCTCCCCGAGTCGGTCGAGCGTGTGCTCCGCCGCTTCGAGGCGCTCGGTCGTGAGGAGAAGATGCAGGCGCTCCTGCACTATTCCCGGAAGCTCGAGCCGCTCCCCGAGCGCTTCCGGACCGTCGACCGCAGCAACTACGGCGTCCCGGAATGCCAGACCCGGGTCGATCTCTTTCCCGAAGTGCACGACGGCCGCCTGCACTTCTACGCCGACGTGAACGCCAGACAGTCTCCCACCATCGCCGCCTTCCTGGCGATCCTGTTCTCCGCGGTCAACGACCAGCCGCCCGAAACGACCCTGGCCATCCCCTCCGACTTCGTACGCCGGATGATGGAGGGCATCGGCCTGGCCGGCCGCGAGCCGGGGTTGTCGGCCATGGTCACCCGCCTGCAGCGCTACGCCCGCGATGTCCAGAGCCGGACGCCCTAGCCGCCGCGGGACCCCGATCGAGGGCCGCCTCCGCCCGCACGCCGCCCGGTAAGTCCATGGCCGCCCCTGCCCCCGCCCCCGCCCCCATCCGCGCTCCCTGCCCGCGCGACGAACCGACCCTGGACGCACTGCTGGCGGAGCCGCGCGACGAGACCGCAGCAGCGCTCGACGCCTGTCCCGGAGACGTCCTCGTGCTTGGCGCCGGCGGCAAGATGGGCCCCACCGTCGCACGCATGGCGCGCGCCGCCGCGGCGCGCGCCGATGGCCGGCGCGTGCGTGCCGTGACGGCCGTGTCGCGCTTCTCGTCGCCCGGTGTCGAGCAGGCGCTCCGCGCAGCCGGTGTGCACACCATACGCGCCGATCTCCTCGACCACACCGCCGTCGCGGCATTGCCCGACGCGCCGAACGTGATCTTCATGGCCGGGCAGAAATTCGGAACGACCGATGCGCCGTCCCGCACATGGATGATGAACGTCGTCGCACCCGCCGTGTGCGCCGAGCGCTTCACGGCCTCGCGGTTCGTCGTCTTCTCGACCGGAAACGTCTACGCGCTCGCCCCGGCGGCCCGGGGTGGTTCCCGGGAAACCGACCCGCCGGCACCACTGGGTGAATACGCCTGGTCCTGCCTCGGTCGCGAGCGGGTGTTCGAGCACTTCGCCGCCATGGGGCGGCCCACCGCGATCATGCGGCTCAACTACGCGATCGACCTCCGCTACGGCGTGCTCACCGACCTCGCGCTGCGCGTACAGCGCGGCGATCCGGTGCCGCTCGCCATGGGACACGTGAACGTCATCTGGCAGGGCGACGCCGCTCGCGCCGCGATCGAGCTGCTGCCGCACGCGTCGGCGCCGCCCTTCGTACTCAACGTCACCGGGCCCGACACGCTGTCGGTCCGGGCGCTCGCCGAAGCACTCGCGATGCGCCTGGGGCGTCCGGTGCACTTCACCGGCGTGGAGGCCCCGGATGCGCTGCTGAGCAACACGGCGCGGATGGCCCGCACGCTCGCGCCGCCGGCCGTGAAACTCGAGACCATGCTCGACTGGGTGGCGGAGTGGGTGCGCGCGGGGCGGTCATTGTTGGCCAGGCCGACTCACTTCGACGTCCGCGACGGAGCGTTCTGATGAACGGCGTGCGCGTCCATCTGCGGGCGGGGCAGGTGATCCCGGCGCATCCGCTGGCCCTCACGCCGCGTCGTTCGCTCGACGAGCGGCACCAGCGTGCCCTCACGCGTTACTACGTCGACGCCGGCGCGGGGGGAATCGCCGTCGGCGTGCACGCGACGCAGTTCGCCATTCGCGAGCACGGCCTGTACCGGCCGGTGCTGGAGCTCGCCGCCGAAACGGCACGCGCCGCGCTGGCGCCGGACCGGTCGTTCGCGCTGGTGGCGGGAGTCTGCGGCCCGACGTCCCGCGCCTGCGCGGAAGCCGCCGTGGCCCGCTCCCTCGGA
The DNA here is from genome assembly GCA_046704805.1 of Gemmatimonadaceae bacterium. Taxonomy (GTDB): domain Bacteria; phylum Gemmatimonadota; class Gemmatimonadetes; order Gemmatimonadales; family Gemmatimonadaceae; genus JAGWRI01. The sequence continues at coordinate 9,024 of JBJKRG010000339.1, forward strand.
TACGACCTTGCCCTCGTCAGCCTCGCGGGGCTCGATGATCTCGACGACCGCGCGCTCGTGCGCCACTGCCGCGTCGTGGCAGACGTGCTCCCCGTCTTCGGCTTCTACCTGCAACCGGCCGTGGGAGGGCGCGTGCTGTCGCACGCCTTCTGGCGCGAGCTGTGCGAGCTACCGGGGCTCTGGGCGATCAAGGTGGCGCCCTTCGACCGGTATGCCACCGTCGACGTCGTCCGTGCGGTGCTCGAGTCCGGACGGGACGACGTGGCGCTGTACACCGGAAACGACGACAGCATCGTCCCGGATCTCGTCACCCCGATCCGCATCGAGACGGGCGGGGAGGTACGCGAGCGGTGGATGGACGGCGGGCTGCTCGGCCAGTGGGCGATCTGGACGCAGCGCGCCGTCGAGCTGCTGGCTGTCGTCAAGGCGGCCCGCCGTGCCGGCAGTGTCCCGGCGACGCTCCTCGCACTCGGGTCGGCGCTCACCGCAGCCAACGGCGCGGTCTTCGATGCCGCCCATGGATTCGCCGGGTCGATCCCCGGCGTGCACGAAGTGCTTCGCGTGCAGGGGCTGATGCGCGGGATCTGGTGCCTCGACCCCACCGAAACGCTCTCGCCAGGTCAGCGCCGGGCCATCACCCGGGTCCGCGCCGCGTCGCCCGATCTCACCGACGACGCGTTCGTGCGCGGCAACCTGGAACGCTGGCTCAGCTAGCCGCCAGCAGCTCCGCCGTCCAGGCGTCGCCGGCCGGTCGCTCGAACCGCTCGCGCCAATCGGTCGCCGAGATGACGCTGGTGTCGAAGATCGTCGTATTCCGCGTCACGCTTCCCCCGGCCGCCAGCGCCGAGAATTCCGGGCGGGTGGCCGATTGCGGATGGCCCGCGGCATCGCGGTAGAAGACGCGCCCGCCTCCGAGCAGCTGGGCGCCGATTCCCTTCCCGATCTCACGCAGGTTTCGGAACAGGTCGTCGATGGAGCACCCGGAGGCCTGCTCGGCCGTCGGATCGATGCCGACGGCGAGGAACCGGTCGTGCACCCATTCCCGCGCACACCGGAGCGGGCTGCCGTGCGCCTTCCACTGGCGCAGATAGACGTCCACCTCCGACAGCAGGGAGCCCGCCTCGTCGGCGGTCAGGTTCCGGTCACACGCGAACACCCACACACGGGCATCGGCCGGAAGAGCGGAGAAGGCAACCAGGGGCATTGGACAGGTGGCAGCGGGACGGTGTGGGACGCTTCCGAAATCTAACGACGAGCCGGTCCTCGCCACGGCCCGGCGCCACGCGCGCCGGCCATCCGTGGTTCGAACGCGCGCCGGCTAGTCTTCGGCCTCCAGCGCCGCCACCTCACGCTCCGCGCCCAGCGCCCGGAACAGCGCCAGCGCGCGGTCGCGCCATCTCGCGGCCTCCGGTGCATCCGTGTTCCGCTTCAGTTCCCACATCTCCCGGCTCGCCTCGGCTTCCAGGAGCTTCACCCGGAACCGCTGCGCCACGAGCACGGCTTCCCCGAGTGCCCGCTCGGCCTCGGCATGACGGCCCGCCATGCGATAGGCATAGCCCTGCCAGCGGATGGCCTCTCCGCGTTCCACCTCGTCGCCGATCTCCACCGAGATCGACATCGACAGGTCGCAGTTCCGGATCGCCCGGTCGAAGGCCGTGCGGGCCACGAAGACCTCGGCCTGGTTCAGCAGCACCTTGGCGATCATCGGCCGGTTGCCCAGGAATTCGCACAGGCCGAGGCACTGTTCGTAGGCGTCGGCCGCGGCCTCCCACTCCTCACGGTCGGCATAGATCATGCCGAGGTTGTGGAGCGCCAGCGCCTCGCCGGATCGATTGCCGTTGTCGCGGAAGAGTGCCTTCGCCCGGAGGTAATGCCAGAGCGCGTTCTCGAGGTCGCCTTCGATGTTCGCGATCACGCCGAGGTTCAGCATCAACTGGCCGATGAGCACGGGATCGTCCGTCCGCTCCATGGCCACCTGGTACGAGGCGCGCGCCTGGGCGTACTCGCCGCGGGAATAGTGCACGGCGCCGATCCCATTCTCGGCGCGAGCTTCGATGTCGTGTCGTCCTGCTTCGCGCGCGACCAGCCGCGCACGTTCGTACGACTCGAGCGCCTGGTCGAACCGCCCTTGCCGCCAATTCACCCGTCCGAGGCGAAAGTGACCCTCGGCCGCCAGCGCCGGTTCCACATCCTCTGCCACCTTCGCGTAGGCAGCAGCGGCCTGGACGTAGTCTCCTCGTTCCTCTGCCGACTCACCCGTAGTGAGCGGAGGTTCCGGTCCGGGATGTCGGTCTGATGCCATCATCGGCAGTGCGGGGCTGGAGAAAGCAGCGGGAGACGTCGATCACAGCGCGATTGCGTAGGACGAGAAGTGGTGGATCCTCGTCGTGACCGTGTGGCTGCCGCCGTTGAAGGTCGCGTCGAGCGTTTCGAGCACGTTGCCGGAGTTGTCGAGGTAGACGACGTAGCTGGGCGACGCGCTGCCGACGTTGCACCCGGTCGTACTCAGGACGAGGATCACGGGCTTGTTGAAGTGGAGACCGTGAGGCGCGAAGTGGATGTCGGCCAGCGTGTCGGCCGGAATGGTGGCGGTGATCAGCGTGGACGTGGTCAGCGCCCCACCGGGGACGACCAGCCGGTCGCCGCCGACCTGGATGGTGCCGCCAGCAGGCCCGAGTGTCGCGCTCGCCGAAGCCGAATCGTGTGTGTCGCAGGCCAGCAACTGCGGCGTGCCCGCCACGTCGTCCCGCTGGTTCGCCCCATGGCTCGCCGCGCGGTTCACGGCCGCGACGGCCGGCCGGGCCACCGCCGTCGGGGCCGAGGCGTCCCGGCATCCGACCGCGAGCGCGAGCGCTGCGGCGGCGATGATGAAAGCGAGCTTGTGGTCGTGACTTCCCATGATACGGAACTCCGGGTGAAGAGAAGGCGTCCGGTGAGGAGTGTTGATCAGAGCGCAACCGCCGGGGTGCGCAGGCCTACCCGCAGCTCCTGGTTGTTCGGGTCGGCCTGGCGCACCTGGCGCAGCAGGGCGCGGACGACGAACGCCGCCCCTCCGCGCCGACGAATGTCGCCCGGGGTGGAATGCAGGTAGCGCTGACAGACGTTCCGGAAGGCGCTGCCCGACGGAAAGCCGAGGTTGGAGGCCACCCGGTCGGCCGTCCGGTGCGGATCCTCCAGCATCCGTGCAGCCACGATCAGCCGGCCCCAGGTGAGCAGCCGCCGCGGCGGCGGGTACCCCGCGGACGCGAGCCGCTGGCTCACCGTGCGACGCGGCAGGGCGAGGAGCCGGGCCAGCCCCGCCGGTGACATGCGTTCGTGCGCCCGCGTGATGACCAGCAGCACCGCGTCCCGGACGCTCGGATCCACCTCGCCGAGGGCCAGGCGTACCTCGCTGCCCAGACTGCGCGACTCGGCGTGCTCGATGCGCGCCAGCAGTTGTCGCGGCGTGTCGTCCTGGTCGGCGATGATCAGCGCGTCCATGCCGATACGGCCCGCGTCGAACACGTCATGCACGCGGTCCGCAGTGATGGCCGAATAGGTGAGCAGGGAAAGACCGGGCCAGCGCTGCTTCAGCTGCCGGATACGCTCGAAATTCGCTTCCCCCGTGGCGTACAGGTCCACGACCGCAATCCGCACTGGATGCATCTCGCAGGCTTCGGCCAGCGCTTCCCACGTCGCGCACGGCACGATCTCATGCCGGTCGCGGATCGCGGTACGCAGGCGCTGCACGTGCCCTGGCTGCGGTAACAGCGTGGCAATCACGCCCATCAGGCGGCCCGGTGGGTGAGGGGTACGTGGCTCGGGGCGGCGGCGCGCAGTCCGGGCCGTGCCCTACGGTATCGATCGTCGCGTGTTACCGGCAAGGATAGAGGTCACACAATGTGATGGTTCATGCCGGGGCCGTGATGCCGCTCCGCACCAGCCCGGTTACCGTCGAAAAGTCATCCTCGTAGGCAGAACGATGCGACCCCCGTTTCGGTCACGTCCGGTCTCTCTCTGGAGGTACGCCATGGCTGTTCGCCGACGGACACCGGCGCCCCCTTCACCAGGCTTCACGCTCGTGGAAATCATGATCACGCTGGTGATGATCGGCGTCATGATGGTCATCGCCGTACCACGCATGGACTTCACCCGGTACCGGGTGGACGCCGCCGTCCAGAACATCCGCAGCGTCCTCATGCAGGCTCAGCGGACGGCATTATTGCATCAGTATGACGTGGTGGTGACGATCGACACCGCGGCGGAAGCCCTCAAGACCGCCGAAGACGTCAACAACGACGGCATCATCCAGCCGAGCGAACACAAACGTTCCTACCCGCTCGGGGACGGGATGCGATTCGTCGTGCCTCCGAGAGGGCTCGACAGTGCCAGTGCCGGTGCCGTCGACGGCCCCCATCTTGGAGTCATGGACGGCATGCCGACCGTCACGTTCCACCGGGACGGCGCGGCCACCAGCGATGTCCAGCTGTACATCGCGACCCCGGCCGGGCCGCATCGGAGCTACCGCGCGGTCCGACTCACACACGCCACCGGCCGTACCGACTGGTACCGGTACAACACGGAAGCCGGCGTCTGGGAGATCGGAGGGCTGCATTGATGCGCCGACCGGTGTCGTTCCGGCGTCGACGGGGGTTCACCCTGGTCGAGGTCGTCGTCTCCTTGGTGATTCTCGCCGGCGTGTTCCTCGGTCTCGCGCTCTTCACGTCGAACATGGCGCACGCCGCCAGTGAAGCACGCCTGCTCGACACAGCCGAGGATCTGGCTGCCAATCGGCTCGAACTGGTGGAAAGCGCGACGAATTACGCCGCTATCGATTCCATGTACACGGCCACGGAGGGCACCATTCCGGGGCCGCAGAACGTGGGCTTCTCCCGTCAGACGATCATCGAGCACGTCGGCGGCCAGCCGGCCGATTCCGTCGACTACAAGCTCGTCACCGTCATCGTCAGCAACCCGGCGCTGCCGCACCCGGTGCGCAAGACGACCGCGATCGCGGCGTTCTGAGGTTTGCCGCCATGCGAACTCTCCGCTCCCGCCCCGCCTTCACCATTGCCGAGCTGGTCGTCGCCATGACGATCCTGCTCGCGGTGATTGCCGTCGCCGTGGGCACGTTCCGGCGCACCTCGATCCTGCTCGGGGCGCAGAGCGGGCGGCTCGAAGCCCAGCAGAACGCCCGGTTCGCCATCGCCACGCTGGACCGTGAACTGCGCATGGCAGGCGTCGGGGTCGTGAGCATCCAGCCCATTCTCGTCGAGGCGAGCAACACGGCCGTCACGTTCAATGTGGACCTCGTGTCGCGCGTGCCCGGCGATGTCGGAGCGGTCTACGTCGACACCAGCGCCGATACAGCCGCCGTGTCCGCCATGCGGACGAGCGACAAGATCATGCTCCCCGGGCTCTCCGTGATGTATCCGGAGAGCACGTACATGCAGGCACCCGGAGTCATCAGTGGTGCCGAGACGATCTCCTACTACCTCGTGAAGGACTCCGCCAGCTCGTACAGCAACGAGTATCTCCTCGATCGGCGTGTGAACGCGATGCCGCCCACCGTGGTGGCTCGCGGCATCCAGTTCAACCCCACGGACACTCTCTTCCAGTACTTCACGTCCGACACCCTCGGCAACCTGAGCCCCGTGCCGAACGGCGAGCTGCCCCTGTATCACGCGGCCGCCGTCCACGGCTCTCCGGCTGACACCGGCCGCTTCGCCCTGATCGACAGCATCCGGACCGTGCGGGTGCGTCTCGCCACCGTCTACCACGACCCCCGCCAGGGCGACGTCGTCCGCCATCTCGAGACGACCATCCGCATCGAGAATGCGGGCCTCGTCAACGCCACTACCTGCGGCGATCCGCCGCTGGCGCCCACCGGTGTGACCGCGACGGCGTCGCCGCCGGGCGCCTCATCGCCGTATGTCACCATCGCCTGGACCGCCTCGGTCGACGAGACCGGCGGCGAGAAGGACGTCGAGCGGTACGCCCTGTTCCGCCGCCCGGATACGGTCGCGACGTTCGACCAGCCGTTCTCGAGCATCCCGGCTGGCGCAGCCACCTACACGTTCACCGATGACAACGTGCAGTCCGGTGATCACTGGATTTACGGCGTTTCCGCACAGGACTGCACACCCAGCAACTCGCCCATCGCGACCAGCAGCACGGTCATCGTGCCGTAGCAGGAGAGGTTCTCATGCGCAGCCCACGACCCATCACGTTCTCGCGGCCCCGACGCCGGGAATCCGGGAGCGGCAATCGCCCCGGATTCGCGCTCGCGCTCACGCTCCTGTTCACGTTCGCCATCGCAGCGTTGGCCACGTCGGCCATCATCCTGTCGTCCAACGCCACCCTCATGGCCAAGTCGGTCGACCGGCAGGCCGAACTGAAGTTCGCCTCCCAGGCGGCGCTGCAGATCGGCAAGAGCCAGCTCAACTTCGACCCGGCCGCACTGCCCGACAGCGGAGAGCGTCAGATCCTGTCGAATTACGTCATCAACTCCGCCGACAACCAGCCCCTGCCCAACGTGAAGGTCAACGTCTGGATCGGTCCCACGGGTTCGACCACCGGCCAGTTCGGACGGTTCGCCAGTGTCGTCGCGCAGGCCGTGGACAATCGGGGTACCGGGTTCGTCCGGCGTCTCGAGGTCACGCAGGAGAGCTTCGCGAAGTTCGCCTACTGGTCCAATTCCGAGTCGATGATGGGCATGACCATCTACTTCAACAACGGCGACCAGCTCTGGGGACCCGTCTGGTCCAACGACGTCATTCACATCGGAAGCGGCGGGGCCACCTTCCACGACGACGTCAGCACCGCGCAGACGATCAGCGGGATTTCGTACGGGACGTTCGTCAAGGGCTATCATCAGAACCAGAAGCCGATCACCCTGCCGTCCACGGCGGTCCTGTCCAAGCTGAAGGGCTACGCCGATCTCGCCGGCTACGACTTCACGGCGCCCACGTCGGGCGATGAGACGACCACGCTGATGCGGATCGAGTTCGTCGCCACCGACATCAACGGCACCGGTGATTCGCTCCAGGCCAACGACGGGTTCTTCCGCGTCTACCAGGCCAACGCGGGTAACCAGGCCTGGTTGCGCGCGGACTGGCCTGGCAGTTCCAGCCCCTCCGCCTATCTCAACTGCGGCGACTGGCACCCGGTGACGCCCGGCGGGCCCCTCGAGTTCTTCCCGGCGGCCGTGCACAACACGACGTGGTTCCAGAACCTCATGATCGCCGGCGGCATGACCGCCAGTCAGGCCGCCAGCGAGGCGTCGGCCAACCTGAGCACGATCATGAAGCACCCCGGGGCCCGCTGCTTCCTGGGCGGCGACCCGCACCTCGTGGCGGTCGCGCGCACCGCCGCGCTGTATCCGAACGCAGCCGACCGCCAGAAGGGCGGTGACGATACCACGTTCACCCCGGTCGACGCGTACGGTGCCTGGAAGCAGTACTCGACCACGCCGGATCCGAAGGTGGCTGCGGCGCGTCCCGAGGACGCCGACTACCTCTTCCCGATCTACCGCGGGCTGAATCCGAATGCGAAGGGCGTGATCTACGTCGACGGGACGGTCGGCGTGAGCGGCGTGCTGCGCGGCCGCGTCACCCTCTACGACCACGGCGGAGACCTCGTCATCCTCGACGACACCCGTTACGCCGACGATCCGGGGCTCGGGATCTGCGCCGACATCCTCGGCCTGATCAGTGACAACGACGTCGTGGTCGCCGACAACTCCATCAACACGCCGCAGCGTTCCGGTGGCAGTTCCGGCTCGTATGTCGATCTCGACGACACGCCCGATCTCTACATCCACGCGGTCCTGATGGCGCTGAATACGTCGTTCCGGGTGCAGGATTACAGCAGCGGACCCTCGAACGCCCTCAACTGTCAGGGCAGCGTGGACGGGCGCGGGTGCCTCTATCTGACGGGTGGCATCATCCAGCAGTCGCGCGGTCCGGTGGGACTCAGCAGCGGCCAGGGATACGTCAAACGGTACAGCTACGACCGCTGCGCGGCGATGAATCCGCCCCCGTACTTCCCGACCACGGGGCGATTCAACGACAACCGGTACTTCGAGATCAACCCCGTTGGATTCGATCCGGTGCAACTCTTCAAGGAATTGACGCCCGGTCCGTAGCGTCTGGTCATCCGGCCGCCGTCACCGCGAGCCGCCGGCCCTGCTCGCCGCGCCGTCCACCACGGATTCGTGGTGGGCGTTCGCACGTCCCCGGGGTTGGGACCGGGACCCTGTCCGCTCTCCCCGTTGCGCGTCCGACCCGGTCGTGACCCCTGCACGGAGGCCGTGCCAACAGTCCTCACGAGGTCTTTACAGATCGCGGACACCAATCCGGCCACCAATCCGTACGGGCCGGTGTCCAACTCGGTGTGCGCTGCGCCTCCGGGTATCTCCCCTCCTTCAACCTCGCGGAACACTGCCATGCTGGAATCCACTCGAGTGCTGACCATCGCCAGCGACGACGAACGGACCGATCTCCGGTCCTCCGACATCGACCATCGGACCGGTCTCCGGGCGCCCGACGTTGACGACGAACCGCGCGAGCGCGCCACGCCGCGCATCGAAGCGATTGCGCGTACCGTCATCGACCTGCTGCGGGCCGAGCGCCGGCGATCACGGATCGTCGTGCGCTCCGAACGCCGGCTCCTCTTCCTCCGGGAAGACGAGATCGATTGGGTCGAAGCGGCGGGCAACTACGTCCGGCTGCACGTGCGCGGCACCGCCCACGTGCTCCGGCAGAGCATGAAGAACATGGAACGCCGGCTCGATGGGGACGTGTTCGTTCGCATTCACCGGTCCGCGATCGTCAACGTCGATCGCATCCGCGAGCTCCAGCCCTGGCTGCACGGCGAATACGTCGTCATCCTCGAGGACGGTACGCGGCTCTCCGCCAGCCGCGTGTTCAGCGACCGCCTGAATGCGTTGATCGACTGACGCCGCGTCACCCCCCGCCCCGCGCCAGCTCGAACGCCAGCGCCTCGGAAAGCCCGGGCAGCCGAAACTGGAACCCCAGCTCGCCGAGGCGTCGGGGAATCGCGCGGTGGCTGGCCAGCAGTGTGCTCGTCGCCATCTCGCCGAATGCGAGACGGAGCGCGAAGGCCGGCACGGGGAGGCGCGCCGGCCGGTGGAGCGACCGGCCCAAGACCCGCGCGAACTCCGCATTCTGCACCGGTTGGGGCGCCGTCACGTTGACCGGTCCCTCGGCACCAGCCGCGTCCAGCAGGAAGAGGACGCAGCGGAGGTAGTCCTCAAGGGCCACCCAGCTCAGCCACTGCGACCCGTTCCCCAGGGGCCCACCCAACCCGAGCCGGAAGAAGGGCAGCATCCGCGGCAGGGCCCCGCCGATCCCGGCCACGACGAGTGCCGTGCGGAGTTGGACGACGCGCAATCCAGCGTCGCGGGCGGGATCCGTCGCGCGCTCCCACTCGCGTGCGACGCCGGCCAGGAATCCCTCGCCGGTGCCGCTCCGCTCATCCAGCGTCTCGTCGCCCCGGTCTCCGTAGATGTCGATGCCGGACATCGAGAGCAGGACCAGCGACTGATTCCCGGAATCCGCCATCGCCCGCGCGATCGTTCCGGTCCCCTGCATACGGCTCTCGCGGATGCGTCGCCGACGCGCCCGTGTCCAGCGCTGTCCGATCGGCTCCCCGGCGAGGTGGACCACCGCGTCGATCCCGGTCAGGCGCCCCGGGTCGAGCCGACCGGCGGCCGGGTTCCACGGGATGGCGTCTTCCGGCACCTGCACTCCGGGCCGTTCACGGATCAAAGGAATCACCCGATGGCCTGCGGCCGCCATTCGGTCAGCCAGCGCCCGGCCGAGAAACCCGGAACCCCCTGTAATCGCGATTCGCATTGTATTCAATCTGGCGTCAGCGACCCGGTTGTCCACGCAAGCTTCTATTCCCAAGTGATTTGCACGGATTTGCGTGATGGATCAATTATCTTGGGCGGGGGTATGCTGCCGAGTTGTTGCCCGCCTGCACTCGAGCTGGTACCCCGCCCTTCAGGTTCACACGCTCGGTCCCTCCCAGATGATCGCCTCCGCCATCCTCGCGCTCGCCATCGCCGTGGCCGTTCCTCCGGACACGACGCCTCCGGCCTTCAGACCCGCCGTCGACTCCGTGCCGCCGATCCCGTTCGCCATCGAGATGTCGGCGGACACGGTGCGCCACCACCGTCGACCGCGCGCCATCGAGTACAGCGATGCGTACTACACCCGGCTGCAGATCCATCGCGACATGAGCTACGCGATCTATCCGTTGTACATCGGGCAGTACATCTTCGGCCGCGAGCTCTGGATCAAGAGTAGCGCCGCGCCGACCTGGGCGAAGACGGGGCACCGGGTCTTTGCGACGGCCCTCGTCGTCGTCTTCGGCGTGAACACGGTCACGGGTCTCTGGAATCTCTGGGACGCCCGTCACGATCCCAACCACCGCGTGCTACGCACCGTGCACGCCCTCACCATGCTGGCGGCCGACGGCGCATTCAGCTACGCCGGCGGCACGCTGGCGACACAGGCCCAGAACAGCCTGGCCAAACGCCGGCTGCATCGTACGATCACGATCGCGGGGATGGGCATCACGGCCCTGAGCTCGCTGATCATGACCATCTTCGACTGACGCGGTTCCGTGCTGCCGCACAGAACCGGATCACAGGACATCAGGAGCAGCCATGGGGTGTGAGGAGTGCCTGACGCGCCGCCAGTTCCTTGCCCGATCGGCCGTGGCGGCCGCCGCCGCGGCGATCGCCGCAGGATGCGGCAACGGACAGATCGGCCCCACGGCGTACACCCCGCCGGGTGGAAACTCGTCGAACGGCAGCAGCGGCACGACGATCAAGGTCGGCAACTATCCGCAGCTCGCCAACGTGGGCACGCTCGTCAAGGTCGACGCCTATCAGGCCGTCAAGCGCACCGGCGCCACGTCGTTTGCCGCCTTCTCGATGGTCTGCACGCACCAGGGATGCCTGACGCAGTTGCAGTCGAACACGTTCTTCTGTCCCTGCCACGGCGCTGAATTCGACTCGTCGGGGCGCGTCATTCGCGGGCCGGCCACTCGACCGCTCGGGCAGTACACGACGTCGTACGACGCGACGACCGACACCCTGACCATCGGTGCCTGAGCGCGCGGCCGGGATGCCTCGCTGCGGGGCGGGCGAACGCCCGCCCCGGGCTCGGGTACGCGACGGCTTCGGAACACGGGACCTGGCGAGCGAACACTCGGCGGGACCCGTGCGTTTATCAGCGGTACGGTTCACGACCTGACGGTCCGCCAGCCGCCCGAACCAATCAACGAACGAGGATGATGCTCGCACCGGAAGCGCTGATCCATGCCATGAAGCCGTGGGAAGAGTTCTACAGCCGGTCCAAGGTCGCGCCCACGGTAGTCACCTTCCTGCACGTCGGGGCGTTGATCCTCGCGGGCGGGTTCGCGCTCTCCACCGATCGCGACACCTTCCGAATGGCACACGCCACCGAGGAGGTCCGGGCGCAGCACCTCAAGGACCGGAGCAGCGTGCACGGCTGGATCGTGGGTGGGCTCGTCGTGTCGGTGCTGTCCGGCCTGCTGCTGTTCGCGGCCGACGTGAAGACGTTTTTCGACTCGTGGGTCTTCTGGGGCAAGATGGTCCTCATCGTGGCCCTGCTGGCCAACGGATACCTGATGATGCGCACCGAGGAGGGCCTGCGTGGCGAAACGGAGCGGAGTCCGGCGTTGTGGACCACGCTGCGGCGGACCTCCATCGTGAGCATCACGCTGTGGTTCACGATTTCGCTCGCCGGCATCATCCTCGTGAACATGTAACCGTGAGAAGGGGAGAGGGACTGATGGACAGGAGGCACTACCACTCGGGCACCGCCCGTGCCGAATCGTGCAATGGGTGCGCCATCGGGAATGCGAGCCGTCGGCGCTTCCTCCGCGACGCCGCCGTCATGGTCGCCGGCACGCTGGCGGCACTCACGGCCGCCCCGGTGTCGGCCGCGGCGCTGGAGACACGATTCGTTCGGCCGCTCGGCGGTCCCGACGAAATGAAGAGCTATCCCATCCCCACGTCGGATTCCGTCAACATCGATCAGGACGAATCGGTGATCATCGCCCGCTGGCACGACGAGGTGTTCGCCTTCTCCCTCGCCTGCCCGCATCAGAACACCGCGCTGCGGTGGGACTCCGGGGACCAGGAGTTCCGCTGCCCCAAGCACCACTCGACGTACACGCCGGAGGGTGTGTTCATCGACGGGCGTGCCACCCGCAACATGGACCGGTTCGCCGTCAAGCGCGCCGGCAACAACATCGTGGTCGATCTCGACCTGCTGTATCAGTCGGACGACGATCCCGATCTCTGGAAGGCCGCCGTCCTGAAGCTCCCCGCGGTCGCCGACTGATTCTCCGGCCGGTCCGCCCTCCGCCGCGGCACGGGCGGCGCTAGCTTATCCGCATGCTGCTCGGCGTCGCTGGCATGGTGGGATCCGGCAAGACAACGCTCGCCCGCGCTCTCTCGGCAAGGTTCGGACTGCAGCTCGCCCTGGAGAGTGTGGGCGAGGACAATCCGTGGCTCGAACGCTTCTACGACGGTGCGGCAGGCATGCGCGCATTCGGCCTCCACCTGCAGCTGCACTTCCTGGCCACGCGGTTCGCCACCCTCCGTCGGATGCTCGGCGCCGGCGGTAGCTGGGTGCTCGATCGAACGTGGTACGAGGACGCCGAGGTCTTTGCCCGCGGCCTGTTCGAGCAGGGGTACATGAGCTCCGATGATTGGGCGCTGTATCAGCAGTTGTATGGGGAGCTGCTCCACGCGCCGGCGGCCCGCCCGCCACGACTGCTCATCTACCTGCACGGCCCGGCGGAGATGATCATCGAGCGCATCGCCACCCGTGGGCGGCCGCGGGAGCGCGAGACCGATGCCGCCTATTGGCGGGAGCTGCATGAGCGGTACCATCGGTGGATCGCCGGGTTCGACCACTGTCCGGTGCTGCGGCTGGACATCCGGCAGTACGACCTGCTCGCTGACCCCGACGCCGTCGAGGACGTGGCCGCGCGGGTGCGCGCCGTGGTTGGTGATGCGTTGCCGCAAACCGAGCTCTGGCCACCGGCCCCCCGACAGGCGGGCCGGCCCGGGCCTTCTGACACTTCGCTGACATCGGAAACCCGTCAGCCGCACTAAGCTGTGCAGTCAGTCACGCGATCGATGCCGAACGAGACCGCCCCGACCGGACCCTTCGTCGCCGACGCTCCTGAGGGAGTCGCCGGAGGCCGGCGCGCTCGCCGGCCGCGGGGACTGCGCGCCGTCTCCACCCTCGTCGTGCTCGTGGCCGCCCTCCTCGTCGTGGCGGCGCTGGCGTTCCAGGCGTATCGGGCCGAACAGGACCAGCGGGCGACCGTGGCTGGCACCCTCCGGGAGTACGCGGGCGTGGCGGCCTGGCAGTTCGCCGCGGATGCGAAGAACCAGATCGGGTCCGCCCTCTCGGAGCTGCTCGGTCCCGTGCAGCAGCTCGACTTACATCCAGGACGCGTCCTGCCGTCTCCGAAGATTCTCGTGGCGTCACAGCACCGGGTCGCCTCCTGCGACTGTGGGACGATGCTGCTGCCGGCTGCCTACTATTTTCGACTCGATCTCCGCACCCGCGCGCTGCACACCGTCGGCGATCATCCGCCCGACGCGCTCGAGCAGTTGTGGCTCACCGACACCGTCGCTCGATACACGCGCTTCGGGTGGGACAAGCACTGGCGGATTGCATTCATTTCCGGGAGCGTAGGGCACGCCCGTCGGACGGCCGCCTACACCGTGGTCCGCGACTCCGGGGGTACGCCGATCGCCGTGTACGGGCTGGTGAACGATTCCAACGCGTTCGCGGCAGCCGTCTTCCCGGCGATCATGAACGGCCGGCCGCTCCTCCCGCCGTCGCTGATCGGAGCCCGGCGTACCGGTACCGTGCTTTCCGTCCGCGTCACCGACGAATCGGGGAACGTCGTGTACGCGTCGGTGCCCCAGTACGATTCGTCGTACACGAGCTACTACCCGCTGCCCAGATATCTCGGCGGGCTCACCGTGCACACGGTCATCCGGCCCGAGTCGGCCGGGCTGCTCGTCCCCGGCGGGGCTCCGCACCGGTTCCTCTTGATGGTCGGTCTCCTGCTGCTCACGGCGTTCCTGGTCGCGATCGCCTTCCGGCAACTGCGGCGCGAGGCGGCGCTGGCCGCCATGCGCGCGGATTTCGTTTCCAGTGTGTCGCACGAGCTGCGCACGCCCCTCGCCCAGATCCGCATGTTCGCGGAGTTGCTTCGTATGGGATGGGTCCGGTCCGACCAGGAACGCCGCCGGTCACTGGAGATCATCGACCAGGAATCGCGACGGCTCGCGAACCTCGTGGATACGGTGCTCGCCTTCGACGACGGCGCACGGATCCGCCCCGGCGCCATCCAGCCCGAATTCACTCGGCTCGCCCCGCTCGTGACCGAGATCATCGAGGCGTTCCAGCCGCTGGCCGACTCCAAGCACGTTTGCGTCAGCCCTCTCCTCGACGCCGACTGTGCGGCTTCGGTCGATCGCGGGGCCGTCCGGCAGGTGCTCATCAATCTGCTCGATAATGCGGTGAAGTACGGACCGCCGGGCCAGACGGTCAGGGTCACGCTGCAAACGGTCGCCGGATGCGCCCGCCTCAGCGTCGAGGACGAGGGGCAGGGTGTGCCGCCCGATGCACGGGCGGCGATTTGGGAGCCGTTCGAGCGACTGACGCGAGACGCCCACTCGGCGGTCGGCGGCAGCGGAATCGGGCTCTCCGTCGTCAAACGGCTGGTGGAAGCGCATCACGGCACGGCCGGCGTGGAGGGATGCGCCGCCGGCGGTGCTCGATTCGTCGTCGAGTTTCCGGTGGCCTCATGAGCTGCGTTCTGGTCATCGAAGACAATCCCGATCTCGCCTACGGCCTTCGGAACAGCCTCGAGATTGCGGGGCACGAAGTGCTGGTCGCCGGGGACGGCCCGGAGGGCGTCGTCCAGGCGAGAATGGGGCGGGCCGACCTCATCCTGCTCGATCTCATGCTCCCGGGCCTGGACGGCTACCGGATCCTGCGCACGCTGCGGGGGGAGGGAGTCGAGACCCCGGTCCTGATCCTCACGGCGCGCGGCGAGGAGGCCGACAAGGTGCTCGGGCTCCGGCTCGGCGCCGACGACTACGTCACGAAACCGTTCGGCGTGCTGGAGTTGCTGGCCCGGATCGACGCCGTGCTCCGCCGCAGCAGCGCGTCCCAGCGCCCCGCGGTCCACGAGCGATTCGGCGATGTCGAGGTGGATCTGGACGGCCGTCGGGTGTCGCGACGCGGAGTGCCGGTGGACCTCACCCCCAAGGAGTTCGACCTGCTCGTGGAACTCCTGCGGCAGCGTGGGCGGGTGGTGCCGCGGCGTGACCTGCTCGAAGCGGTCTGGGGATACGATTCGGACGTCGTCAGCCGCACCGTCGATACCCACGTGGCCGAGCTGCGGCGGAAGCTCGAGTCGAACCCCTCGACGCCCACCCATATCCTCACGGTCTGGAAGGTCGGGTACAAACTCCAGGGGTAGGGCCGGGGGTGCCGTCGGCCGGCGAACGCCGCCGGCCTCTCCGTGTATCATTGAGGAGAGCGTCCACTCGCGTGCGCTCCGAGGAGCCCCTCATGACTTTGCCAACTCATCCAACCCGCGCGCTGGCCCTCACCGTGGCCGTGCTCGCCGTGGCCGCCTGTTCCGGGCAGCGTACGGCCGAGCGTGCCGACTCGGATCTGGCACACGATCTCGCCCTCGCCAGCCAGGTCACGGCCCAGCCGGCACTGCAGGACACGGCCATCGCGCCAGCCCCCCAGCCGGCTCCCGCGCAGCGCCAGGCGCCCGCACCCCGTCCGGCACCACAACGCCCCCGCCGCCAGCCGGTGCCGCAGCCGGTCGCCACCGTACCGACCACGCAGACCGCACCGACTACGCAGGCGGCGGCTGCACCCGTATCCGCACAGCCAGACTCCGCCGCCGGAGCAGCGGCGGCACCCGCCCCGGCGCCCGCACCGGCCATGATCGCCGCGGGAACCGGGATCTCCCTCAGCTCGGGAATGCGTGTCTGCACGAACTCGAACAAAGTGGGGGACAAGCTCGTCGCCACGGTCACGGCTCCGGTGCAGGGCTCCGGAGGGGCTGTCATCCCGGCCGGTGCACGCGTGGTCCTCGAGGTAGCGCAGTTGACGCCCGGTACCACGCCGGACAGCAGCACGATCGTACTCCAGCCGACCGTGATGTACCTGAACGGTTTGTCGTATGACGTGATGGGGACGGTGGCCCCGACCACGGCGCTGGAGCGCACGCAGGTGCAGGGCTCGGGACTGTCCGACAAGGAGAAGGTCGCCGGGGGCGCTGTGGTGGGAGCGATCCTCGGGCAACTCCTCGGCCACAACACCCAGTCCACGGTCATCGGGGCAGCTGCCGGTGCGGCGACCGGAGCCGTCGTGGCGAAGACCCAGGAGCATTACCAGGCGTGCCTGCCCGAAGGTGCGGCGCTGACGCTCACGCTGTCGTCGCCGTTGACCATGAACTGAGCCGCCGTGCCTGTGCAGGCCCACGGCGCACCGCCTGAGCGGTGCGCCGTTACTTTGTGAAGGTCCGCTTCCCTCGCCCAACACCCCGTATGAACGCTCCGTCCGTGGACCTTCGCTATCCGATCGGACGCTTCGAACGTCCACTCGAAATCACGCTTGCCGATCGCGCAGCCTACATCGAGGCGGTCGGCGCCACGCCTGCCGCGCTTCGCGAGGCCGTTCGCGGCCTCGATGATACCCAACTGGACACGCCCTACCGCCCCGAGGGATGGACCGTCCGCCAGGTCGTGCACCACGTGCCCGACAGCCATCTCAACGCCTACGCCCGATTCAAGCGTGCGCTGACGGAGCTCGAACCGACCATCAAGCCGTATGATGAAGCGAAGTGGGCCGAACTCCCGGACGGCCGCAGCCCACTCGTGGCCGAATCGCTCACCCTGCTCGACGCCCTGCATGCGCGCTGGGTCTACCTCCTGCGCAGCATGACCCCCGCCGATTACGGCCGTACGCTGATCCACCCCGAGCACCGGGGGCCGCCGATGACGCTCGACACGATGCTCGCCCTGTATGCCTGGCACGGCCGCCATCACGTGGCGCACGTGACCGCCCTCCGCGAGCGCATGGGCTGGTAGCGGCACGGCGCCGGCCGCGGTTGCTCCGGCCGCCGTCCGACGACCGGAGCCCGCCCACGGGCAGCGGTCCGGCTAGGCGGCGGACGCCGTCTCCTCGCCGCCCAGATCCTTGACGGCCTGGATCATCTTCACCAGGACCTCGCGCGCGTCCCCGTACACCATGTTGCAGTTGTCGGCATAGAACAGTTCGTTCTCGACGCCGGCGTATCCCTTGCCCTTGCCGCGCTTGATCACGTAGACCTGGTGCGCCTGGTCGACGTTGAGGATCGGCATGCCGTAGATCGGGGACGCCTTGTCCGTGCGCGCTGCCGGGTTGACGACGTCGTTCGCGCCGATGACGAGCGCCACATCGGTGCTGGAGAACTCGTCGTTCACCTCGTCCAACTCGGCGATCAGGTCGTACGGCACGCCCGCTTCGGCCAGCAGCACGTCCATATGCCCCGGCATGCGGCCCGCCACCGGATGGATGGCGAATTTCACCTCCACGCCGGCGGCCTGCAGTACCTTCACGAACTCGTACAGTTTCTGCTGCGCCTGTGCGGCCGCCAGACCGTAGCCGGGCACGATGATCACCTTCCCGGCGTAGCGCATCGCGATGGCCGCATCGCTCGCCTCGACCGGCTTCATCGCGCCCTTGATCTCACCCTGATGCTCGATGTTCACGTCGCCGAAGTTGCTGAACAGCACGTTGCTCACCGAGCGGTTCATCGCCTTCGCCATCAGCAGCGTGAGCAGGGTGCCGGCCGAGCCGACCACCATGCCGGCGATCATCAGAGCGGGGTTCTGCAGCACGAAGCCGTCGAGGCCGACCGCCAGGCCGGTGAGGGCGTTGTAGAGGGAGATCACGACCGGCATGTCGGCGCCGCCGATCGGCATCGTGGCCATCACACCATACAGCAGCGCGATGCCGAAGTAGACCGCGATCAGCACCTGCGGCTGCACGCCCGGTATCCCGACCGCCACCGCGATGCCGAGGCCGAGTGTGATCAGCAACACGATGGTGTTGTAGATGTGCTGACCGCGCAGCCGCCACGGCTTGTTGATCCGCCCATCGAGCTTGGCCCACGCGATGAGCGAGCCCGAGAACGAGACCGAGCCGATCACCGCGCCGACGAGCGTGACGGCCAGATGCGTGGCCGTATCGGCCTTGCCGCCCAGCAGCTCAACGGCCGCGATCGCACCGGCGGCGCCGCCGCCCATGCCGTTGTACAGCGCGACCATCTGCGGCATCGAGGTGAGCGGCACGCGCTTGCCACCGCGCCAGGCCCAGCCGACGCCGATCAGGAGCGCCCCGGTCGCGAGGCCGAGGTTCACCGCGAGATGGGGCTGCGCCGCCGGACTGATCCCGAACACGTAGAGAAACCCGGCCAGCGTGGCCAGCAGCATGCCGTACCCGGCCACCCGGATCCCCGAGCGCGCCGTGACGGGCGACGACATGCGCTTGAGGCCGTAGATGAACAGAAATGCGGCCAGAAAGTCGGTCGCCTGGATGATCCAACCTGTCGTCATCATCGAGCCCTCACCGTTTCGCGGCCTTGCTGGACTTGAACATCTCCAGCATGCGCTCGGTGACCACGTAGCCGCCGGCGACGTTGGCCGCTCCGAGGAAGACGCCAATGACTCCGATCACCTGCTCCGGCGTCGTACTGGCGTTGAGGAGGGCATACATCGCACCGACGACGACGATGCCGTGAACGAAATTGGAACCCGACATCAGCGGCGTGTGCAGAATGGAGGGCACCCGCCCGATCACTTCATATCCGGTGAACGCCGCGAGCATGAAGATGTACAGCGCGACGAACCCGACGATTCCCGTTTCTACGCTCATGAACTTCTCCCGTGCACTAAGCCGATTCCACGGCCTTGCGGGCCGCGTCGTTCTTGATCTCGCCCGCATGCGTCAGCGCGGTCTTCGCCACGACCTCGTCCTCCCAGTCGAGCGCGATCGCCTGATCCTTGATCAGCAGCTCCAGCAGGTTGAGGATGTTCTTGGCGTAGAGCTCGCTCGCATGCTCGCCGAGCAGGGAGGGCACGTTCAGCGGCGCGGCGATCGTCACCTGGCCCACGCGGATGGTCTCGCCGGGCCTCGTGTATTCGCAGTTGCCGCCGCCCTCGGCCGCCAGATCCACGATCACGGCCCCGTTCTTCATCCCGTCGACCTGGGTCCGGCTGATGAGCTTCGGCGCCGGCCGCCCGGGCACTGCGGCCGTGGTGATCACCACATCGGCCTGCTGGATGTGCCGCGTCAGGGCTGCCGCCACGGTCTCGCGCTCCGCCGCCGTCAGCTCGCGGGCGTACCCCCCTTCCCCGCGGGCATCCACTCCGGTTTCCACGAACTTCGCGCCCAGGGACGCCGCCTCTTCGCGCGTTTCGGGTCGGACGTCGTATCCCTCGACCACCGCCCCCAGGCGGCGCGCCGTCGCGATGGACTGCAGTCCCGCCACGCCCAGCCCCATCACGAGCTCCGTCGCCGGCCGCAGCGCACCGGTCGCCGTCGTCATGCGCGGCAGGATGCGGGGAAGCTGCGTGCCCGCCAGGAGCACGGCGTAGTAGCCGGCGAGCGCCGCCTGACTCGACAGGGCATCCATCGCCTGTGCGCGCGTGATCCGCGGCACGAGCTCCATCGCGAAGCACGTGATCCGGCGATCGCGCAGCTGCTTGACGAGCTCGGGCTCCCGGTGGGCGTACACGAAGGAGACCAGGACGGCCCCTTCCTTCATCGCCCGCACGACATCGAGCGACGGTGGTTGCACCGCCAGCACGACGTCGGCGTCGCCCACGAGGCTCGGCAGGTCCGTGGCGAAGGTCACGTTCCGGTAGGCCTTGTCCGGCAGGCTCACCGCCTCGCCGGCCCCGGCTTGCAGCCGGACCTCGGCGCCGAGCTTCACCAGCTTATCGACAACCGCGGGCACCATCGCCACGCGCCGCTCGCCGGCGCGCGTCTCTTTCAGTACCGCGACTTTCAGTGACATCGAACACTCCATCGATCCGGTGCCGCCGGGCACGGCCGGTCCTTCGCCGGCCCCGCCGC
>JBJKRG010000340.1:0-2540 GCA_046704805.1 Gemmatimonadaceae bacterium
GTCGAGGGCGCCGTCGCGGAGCTCGGTGGGCTCGACTTCTTCGTCGGCAACGCGGGCATCTGGCCGGTCGAGGAGGAGGACATCGCGCACCTCTCGGACGAGCGCTGGCGGCGCACGATGGCGCAGAACGTCGACGCCATGTTCTTCACGTCGCGCGCGGCCGCGCGGCGGCTGCGCGACCACGGTCGCCTGGTGCTCGTCGCGAGCACCGCCGGCCAGCGGGGGGAGGCGTATCACGCCGACTACGCGGCGTCCAAGGGGGCGATGATCGCGTTCGTGAAGTCGCTCGCCCCCGAGCTCGCGTCCCGCGACATCACGGTGAACAGCGTGGCCCCCGGCTGGGTGGACACCGAAATGTGTGACATCCCCTACGCCGACGGGGGGCGCGAGCGTATCGCGGCCACGATCCCGTTGGGCCGGGTGGCCGATCCCAAGGACATCGCCGGACCGATCGTGTTCCTCTGCTCGCCGCTGGCGCGGCACATCACCGGCGAGATCGTGAACGTGAACGGCGGCAGCGTACTCTGCGGATGATCGTTCTCATCTTCACGGGCGGCACCATCTCGATGCGCCACGATCCGACGATCGGCGGCGCCGTCCCCGCGCTGGCGGGACGCGACATTCTGGCCCTCGCCCCGGGCCTCGACCGCTACGCCGATCTCGAGGTGGACGACTTCGGCGCTTTTCCCGGCCCGCACATGACCGTCGACCGCATGTGGGCGCTGCGCGCACGCATCGCGGCGCAACTGACGCGCTCCGAGGTGGACGGCGTCGTGGTCACGCACGGCACCGACACGCTGGAGGAGTCGGCGTACCTGATGGCGCGCTCGCTCACCTGGGAGAAGCCCGTCGTCTTCACGGGTGCGATGCGCACGTCGAGCGATCTCGGCTGGGACGGTCCGGCCAACCTGGGGGCGTCCGTGATCACCGCGGCGAGCGCCGAGGCCCGCGGGCTCGGCGTGCTGGTCGCCATGGGCGACCGGGTCTTCAGCGCGCTCGACGTGACGAAGGTCCACACGCACATGCCCGATGCCTTCGAGAGTCCGGGGTTGGGGCCGCTGGCGGTCGTGGACGACGGTCGCGTGATCGTGCGGCGCACGGTGCCGAATCCACTGCCGCCCCTGACTCCGGAGGCGCCCGCCCAACCGGTCGACATCGTGTATGCGTGGGGCGGTGCCGACGGGCGCCTCCTCGACGCCTCGCGCAGCACGGCGCTCGGCGTCGTCGTCGCGGCCCTGGGACGCGGGAACGTGCCCCCGCCCATGGCCGAGGCCATCGGACGCTGGATCGACGACGGCAAGCCGGTGGTGATCACGTCGCGGGCGTTGCGCGGCCGCGTCGGGCATACCTACGGTTACGTGGGAGGCGGCCGGCGCCTGTTCGCGGACGGTGCGCTGTTCGCCGGCAGCCGGCGTCCCCCGCAGGCGCGCATCGATCTCATGCTGGCCCTCGGCGCCGGGGTCGACCTGCGGACCGTGTTCGATGGCTGATCGCGACGATCTCAAGCGCCTGCGGCCCTCACGGCCGGTGCTCGAGATCGCCGACCGCCTGGAGAAGGCCGGCTACGAGACCTGGTGTGTGGGCGGCGCGGTGCGCGATGCGCTGCTCGGCCATCCACACCTGGACTGGGATCTCGCCACGGCGGCCAGGCCGGACCAGGTGCGCGCCCTGTTCGGCGCCCGCCGCACGATTCCGGTGGGCATCGAGTTCGGGACCGTCGGCGTGCTCGATGCCGACCGGACACTGCACGAGGTGACGACGTTCCGCCGTGACGTGCGGACCGACGGCCGCCACGCCGAGGTGGAGTTCGGCGCGTCGCTCGACGAGGACCTCGCGCGTCGTGATTTCACCATCAACGCGATCGCCTACTCCCCCCGGCTCGAGGAGCTACGCGATCCGTTCGATGGGCGCGGCGATCTGCGACGGAAGATTGTGCGCGCAGTCGGCGACCCCGAAGCGCGCATGCGGGAGGACCGGCTCCGCGTCCTGCGGGCCATCCGCTTCGCGGCGCGCTTCGGCTTCGAGATCGATCCCGACACCTGGGCGGCGATGGTCCGGAGCGCGCCGCATCTGTCGCGGCTCTCGCCGGAACGGGTCAAACAGGAGCTGGAAAAGACGATGGAGCAGGTGGCCGCGCCGAGTGGGGCGCTGCGTCGGTGGAAGGAAGCGGGTGCCCTCCAGGTGCTGGTGCCGGCGCTGGCCGGTGTGAG
Source organism: Gemmatimonadaceae bacterium (assembly GCA_046704805.1). GTDB lineage: Bacteria > Gemmatimonadota > Gemmatimonadetes > Gemmatimonadales > Gemmatimonadaceae > JAGWRI01. The sequence continues at coordinate 2,211 of JBJKRG010000340.1, forward strand.
CGACCAGACGCTGCGGGCGCTCGACTGTCTCGCGATGCCGGGGATTCTCCGGCGCCCGAACCGCCGCATCCACCGCATGGCGATGTTGTTCAGCGACGTGCCCGCCGCCGCCGGGGCGATCACCGGAGCCCTCACCGCGCTCCGGTGCTCGAAGCTGGAGACGAGTTGGATCGTGGCGCTGGCGGGGCGGTGGCAGTCGCTCGGTCCGCCGATGGGCGAGGCGCTGGCGGCCGGCCGGCCGATCCCCGACGCCCGGGTCCGCCGATGGGTGGCGGAGATCGGGCGGCTGCATCTGGCAGGCCTGTTCCGGCTCGCCGCCGCGCGCTGGGC
>JBJKRG010000341.1:0-4102 GCA_046704805.1 Gemmatimonadaceae bacterium
CGACGCCAGCTCGTGCTGGCGGGCCTCGGCCCGCTTGGTCTCCGCATCGCCCCAGCCGCGGGCGGCCCGCACGAGGATCTTCAGGTCGTCGACGGCCGCCACCATCGCCGCCCGGAGCGAGGGGGTCCACTCGAGCACGCCGTCCCGGGCCGCCCGGCCGATCCCTTCCACGGCCGCCGCGAGCTCGGCGAATGCGGGGAGGCGGGCCATCATCGCCGCCCCGCGCAACGCTCGGCCCGTCCGCTGCATCGCCTCGCCGTCCGGGGCGCCTTCGGCGGCGTGCATCACGAGCGCGTCCAGCCGCTCGATGTACCCGCTGGCTTCCAGAACGAAAAAGTCGAGGAACCCGCCTGCCGAGGTCATGCCTGCTCCGTTGAGAATGCCGCGCCTCGAAATTAGGACGACCGACGGGCCTCGTCCATTGCTTTTCTCATCTCGCGCACCGCGTCCGCCAGCCCGATGAACAGGGCGCGGCTCACGATCGCGTGTCCGATGTTCAGCTCCTCCACCGCCGGGATCACGGCCACCGCGCCGACGTTCCCGACGGTGAGGCCGTGCCCGGCGTGGATGGCCAGCCCGAGCGAGGCCCCCAGCTCGGCGGCGCGCACCAGGGCGCGGAGCGGGGCGGGATCGCCGGGGTGGTTTGCATAGGTGCCGGTGTGCAGCTCGACGGCCCGCGCGCCCAGCTCGTGCGATCGCCGCACAGCGTCCTCGTCGGGATCGATGAACAGACTGGTCCGGATGCCGGCGCGGTTGAGCCGGTCGATGCCGGCCGCCAGGCGTTTCGCATCGCGTCCGACGTCCAGCCCGCCTTCCGTGGTGATCTCTTCGCGCTTCTCCGGCACCAGCGTGGCCTGATGCGGATGCAGCCCCTCGGCGATGCCCAGCATCTCGTCGGTGCCGGCCATCTCGAGGTTGAAGACCGTCCGGATGCCGGCGCGGATGCGCTGCACGTCGGCATCCTGGATGTGCCGTCGATCCTCACGCAGGTGGGCGGTGATCCCGTCGGCGCCGGCCTCCTCGCACACCAGGGCCGCCGCCAAAGGATCGGGCTCGGATCCGCGGCGCGCCTGCCGCACGGTGGCCACGTGGTCGATATTTATATAGAGGCGCTGGTACGGCCGGCCGGCCGTGCTCTGGTCTGTTGCTCGCATGAAGCGGCCCCGTTAGGTTCGCTGCAAGACCCAGTGGAGAAACGCGTGAAGAAGTTAATCATCGGCGTGGCCGGGATGGCGCTGCTCATGGGGTGTCGCTCCGGCGGAGGGGCGATGATGCCGGTGGCCACCGCCCGGGGACCGGCGATGCCGACCGGAAGCGTGACCGGCGCGGCAACGCCCCGCGACGCGGTGGTGGCCTTCATGGCGGCGATCAAGGCCGAGGATCTGCAGGCGCTGGGGGGCATCTGGGGAACGAAGAACGGCCCGGCGCGCGACGCCATGTCCACGGACGTGCTGCAGAAGCGCGAGCTGACCATGCTCTGCTTCCTCCACTTCGATTCGTACAGGATCGTCGCGGAAGCTCCGGCGATGCACGACGAGCGGACCTACGCCGTCGAGTTGAAATATCAGAAATTGGAGCACACCGGGCAGTTCGACGTCGGGCGAGCGTCCGACGACCGGTACTATGTGTTCAGCGTCGTCAACTTCGACGAATTCAAAGACTTCTGCGCCGCGAGCAACGGCGGCTCATAGGGTCGGCCCGCACGTCAATGCTCGCTCAGCTCCACCAGCACTCCTCCGGTCGAGGCCGGATGCAGGAAGGCGATGCGCTTCCCCTCGGCGCCGAGGCGAGGAGCTTCGTCGATGAGCCGGACGCCGGCTTGGCGGCAGCGCTCCAGCGTGGCGTCGAGGTCGTCGACCGAGAAACAGACGTGGTGGATGCCCGGACCGCGTCGGGCCAGGAACTTTCCGATCGGAGAATCGGTTTCCTGAGCCTCCAGCAACTCGACCAGCGATTGGCCGGCGGCGACGCCGGCAATGCGGGCGCCGTCGGCGTCGTCGAGCGGGACCTCGGGCATGCCGAGCACATCACGGTAGAAGGGCAGGATCGCGTCGAGGGCGCTGACGGCAATCCCGATGTGGGCAATGCGGGTGCCGCGCGGCGGAGATGCGGACATGGCAGGCGCTCCAACTGGGCGTGGGCGCTATTAACATAACGATGGGCGGCGAGCCGAGCAGGTTCACCCCCGGGGAGATTGGGATGCCGAACACGACGGCGGTAACGGACGCCACTTTCGAGAAGGAAGTCGAGAAGAATCCGGGGCTCACGATCGTGGACTTCTGGGCCACGTGGTGCGGGCCCTGCCGGATGATCGCGCCCGTGCTGGATCAACTGGCCACGGAATACTCGGACAAGGTGAAGGTCGCCAAGCTGGACGTGGACACGAACATCAGGACTGCCACGCGCTTCAACGTCCGGTCGATCCCGCTCCTGCTGTTCTTCAAGGACGGCAAGGTGGTGGACCAGATCGTCGGGGCGGTGCCGCGCGGGCACATCGAATCGAAGCTCAAGCAGCACGCGGCCTGATTCCGTATTGCGACCACTGGCCGGTCGCGACATTTTTCGCCTGGAGGGCCGGTCCCGGCTCTCCAGGCGCTTCCGTCTCCCGCCCATCCGCCCCCGCGCTTCCGCTGGATGCCGTCCGACGTAGCTGCTCTTCGGTTCCCATACGCCCGCGTGCTGCTGCCCCGCACGCGCCTGGCGTACGTGCACGTCCGCAACCTGCTCTCGGACGCGAAGCGCGACCGGTCGGCGCGCGTGTCCGGGTACGTCGCCGTGTGGCTGCCCGAGGAGTTCGTGGTGTTCTACCTGCTGCGCGGCGAGGTGGTGAACGCGACGATCCGCGATGCCGCCGGCGGGCGCGCCACGAGCATCGCCTCGGCGCTCGAGCGGATCCCGTCGGAGCCGGAGTACGGCGAGATCTGCTTCCACGAGGCCGACGAGGAGCAGCTCGCCTGCATGTTCACCTCGCAGTCGACGGAACCCGAGTCGTGGCCGCAGGAGATGAACGCCACCGATCCCGCCCAGCTCTTTCCGTTCCTGAATGCGATGACCTTCGACGGCCTCACCGAGATCGTGGCCGACGGGACGGTGAACTACCTCGTATTCCGCAACGGGGCGGTGCGGCGGGCGTTCCTCTCCACGGCCCACCACGGCACGACGGCCGACCGCGTGGCCAAGATGTTCGCGCGCGAGGGCAAGGCCGGAACCGCACAGGTGCGGCGCTGGGCGGCGCTCGAGGCGCTGCCGGTGCAGGCGCCGCCGGGACTGGTGGAGGCGTATCGTGAGCTGGCGTCGGCGCTGATCAAGCGCCTGGAAGCCGACGGCGCCGGCAGCGCCGGGGCGCTGGCCGCGCAGGCGCGCCAGAATCTGCTCGCCGCACATCCGGCCCTCGATGTCCTGACGCTCGACGGGGCGGCGCCGGGCGACGCCGTGGTCGGCACCGCGCCGCTCACGGCGGGCGTGGCGGCCTGGCTGAAGGAGTTCCTGTTCACGGTCGCGGATCCCGAGTCGCCGCCCGAAACACTGCTGCACGATCTCACTTGGGCGCGGCGCCACCTGTTCCAGTCGGCGGGGCTCTACGAGCGGCTCCCCTGGAAGGTCCTGTGACGCCCGCCGGCGGTGGAGGGGGCGCGACGCCGGGCCGCCTGTTCGTGGTCAGCACCCCCATCGGCAACATGGGGGATTTTTCTTTTCGGGGGGTGGAGACGCTGCGCTCCGCGGCCCTCGTGCTCGCCGAAGACACGCGGCACACGCGCCACCTGCTGGAGCGCTACGCCATCGCCACGCCGATGCAGGCGTACCACGAGCACAACGAAGCGAAGCTCACACCGCGCGTGCTGGAGCGCCTGCAGGAAGGACAGGACGTGGCGCTGGTGAGCGACGCCGGCACGCCGCTGGTGTCCGATCCGGGCGCGCGACTGGTGCGGGCGGCCATCGAGGCCGGACTCGACGTGGTACCGGTTCCCGGAGCGTCGGCCATGCTTGCCGCCCTCGTCGCCTCGGGATTGCCCACCGAGCCGTTCACGTTCCACGGCTACCTGCCGCGTGGAGGCGGCGATCGCGCCCCGCGGGTGGTGGCCGTGCCGCAGACGCCCTTCTA
>JBJKRG010000342.1:0-29265 GCA_046704805.1 Gemmatimonadaceae bacterium
CCGCAACACGCGGGCCCCAGCGGAGACGGAGGGATTCGAACCCTCGATAGAGCTTTTAGGCCCTATAACGGTTTAGCAAACCGCCGCCTTCAGCCTCTCGGCCACGTCTCCAGCGGTGCGAGGGTCGGAATCTAGGCGCGGGAGGGCGGCGGTTCAACCCGAGTCGCACGGGTATCCCGTTGGCGCGCAACCGGATGGGGGCCCGGGGCCCACCGGTCGCGGAGATCCCATGGACCGGTGGCCTGCGCCGCCGTGCCGCGTCAGCGTCCCAGGCGCGGATTCACGATGTTGTTGAAGATCGACCCGAAGGTGTAGCTGAACCCCATGCGTCCGGACAGCAGGTAGCCGGTCTGGAGCTGGCGCAGCTCGAGCAGCACGTCCTGCTCGGTGGCCTGGCCGCGCGGGAGGTAGAGCTGGTTGTTCACCCGCGACGCCCCGGCGGACAGGTTGAGCGAGAATCCGCGGAACACGCGGAAGTTCCCGAACACGCCGGCGGTGGCCGAGTACTTGGACAGGTTCTGCAGGTACTCGTTGCCGGCGAGGGAGAGGTTGAAGGTCCCCCAGGGCTGCGTGAAGTCGTAGCTGATGAGCAGGGTGTGGTCGACGAGCGTTTCCTGCGTCTTGCCGTACAGCGTGATCTGGTAGTAATCCTCGCGCGTGGCGCCCAGGGTGTACGTCACGGTGAGCTGGCGCTGCTGGAACTGGCTGTACGGGAAGACGCTGAACTCCACGGCCGGGGCGACGCGGATGGCCGAGCGCTGGTTGAGCGTGGTCGAGGAGTTGAGCGATGCCGTCCCGCCGACGGACCAGTGTGGGCCGTCGCTCTTCACGATGAACGCCGAGCCGTTGTAGGAGTTGGTGTAGCTGTTGAGCGTGGACGTGTCGCTCAGCACGAAGTGCCGCTGCGTGTAGTCGCCATGGACGTGGAAGCGCACATGCCACGCGTTGGTGGTTCGGTCGGCGGTGAACGAGCCGCTGCCGGTGACCCGTGTCGCCGACTGTTCGCTGGACCCCGAGCCGTTCACGTCGGTGCGGAACACCCAGAAGTTCCACGGGTCGTGCGCGGGGGTCGTGGCTCCCGACGCGCCGTTGGCGGGCGGCGTGTAGGTGACGTCGAGCTGGTCGACGGCGCGCGTCTGGTCCACGAAGGGCACGAGGCCGAGCTTGAGGTAGCGCACGAGGGTCTCGCGCACCTCGTCGGTGGTGGCGCCCTGCGGCGTGGCGAGCTGCATCGTGTCGTCGACCCCGGCGAACCGGGCGCGGCCGATGAATTCGATGGTGTACGAGTGGCCACCGCTTCCCGTGCGCTGCTCGGTGAACAGGACGTGGACGTCGGCCTCGGTGCGGTCGCGCACGTAGTCCACGTACGGCACCTCGAGGCGCACGTAGTCCAGGCGGCACGGACAGTGGTCGATGTAGACGCGGAGCGTGGAGCTGTCGCGCGCGGCGGGGGCGCCGGAGGCGGTGGAGTCCTGCGCAGGGAGTGTGGGGGGAGCAACGGCAATGGCGCTGGCAACGGCGGCAGCGCAGAGCATGGGCGCGACCAAGCGCGCGAGCGTCACATGCATCTCGTTCAGGGATGCCCGGGTCAGTGGATGGAAGAGGAGCGACGCGTTCGGAGGGGACGCCGCGGTGGTCGACGGAGGGCACAGGATTCGAACCTGTAAGCCGCTTTCGCGGCGCCGGTTTTCAAGACCGGTGCAATAGCCGTTCTGCCAGCCCTCCTACGGGAACCAATCTAACCGTGGGGACTGTTTTCGGGATGACACCAGACGGCTGCGGGGCGGCGGTGCGGCGCGTGCCGGTCACGCCACACGGACGGCGCTCGCTTCAGGCGCGTTTCCGCCCGCGAGGGCGCCTGCCGTATGTGGCCTCGCCCGAAGGGGGCGGGAACTGACGGTGCGGTTGGAGCTGAGCCGTGCCGACGGGAATCGCGCCTCGTTCAGGAGGGCCGGATCGCACAATCACTGCTCCCGCAGGACGATCATCGGATCGGCGCCGATCGCTCGCCGAGCGGGTAAGAACGCCGCGAACGCTGTCGATACGGCGACGACGACCACCCCCACCAGGAACGCCCCCGTACCGGGCGCCACGGCCTGAGCCATCAGCGGCTGGATGGCCGTCCGTGCCACCCAGGACAGCACGAAGCCGACGGTTGCGCCCGCAACGAGCAATTGGAGCGTTTCGGTCGCGACTGACTGCATGAGTGTCGACCGCGACGCGCCCAACGCCACCCGAATCGCGAGGTCCCGGCCTCGATGCGCCATCGCATAGGCGACCACGCCGTAGACACCCAGCGCCGTTTCCAGCAGCGCCAGGCTTCCGAAGAGAGTGATCAGCTCCGCATCGACTCGCCAACTCGCTGTCGCCTCTCCCAGCACCGCGTCCATCGACCTGAAGTTGAAGCTTGCCTGCGAGGGGTCGGCTGCCCGCACTGCCTGCTCCATTCGAGACAACAGCGCTCGACTCGGCATGGCAGACCGCGCCACGATGGTCGCATAGCTCGGCGCCCACTGCCCGATCGGGAAGTAGAGCGCGTACGCGGCACTGGTGTCACCCGCCACCTGCTTGACGTCGCCCACGACCCCAACCACAGTGGACGAGCCACTGACCCCCACCGGAAGGCGGCGGCCGATTGCGTTCTCACCCGGCCATAGGGTATCGGCGAGAACTCGGTCGACGATCACCACGCGTGGCGCCGCGGAGTCATCGTTTGCCGTGAACGTCCGCCCCTCCAGGAGTGGAATTCCCATCGCCTGGAAGTAGCCACCCGAGCACTGGAGCCAACGAGTCAAGTGGCCTCCCGTGCGCGCGCCCGTAATGAGCCCACCAGCGTCCATCGGCAGGTCACTCACGGCTCCAGCGGCGGTGACCCCCGCGATCCGCTGGACGTGCCCGAGAATGGCGCGAAGGGCCGAGAGCCGACGAGGTCCCGGACCGGCATCGGGGGTGAAGGAGAGTTCCATCGTCCCCACGTCGGTGCTGTGAATGCCCGTCGCGGCGTGTGCGACGCGGCCGAACTGTTGAAGAACGACCAGCGCAGCGCCCACCAGGACCACGGAAAGCCCCACCTCGCCAACGAGCGCCAGACTTCGCGCGCGATTGGAACGCCGGGGCATGCTGGTTTGCGCCAGGCGCGCGTGGAGATGCCGCGCCGTGTTGTATCGCGCCGCGACGGCGGCGGGCCAGAGTCCGAAGCCGACGGCCGCGATGCTCCCAAGCGCGATCGCGAACAGAACGACGCGCACGTTCAGATGTACCGGGAGGAGCGCGACGAGGGGCGGCGGAAGGATCGTGCTCACCACACGAAGTAGGGCGGAGGCGATCACCACGCCGACGAGGGTCCCCCCGAGCGCCAGGAGCAGACTCTCCGCCATCAACTCAGCCACGAGTCTCGCTCGCGTTGCACCAAGCGCGGCACGGGTCGCGATCTCATGTTGGCGGTTCGTCGCTTGGGCAACGAGCAGGTTGGCCACGTTGACGCACGCGATGAGCAACAGGAGCAGTGCGGCCGCGAATAGCGCGCCTGCGGGTTGCAGCGCCGTGCCCGATAAATTGGCGCGCAACGAGCGGACCATGCCTTGTCTGGCTGCAGAAGCCTGCCGTCGGCGAAACTGGAGCCGACCGCTGGAGTCCGCGAGCGGAATCAGCGCTGCGTCGCGGTGCCACAGGTCTTGGACGCGAGCGGACGCCGTTGCCAGGGAGGCTCCGCGGGCCAGCCGGGCCAATATCGTGGGCGGACGCGAAACGCTCATGCTAAGCCCGTGGCGGTTCCAGGGGTCGGACATCGGCACCCACAGTTCGCTCTGATCGGGAAATGCGAATCCACGCGGCATGATCCCAACCACCGTGAAGAGCATCCCGGCCAACGGCAGGGTACGACCCAGAATGGGAGCGCCGCCATAGAGGTGCTGCCACATCGAGTACGAGACGACGACGACGGCGGGGCTCCCGCGTTCAGCGTCGGCAACACTGAAGCCGCGGCCAAGCGCCGGTTGAATCTGCATCGTTCGGAAGAAGCCCGGCGTCACCCTGCCGACGCGCACGCGCTCCGCGTGGAACCGATCTTCGAGGTTGGTGGCGCCGCTGGCATAGGCTGACACGTCGGAGAAGATGTCGCGAGTGCCGGCGAGGTCGTCGAACGCCGGGATCCGGTACCGAGGACGCTCAAACGGACCCGGGTAGGCCACTCCACCGATCACGACCAAGCGATCCGCGTGCGGGAAGGGAAGCTGACGCAGCGTCACCTCGTCAACCGCACTGAACATCGCCGAGGCGCTCCCCAGTCCCAGCCCGAGAATCAGCATCACGGCGGTCGCGGCGCGCCAACCGCGCACCACTCTCCGCATCCCGTATCGCAGGCTTTCGTGCACGCCCCGCACATGGCGAAGGGGAATCATCAGGTAACGCTACAGTGGTCGCGCTGTACGCGCAACGCAGCAACTCTCCAGCAGTCGAGGAGCGGTGCCCGCCGGAGATCCTCGAGGCAACGCTTGGACTCGTGACTGTGGTGCCTCCGGGCAGCGTCGAGCAGCGGGGACCACCGACGCTGTCCGGAGGCTAAGGAGTGCCGCCGGCGAGCACGCGCCGTAGAATGGTGTTCAGGGAATCTGTAGGTGGCTCCGAGTATCGCCAGCCATTGATGAGGATCGTGGGGGTGGCAGTCACGCCGATCCGCGAGCCCGCGGCCTGGCCTGCCTCGACCCTCGCCAGGCTGGCGGAGTCACGCATACATGACGCAAATCTAGCCGAATCTTCGACTCCCGCCTCGTGTGCGTAAGAGCCCCACGGCTTGAGCCCGAACGAGTCCTGTTTCGCAAAGAGGACTCGTTCCATGGGACCAAACGCGCCTTGTCTCGCGGCGCATTCGCTTGCCTGCGCCGCGGGTTTCGCGAAGCGGTGTATGTCCAGCGGAAAATCGATGAACCAGAGTGCGACACGATTTCCGTACTTCGAAGAAGCTGCGCGAAACGAAGCTGCAAACTGGCGACAGAACGGGCACTCATAGTCGCCGAACTCGATGACCTGGGCCGGAGAGTTGGCTACCCCTGCTACGAGGCGCGCGGCCGGCAGGAGAGAGCGCCATTGTGGGTTGAACTTCGGAGCCACAATGGGGGCTGAGCTGCCCCTGTCCGGCGTAAACTCGCGATGCACGACGGCGGCTGCCATCGCGAGAGCCGCAATAGAAATTGCTATGGACAGCATGCTGTCCAGACGGCTTGACATCACGTTGGATATGCGTTGCAGTCAACCTGCTCTTGTCCAAACGGACAGCTGCCCTGTCCATCGCAGGTGGGCGCCACATACTTACACTCTGGGTGGTTTGAACATTGCTCGTCGAGGATTGATTGATTGAAGCAGATATCTTCGCTCACACATATACCACCACAATCGGAGGCGAAAGCCGGCGCAGGTTGGCCGAGCATGAAGCTCCCTGCGATGATGACGGCAGCGGCGGTGACTTTGAAAGCCAACTTCATGAGTACCCCCAGTGGGAATGTTGATCGCGATCTACTCTGCTCGGCAGTTTGCCCTTGCTCGGTATACGGCGCAGGCCGTGCGCCAGCGCACTCCGTGCTGTCTCACATCAAGAGGCTCATGATCCGATCGCTGGTCTTCATGTGATCGTGAATAACATGAATTGCTGTCGACCGCGCCACAGTCAATTGGGCAACTTGCGACAACTCATGTGACGTCGGGCCGCGTAGCTGTCCTTGTGTAGCCATACGCTGTCACGAGGTCGGCAACCAGCCGGGCGCGGCCGGCGGCTTCACGGAGATCTCCAAACCGAACGTGCACTTCGCGCAATGCTGCTTTGTAGAGGGCGCTGGGGTCCCGGAACCCGACCGCTTGCGCCAGTGTCCGCACGGAATGGGCTGAAGCGGAGGATAATCCCGCCAACGGCACCCAGCGCGCGAGGACGATCAATCGGTGGGGGGGGGCAAGAATGCTCGTTGAAACGCGCGTTCAAGAGCCCTACGTGAGCCGAATACGCGACCAATCTCAGCCACTCCTGGGCGGGACACTGCATGGGTCAGAGCGTACCTGCACACTCCGCGCGCTGGTGGGCAAAGAACGCTCGTCAGGTCTGCCGCTAGCTTCACGCCAACCGCTCCGATCGCCATTCGCGCGGCCGCCACCGCCGCCTCTTCGGGGCTGCAGAGCATACGGCACAGATATCGGCTGTTGGCTTCAGGGTCGGCGTTCACGCGCATCCTCCGCCTGCGTGCGATCTGCTCTCGCGATGGAGCCCAGTTGACTATCGCGGAACGCACGAGGGGGCTCCTGCACCGACGTCGGTCTGAGTTGAGACAACGCTAACGCTGTGGCGCTGTACGGACAAGACTGCAGCTCCACTACCGAGCCTCGAACGGGCTCCACCCCTACCTTCGGTGCCCCTATGAGAAGGGGTCATCCCGCCTGCACGTCGTGGCCGCGCCCGCGCCGTTCAGTGGCTGTGCGGCGGCTTGGCCTGGAGAGTCATAAGTACGACCGGATGATCGCGTGGGAGCGTAATCGACGTCGAGTCCTGCGGGAGCCAGTGCGGGCCAACGAGCACGCTGATGGCTGTGTCGCGCGGAAGATTGCAGAGCGCCACCCGTCCCTCCGGATCCGTCATCGCCAGGGACCGCCCCTGGTGCGCGATTGGGATGCCGAGCACCCGGGTCGACGGCTTCTTCCAAGAGGCGGTCACGCTATCCCACGGCATGTTCCACCGGTCAGCATTCACCACGTGGATCAGCAAGACGGTGGCCGGCATCGCGCCGCTCGGGTGGGCGCACACGTTCCGCGCCGCGATGGCCGCGGAGTCTAGGTGCACTACCACCTGCACGGTGTCACCCAACGTCGCGACTGCCGAATCGCCGCGGATGTTCTGTGCGATCCCCGCCTCCGCGAGCGATGGCGCGGCGGCCGCCGCCACGCGGTATGACCCCGGCAGGAGTCCGTCGAAGCGAAAGCGGCCGGCGGAATCGGAGGCCGTCGTATCGCCGGTGTTCAGCAGCCAGATGCGGACTCCCGCGGTATCGACGCCCGTTACCCCGTGCACTCGGCCGCGAATCGACGCCGTGGGGGCCGCCCACCACGTGCTGTCGTTCCAGTGCGCGGTGAGGACCTCGCCGCCGGACACCGTAACGCTGCCCTTGGCCTGCCGACGTACCGCCGACGGAACGATTCCCGGCACAATGTGCCCTCCGCCCCCCTCCACGGCGTCGATTGACCAACTGGCGATGAATACCACCCCGTTGGGCATGGACCGGTATTCCATTCGGCCACCGGAGCCCGCCGTGGTCCGCTCTTTCGCGAGCCCGGTGTAGCGGAATTCGAGGCTCCGCAGCGCAGGGTGGGCGCGGTCGATCCAGAGCACCCCGCGGATATCCACCAACTGGGCACGACCGGGCGCGGGCGCGAACGCGAGGCCGACTTCATCCGGGCGTGCACTGTTGGGCTCGGCGAGCGAGAAGCAATGGCTCGCGGCAAAGCTGTCGTCCAGCAGGATGTCGGCGTCGGGTGCGGCGAGCTCGGTCCCGTTCTCGTCGTGCACCTCATAGCCGCGTCGGACGAGCGTGGACCCCGCCACCGCAGGAACGAAGGGTCGCGCGGTGCGGGACGGCGTCACCCTGACCTGTTGCCAGTACAGCACACGTTTGGCGCGGTCGTACAGGCGCCGGTATTCGAGGATCTGCATGTCGCCCGGCCGGGTCTCGCGAGCGGCCACCGAGGCAAGCAGCGCGGCGCGTGCCTGCTCCCACAGGCCGAGCGCTCGCGAGCGGTCCGGTCGCGGCGGACACTCGATCGCCTGGCGCACCGACACGCGCTGCAGGAGGGACGGCAACGGCTGGAGTGTGACATCGACCTCTTCGTCGCCGGCCGGCGGAGCAAGCGTCGTGTCGTACGGGCTAAAGCCGATGCGGACCACACGCAGGCGGTCGGCGGCCGAGCTCGTCGCGAGCGAGTACTCGCCGACGGAGTTCGTGAGGTCGCGGCCAACGGAGTGCCCGGAGGAGTCGAGGACACTCACCACGGCGCCCGGAATTGGACGGTGGCTCAGCGCGTCGTACACCACGCCGTGCACGCGCTGGGCGTGCGCACCGGTCGTCGGCACGAGCAGGAAGCACAGCCACCATCCACGCACGATCATAAGAATGGCATTCCGCCTTTGGGGGGATCGCGTCTACTCGAACACAGCAGCGGCAACTGGTGGATGCTAGACTTGTTCTCCAATAACCGTCCGGCGGCGCGGGCGCAAGGGCCACGTGGCTCAATCAGCGGCCATGGATGGCCGCACACAGCGGCGCATGCAGCTTTCGCGGGCGCGGTCACCGACAGGTGTGTCGTCAGTTGAAGCGCGGGAACGACGTGACCGCGGCTGCACGAGACGGCACAGGTGGCGCGAGCGCGTAGGCGTGGCATCGACGGCGCAAGAACCGGCGCGCCTGCTGGCGGATACGACGGCAAATAGCCACAAGATGGCCACAACCACGCGATGAGCGAACGGCCATACGCAACCCTAAGCGGCGTGCAGACCGCCACCTAGGTGATCCACGGCTGGTCGGTTGTACCTCGGTTTTCAAGACCGGTGCAATAGCCGTTCTGCCAGCCCTCCCACGGGACCCAATCTAACGACGGAGGCCGGCCCGTAGGGCCCACATCGGTTCTCCGCCGCACCAAGGTGTGCTCCAGCCACGGACCCGGCAATGCCATGGCACGGCGCCTGTGACGAGGAAGTCGTCCGACTGCGCATCGCGACTCCATCTGATCACTTGCCCCAGCCCGGAGGGGGGGTAGTTTCCCCCCGGTGAACGCCCTGAGGGATCGCCTGCAGGCCGGACTGGAAGGCCGCTACCGCGTCGAACGCCAGCTCGGCGAGGGCGGCATGGCCGTGGTGTTTCTGGCGCACGACATCCGGCACGACCGCCCGGTAGCGCTCAAGGCGCTGCGCCCGGAGCTGGGAAGCGAGATCGGTCCCGAACGGTTCCATCGCGAGATCAAGCTCGCCGCGCGGCTGAATCATCCGCACATCCTGCCGGTCTACGACTCCGGCGAGTCGCAGGGGCTGCTCTTCTACGTCATGCCCAACATGGAAGGGCAGTCGCTCCGTGACCGGTTGAACCGCGAGAAGATGCTGCCGCTGGACGAAGCGCTCCGCATCACGCGTGAGGTGGCCTCCGCGCTGGACTACGCGCACCGGCACGACGTGATCCACCGCGACGTGAAGCCCGAGAACATCCTGATGCACGAGGGCGCGGCGATGGTGGCCGACTTCGGCATCGGCAAGGCGCTCAGCGACGCCGGCGGGTCGATTACGAAGACGGGGCTGGCCATCGGGACGCCGGCGTACATGAGCCCGGAGCAGGCCTCCGCCGAAACCGTGGTGGACGGGCGCAGCGACCTGTACAGCCTGGGCTGCGTGCTCTACGAGATGCTCACCGGCGAGCAGCCGTTCACCGGCCCCAACGCGCAGGCGATCATCACCAAGCGATTCATTGCCCCGGTGCCGCACGTGCGGGCAATGCGCGACGTCTCGGAGTCGCTCGACTCGGCCGTGACGCGCGCGCTCGCGCGCACGCCGGTGGACCGCTACCGCACCACCGCCGAGTTCGCCGAGGCGCTGCTGCTGATCCAGCGGGAAGGACAGACGCCGGGTGGCTCGCCTCGCGCCGCCGATTCGGCGCCCGAAAAATCGATCGTCGTGCTCCCGTTCGCGAACATGAGCGCGGATCCGGAGAACGAGTACTTCAGCGACGGAATGACCGAGGAGATCATCAACGCGCTCGCGAAGATCCCCGACCTCCAGGTCGCCTCGCGGACCTCGTCCTTCGCCTTCAAGGGCAAGGAAGTGGAGATCCGGCAGGTGGGCGAGAAGCTCGGCGTGTCGTCGGTGCTGGAAGGCAGCGTCCGCAAGATCGGGAACCACATCCGGATCAGCGCCCGGCTGGTGAACGTGAGCAACGGCTACCAGCTCTGGGCCGAGACGTACGACCGGCAGCTCGAGGACGTCTTTGCCATTCAGGACGAGATCTCGCGCGCCATCGTGGATGCGCTCAAGGTCAAGCTCATGGGCGAGGCGCACGAGGCACTGGTCAAGCCGACCACGGAGAATCTCGACGCGTACACGATGTACCTGAAGGGCCGGTTCTTCGTGAACCGCCTTTCCGAGAACGATCTGAACAAGGCGCTGTCGTTGTTCGAGCAGGCGCTGGACGCCGATCCCGGCTACGCGCGCGCGTATTCGGGGATCGCAGATTGCTGGAGCAACCTGGCGGACGACTGGGTGGCTCCCGAGGAGGCGTATCCGAAGGCGAAATCGGCGGCGGTACGTGCCGTGCAGCTCGAACCCACGCTGGGCGAGGCGCATACGTCCATCGGCAAGGTGCTGTGCTGGTACGAATGGGATTTCGACGGCGCGTCGGACGCGCTCGCCAAGGCGGTGCAGTACAATCCCAACTACGCCGAGGCGCACTTCGTGTACGGGAGCACGCTGCCGTCGATCGGGCGCCTGCCGGAAGCGATCGAAGAGATGCGAAAGGCCCTCGTGCTCGATCCGCTCTCGGCGCACTTCAGCCGTTGGCTCGGGCGGTTCCTGCTGTACGCCGAGCGGTACGACGCCGCCATCGCGCAGAGTGAGAAGACGCTGGAGATCGAGCCGGGATATTTCCAGGCGTATCTGGACATCGGGGCGGCGGCGCTGACCCAGGGTCGGCCGGAGGACGCGCTGAAGGCGTTCCGCAAGGGCCAGTCACTCGCGGCTGCGGTTCGATCGTACGACGCGATGATCGTGCGGGCGCTGGCGGTCCTCGGCGAGCAGGAGGAAGCCGAGGCCATCATGCAGCGGTTGGAGTTGCAGGCAAGGACCGGGTACATGCGCCACGAAGTGCTGGCGATGGGGCACGCCGCGCTCGGGAATTTCGACACGGCGTTCGAGGCGTTGCACAAGGCGCTCGAGGCACACTCGGCGGGGCTCGTGTATCTGCACCTCGATCCGGGGTACACGCCGCTACGGGAGGACCCGCGGTTCGCGGAGATCGCGAAGAAGGTGGGGGTGAAGTAGGACCCGGCGTAGGATGCCGGGTCCCATTGCCTCTCCCGTCCGCCTCGACAGCTGCCTCCGGGCCGCGCGGTTCTACGCGATGCCGTGTGGGTTCCGGATGGCGATGCGGCGTTCGCCACGCGGGTGGCGCGCTACTGCGCGCGGAATCCGGTGGCGCTCGAGCGCCTGCGGTTCCCTGGGGATACGTCTACCCGGCCAGAAGGCGGCCGATCGGGCCTTCCGCTCACCCGAGATCAACTCTCCAAATCCCAACGGTGCCACTTCCATCCCTGAGTCCATAGGTCTCGACTTCCGTCCACCCCATCGCGCTGTGAAACCGCTCCGACTCCCGGTTTCGCGGCACCTTCCAGATAAAACACACGGCGCCGTCGTACTTCCTTCCGGCATTCTTCGCCATCTCGAATACGTGCCGGTATAGCATCCTGCCATAGCCCTTCCCCGAATACGCAGGTGCGATGCATATCTGCCGCACGACGATATATGAGCCTTGAAGCGCGTCGTTGATATGCTCGTACACTTCACCGCCGAACTCGCTCGTCTTTTCGCTGGAATGGGCGAGGACAAACCCAACCAATCGCGTTCCTGCATAGGCGGCGAAGAAATAGTCTGCGCACTTGACGAAATGCTGGTACTCGCTCACCGAATATGGTTTGATAAAGCCGTTGTTTCTCTTCTCCCCGGCACTGCTCTCCCGTGCAAGACTACGGGCGAGCCCATCGATAGCGTGGACGTCCGTTGCCGATGCTCTCGCTATTGTTGGTCCCTGTTGCTGCAGCCCGTCCTCTTTCGTCGGTCCTGCCATCGGCGACCCCCTACGGCAATGCCTTTCCATTTTGCATGTACTCGACGGCTCCGCCAAAGTGCTCCTTGAACACATCCACGAGATTTCCGAGCAGATTGGGGTCGGATGTCTTGAACGCGGGAGCGCTCGTACTGCTGGCCGGAAGCAGGAAGCCCCCTTGCGCATCACCCGCGCCATCGTCCGTCACCCAAAAGAAATTCGGGGGAGGACTCGACGCATCATCCCCCTGAAGAAGAATTCTTACGTCAACACCATTCATATGCAGCAAATTCGCCACAAAATCGTGGTAGCACAATTGGTAGACTGCAAATTGTTTTGCCGTTGTCTTCTCCGACAGCGCCTTTTCCGAGTGGGCGTTGCGCAGCGGTTCAATATCATTAGCAAAGTTCAATCCACTACTCGCCGCATACTTTTCGAACAGGTTCGGTAGATCGGTTAGGAAGGCATTGTTTTGCGCAACATGGCGACAAAACTCCCTTCGCTTTCCGGTATCGGTGGAAGTCTGCCCGGTACCGCCCGCACTCGAAATCGCTTGCGGCGTACCCAATATGAGAAATTTGACCCCGGCCCACTCGTCACCTTTCGCAGTTCGTATTCGTATAGCTGCCTTTACGATTTCGGATAGGAACTCCTCGTGAAGAGCGGGACTTACGTAACTGCCGATATCCACAGCGTCCCACGCAATATAGATATTGTTGGTGGCGGTACTGACATGTTTGACGAGCAATTCAATGTGCTTCGGAAACGTGCCGATGTACTTCGTGTAGACCGATTCGTAGATGGATCCCAGCTGTTTACTTTGTTCCTTCGCATCCAGATATGCGACGAATGCCAGGACGAATGCGATGATCGTTATGATCTGCATCGCGAAGTCGATCTCTGGCGCGTAACTCTTGACGAACGTCCAGTGAAAAATGCTCACGACTATTACCACGATGGACAATAGCGAGGCCAGTAACAACGCAGCGAACGGTGGCAACCGAGTGTTACGTTTCGCCATTAGGAACTCCCGCAAGAGAACTGTATGCCCCTGGTCTGGTGCCTCGTGCAATCGCGCTGCGCTTCGGCAGCCGTATACGCAGAGGGCCTGCCGAAGATAACGCGGCGTCCCAGGTGTTGAACGCGATCTTACCTGGAGAGACGATCCCCTCCTCTGTGTGGCCCGTTGCCCCACGCATCCACGTGAAGCTGGGTCCGTAGGGGCGCCGGTTCAGGGCGTCACCATCCCTGGAGGAACGCGGCAGCGTCCGCCACGGTGGTGCTACTGACGGCATCGCCGATTCTCTGCAGCAGACCGAGTTGCGACGCGTTGTCCATGGCGATCTCGCGCTGCAGGTGCACGGCTATTCGCAGATACGCCCCCGTCGGCATCATTTGCTCCGTCTGGAAGTGCGCAATGTCTGTCACGCCCTCCATGAGCAGTCCCACGAGATGTGGTGCCCACTGTGCGAGGCCCCAGTTCTCGTCGCCGCTCAGATGATAGGGATGAGACCCCGTACCGAGCGACAGCATTCTGACGGCGCTCAGCTCGATCGGTGTCTTCAGCCGCCGATCCTGTGTCTGGGCGAGGGCACACATGCTGGGATTGTTCGCGATGACGCCGCAGTCCACGTATCCGTCGAAGGAGCCGAAGTACGTCGGGGCAGCCGACGTGCGCATGGCCACACGGTAGGCGTACTCACGCTCGTCTCCGCTATCGTTCGTGGTCGGTACGTTGTGAAAGATCTTGGCCTTCCATCGACGAGTTCTCGGATCCGGATCCGTCTTGTCGTCAAGGTCGAAGGCGGTCACGACGACGTGTTTGAGAGTTCCATCTCTTCCGGTCAGGTCGCCGAGTGTCACCGTGTCACCAAGAATGTCTTTGCAGACCTCCTCACGATTCGCGCTTCCATACTTCGGGCCCCTGAATTCCTGCAGATCCCTGACCTCGTGCCAGAAGTTGCGTTCGAATATCAACCCTCCCTTCGCCATGTAGAGGTCGAGAAGTTGCTTTGGGGTCTTCCCGCTGGCCAGCCCAAGCGCAATGAGGCCTCCCGTCGAGGTACCCGAAAACATGTTGACCTGGTCGCGCCAGCCAGGAACGGCCTCATCAAGGCGTCCCAGAATCACCAGGGGAATGACGCCCCGCAGCCCCCCGCCGTCGATAGACAGGATTCTGTAGTGATTGTCTCTTGCCGCCATGCGAGTCTCCCTACCTTCGTGTCCATGCTGACGCCGCATCATCGTCCGTCCAGGGGAATGTGCTGCCATCCGGCCCACGCGTCCATGGCGAGCGACGTGAACTCCGTGCCCTGGTCGCCTTGGACCCTCACCGGCCGCTCACCGCCCGCGATCCGCGAGGTCACGATCGCCGCAACACGAGGGCTACGAGCGCGCGTGGGGATTCCCGCTGGACATGATCCACCATCGCGGCCAACTGTCCACGTACCTGCGGCCCATGGACTCGATGGCGCCGCAGATCTACGGCCCCGGCACGGACGAGCCGATGTGCGGAGCTGCCGGTTCCATGCCGGCGTCTGTGGCGACGCCTTGCGGCAATCGCATCGGTGTCCGAGGTTGCGGAAGCACCAGCAGCGAGAATCGTCATGCATTCGCTATTCCGTAGCGCCCGGACCCTGTGTCTGTCCCTCCTCGCCGGTCTCCCGGTCCTGTACGTCACGCCCGTGAGCGCGAAGGCGCAGGCTCCGTTCCTGGGACCCGTGCCCGCGCCGACCTGCCATGCGGGCGACCGCACCGAGAAGGGTGTGGACGGCCAGCTCACCGCAGCCGAACGCGCGAGCGGCGCGTCCACCAGAGCCTTCAACTGCAACCTGGCCGTCGTCGGTCACTACCAGGGCCAGGGGGCGGGCCACCAGCTCATGTGGTACGGCCACTGCGCCTACATCACGACCGAAGGGTACGAGGCCGGGCGGAGGGGGGTTCCCCCTCTCATCCATCCCGGCATCCAGGTGCTGGACGTGTCCGACATGAGCCAGCCGAAGTACACGACGAATCTGGATGATCCCGCCACCCTGTACGACTGGGAAGACGGCTCGGTGAACAGCAAACGCGCGCTGCTGGGCAGCGCCGAGAGCTGGATGGGCCTCGGGCCGCAGCCAGCCGTGTCCTTCTACGACCTGTCCGACTGCGCCCACCCGAAGCGCCTGTCCAGCGTGCAGATTCCGGATTCGAACCTGCAGGCTCACTCCGGCAATTTCGCCTTCGACGGCGAGACCTACTGGATCGCTTCGTTCAACAAGCAGCGGCTGTTCGCCATCGACGTCAGCGATCCCCGGCACCCGAAGGAGCTCATCGACTGGGACTTCCCCGACAAGCAGGCAGGGGGCGCCGGCGCGAACCAGACCTGCCACCGGATTTCGCTGAACCAGTTCGCGGTGGATGGCCACGCGCCCGGCACGCTGCTGTTCTGCGGCGTGGTCGGCCACATGTCCAGCGCCGGCCACTACCAGTCAGGCAATGGACTGGTGATCTATGACGTCAGCCAGGTGCAGGAGCGCCGGCCCCATCCGGTCATCAGGGTCATCAGCAGTCTCTACTGGGTGAACGGCGACATCGCCATCGAGCCGGACCTGGCCTTCATCCACGGCACGCCGTTCGTCGGCGTGGGCGACGAGTGCGGTTCGGGCGGCTGCACGTATCCCAACGGCGCTCTGGGCGCCTGTCAGGCCGGGCTGGCGCCCTTCGGCATGGAGCGGCTCATCGACATCAGCGATCTCCAGAAGCCCAGGCTCGTCTCCCAGCTCATGCTCGGGGTGGACGATCCGCACAATTGCTCGCGCACCGAGCACGACATCACCGCGACCATGGGCGGCTACGGCTACAGCGTCCACGACTGCACGTTCGACAATCCCAGGGACGCCACACTGCTGGCGTGCTCCGGCCATCAGGCGGGCGTGCGGGTGTTCGACATCCACGATCCATACCACCCGCGCGAGATCGCCTATTTCGTCGGACCCGCTCCGCACTCGCCGACCGAGATCGATCCGGGATCGCTCCTGAACGGCTTCCAGCGCGTGAAACCGCCCATCAACTTCGCCTGGTCCAAGGCCCACAGCCGATTCGTCTGGCAGGGCGGCCAGCTGTATCTGTGGGTCACCTCCAGCCATGGCGGCTTCTACACGTTGAAGTTCGAGAACATGGCCGCCATCAACAGGCTGCACCCGGTGCCGACGCCGGGGAACGAGGACGATCAGGACTAGACGGGGGGTGCCCGCGGATCAGGGAGCGTCGGCCGGGGGTGATGGCAGGAGCCGGTCGGTGGCTTCACCCGCGTGCCGGAGGCAGCTACTGACGAGGCCCGCCCCACCCGCATGCGCCACACGCCATACGCGTCCGTGATTGGGTTCCGCCGAGCCGCTGCGAGCGTGGCCATCGCCCTGCTCGGCTACTCGCCGGCGGCGCGGGCGCAGGATGGCCCGGTGACCTACGCCATTCTGCCCGAGGCAAGCCTCCTCCAGGTTCACACCTCCGCGGGCGGACTGCTCGGCATGTTCGGTCACGAGCACGATGTCCGGGCCCACGCGTTCACCGGCACGATCGTCTACGATGCGCAGGACCCATCGACGTCGCGGGTCCACGTGACCGTGCTGACGGACAGCCTGCTCGTCGTCCCCGCCGGCGACTCGTCCGACATCCCCGCCATCACGCGCGCGATGCGCGAGCAGGTGTTGCACGTCGACCGCTTCCCGGAGATCACGTTCTCCAGCACCGCCGTCACGGTGCACGACGGGACGGTGCACGTCCGGGGCGACCTGACGATCATCGGTCGCACTCGACCGGTGGACATGGACCTCGCCCTGATGGTCACGCGTGACACGCTCCGGGTCCGGGGTACCTTCACCATCAAGCAGACGGCATTCGGCATTCGCCCGTACACCACGGCCCTGGGCACCATCAGGGTGGGGAATGAGGTCACGTTCCTGCTCGACATTCGCGCGCTGGCCGTGCCCTGAAGTGGGACGGAGGCTCGACGGCGCCGGCACACCAGGCCAGGAAGCGGAGCCGCGGCGTCGCCACGGGTAGAGCGGCAGTTGGCGGCGATCGCGCCGCCGGGCGAGCCGCTGGCGGCGCGCGTTCGTCAGGCCTTACCGGGATTCGAATTCCTATCCCTGGCGCGTAGCTCGGCTCGGGTGCCCGGGTCGTCGCGGGAGCGTCGGGTCGTTCCCTCTACCGCATCGTCACGATGGCCCGCATCGCCGCGATCGCGTTGAAGAAGTTCCCGAGCCGCAAGTTCTCGTTGGGGCCGTGCTGGTTGTCGTCGAAGTTGACCACCGGCATGACGATGGTAGGCGAATGCAGGTCGTCGGAGAACAGATAGAACGGCACCGAGCCGCCCATCGTCGGCATGCGCACCGGCGTGGCGTGCGTGGCCTCCGCCACCGCCTGCACGACCTGCCGGGCCGTCGGATTGTCCAGCGGGGTACGTCCCGCCGGATATCCGCCCATGCGGCGCAGCCTGGCCAACAGCGGATACGTGGCGCGCTCGGCGTCGGTGGGCGCGTCGCCGGTGATCAGATGGTAGCCGCGCGATCGCACGTACGCTTCGAGCCGCGCGAACTGCGCCTCGGGCGTCACGTTCTTGACGAACCGGAGATCGAGCCGCGCCACCGCCTGCGCCGGGATCACCGTGCGCCCCTGACCGGTGGCCGTTCCCGCGGCCAGTCCCGAGACGTTGAGCGTGGGCAGATTGTGCAGGGCTTCCAGCCGCTGGCCCGGGAACTCGGAGCGGGCGAACCCGAACCGGTGCATGAGCGTCGAGTCCACGTCCGGGATCTCGGCAAGCGCCTGTCGTTCCTCGGCAGTGAGGGGCACCACATCCTGATAGAAGCCGGGGATGGTGACCCGGCCGGTGGAATCGGTCATCGAGCCGATCAACTTCGCCAGTTCGATGGCCGGGTTCGGCGCCCAGTTGCCGTAGTTGCCGCTATGCAGGTCGGTGCGCGCGCCGAACACCGTCAGCTCGGCGCTCATGATGCCGCGGGCGCCGAACACGAAGGTCGGCCGGCCGCTGGGATGCTGCGGGCCGTCCACGATCATGATCAGATCGCTCCGTATCTGGCTCCCGTGCGCGTGCACGACGGCGGGCAGGGAAGGAGAGCCTGCCTCCTCGTCGCCCTCCGTCAGGATCCGGAGGTTCGAGGTGATCGGCGTGCCGGCCGCCGCGGCCTCGTCCAGTGCCGAGAGAAAGGCGATGATCGGTCCCTTGTCGTCGGCCGAGGAGCGCGCGTAGAGGCGCCACTCCGGATCGATCGCCCCCGATACGGGCAGCGTCATGACGTGCCCTCCGGCCTCGAGCGGCCGGTCGCGGTAGGTGGGTTGGAAGGGGCCGGCATCCTTCCACTCCGAGGCCGTTACCGGCTGGCCGTCATAATGGAAGTAGAATGTCAGGGTGCGGGTCGCACCTGGGGCGGAGCGTTCGCCGATCAGCACCGGGGAGCCGGGGGTCGTGACCACCGTCATCCGGAACCCGCGGCGTTCGAACTCGGCCTTCAACCAGGCCGCGTCGCGCGCGATGTCGGGGCGGTCCGTGGCGACGTTGGGGATGGACAGGAAACGGACCAGGGTGGCCAACTCGGAGCGCGGCGTGGGCGGCCGCTGGCCGCGCGCCGCGGACGCGGCGGCGAGGACGAACAGCGCGGGAAGGGCCAGTGGGGAGCGGAGTCGACGGCGCATGGGATCTCGGGGGGCGAAGGTGGCGGGGAGAAGTATGTGACGTTGCGGGCCGGCGGCGCCACTGGGCTGCCCGTCGCCCAGCGCACCGTCCCGGTGCCGCCCGGCGAGCCGCTGGCCGCGCGCGTCCGTCAGGCCGCACGGGGATTCGAATTCCTATCCCTCCCTCATCCCTCGCGCAGCCATCCCGGCCAGCGCGGAGCCACAGCCGTGCGTCGTTACACCTGCCCGTCGAGGAAGAAAGTTCGGGGCCAAGGCGCCTCATATCTCAGTCGCATCGCGTGAGATATGCGCGGCCCTGACCCCAACTCCCGCGGCTCAGGCCTCCGAAGCCTCGAGCAATTTGGTGCGGAAGAGCAGGCCGGCCGCGATTCCGCCCACGCTGGGCACCACCAGGAACAGCCACAACTGCGCCATCGCCTTGCCGCCAACGAAAATCGCCGGCCCCAGGCTCCGCGCCGGGTTCACGCTCACGCCCGTGATGTAGATGCCGAAGATGTGAACCATCATCAGCGCGATGCCGATGGCCAGGCCTGCAAATCCTGCCGGCGCCTTCTTCTGCGTGGAGCCCAGGACCACGATCACGAAGATCAGCGTGGCCACGAACTCGAACACGATGGCCGAGGTCACGTTGAATCCGCCCTGATAGCCCGGACCCCACCCGTCCTGCCCGAGGCCGCTGACCGCGACGTTGTAGCCGCCGGCGATCCCGTGGACGATGACCCAGATCACCCACGCCGCCACGATGGCGCCCGCAAACTGTCCGACCCAGTAGCCGATCATGTCGTTCACCGACATCCGCCCCGCGGTCCACACGCCGAAGCTGACCGCCGGATTCACGTGCCCCCCGGAGATCGGCCCGATCCCGTAGATTGCTGCCGCCTGCGCCAGCCCGAACGCCAACGCGATTCCCACGATCCCGACCTTGGGGCCGGCGACCACGGCCGTGCCGACGCCGAAGAGCACCAGGACGAAGGTCCCCACGAATTCCGCAAAGTACTTCTTCATGCGTCCCCCCTTTGATGGGTGAGGCTAAGAAGTCCAACCGCCCTACCGGAGTGAGGGGTACGATAGAGTGCGGGTAGGCCAGGTGCAAAGCGGAGCTGGTCGCGGGGGGCGGCGGCCGGCCGATCGAGCCGCGGGGCTACTGCCGTGAGCCTGCGTGGAACATTCTTCATCGTCGCGGGGTGGTGCGGTGGGGAACTTCGGATGTGCTGGTCGCCACAGCATCACCGGCCCGAGATTCGATCGCGCCCTCCGGGCGCAAGGATACATGGATCATGCGAACTGCCAACGACTGGATCATCGCCCTCGGGTGCGCCCTCGTCGTGTATGAGGAAGCGGACCGCCCGCTCGGCGGGGAAGTTCGCGTTCACACGACCGACTCCGCGGCGGTGGCGGCGGTGCACGCCTTCCTCACCTTTCAGCGGACCGCGCACCACGCCGCGGCGCACGAGGTGCCGTGACCGGATTCCAACTCTTCGCCCACCCGTGGTGGGTGAACCTGCTCATCCTGGTGCCGCTCGTCTCGTTCGACGTCTGGCGCCGGACGGGACTGGAAATCGCGCCGCGGACATTGGTCGCCGCGGCCGCGTTCGGGATTGCGTTCGGGTTCGTGGAGGTGGCGGTGGTCGTCTATCTCCGGGCGGCACTTGGACTGATCGCACCGGGAGGCGGTGCCGTCATCTACCCACCACCGTTGCGGACCATCCCGCATCACCTCCTCGCGACGGAGATGACGCGCGAAGCGGCGACGATGGTGATGCTCATCGCGGTGGCCTTCCTCGCCGCGCGCCGCGCGCGCGAGCGGTGGGCGCTCTTCCTGTACGTGTTCGCGCTCTGGGACATCTGCTATTACGTTGGCCTCCGCGTGCTGATCGGCTGGCCGCCGTCGCTCGTCTCCCACGACATCCTCTTTCTCATCCCGGTGCCCTGGCTCTCGAACGTGTGGTACCCGATGCTCGTGAGCGGATTGAGCGTGGTCGCCGTCATCTACGCGAGCCTCCGGCGCCCGGACGTGCGTCCGGCAGCGCCCGGCCACTGACCCCACAGCCGTTCAGGAGCGGCAGCCCATGGCGACGATCATCCCCAAGCGCGTGACGGCCAGGATCGACGGACGACTTCGTCGTCTTCCTCATCGGTATGCGGATCAACAAGCCGTGGAAGCCCCACAAATGGGTACCGCTGTTGCAGCGGAACGATGCTCCACCGCCGCGGAACCGCGTCCGTTCGCCCCCCATGCCACGCCCGGCCGCCCGCGAGCATGATCCGTTGCGAGGGTGAGGCCCGGGCCGGGGAGGCGCTCGCCGCGCAAGCCGACCCCGGGACGTAGACCGGCAACGCGATCAGGGCGTCGCGGTAAGGGTCACATTAACGCACCGATATAGGCCATCCAAGTTGGCGTTGCTCCCGTAATACAGACTGGCATCGCTGTACGTGTCAGAATACGCCCCGCCGCCGAGTGAAGTCTGCTGCGGTCCTCCGGTAAAATCTTCTACGGCGAACTCGACAGTATTCCCTTGGGAATCAAGGCCCGAAAAGTCCAACACGCCGGTGCTCGCAATCTTGAGCGTTCCGGTCCACGGTTGATTGGGCGCGTTGATGTCCGTCGCGTACTGGAGCTTCGGGGTGGCCGCCTGGCAGGCGGCGATGTCACCCGTGGGACCCTGGAGCGTGATCGAGACGCCCGCGAGATGCAGCTTCGCGAAGGGTTGACCGTTGCTCATGGAGGCCGTCGGCGCGGCGCCGCCCGCAGCGAACTCGATGTCCCCGGTAAGTGCGTATGAGTAGCTGGTGCGGCCACCGCCACCGCCACCCCCACCTCCACCGCCCGTGGGCTTCTTCGAGAATGAGGGTGTATTCAGAGCCGTGGGCGACTGGGTGCTCTCGGAGCAGGCCCCGAGGGCCAGTAGCAGTGCGAGAGCGGGGGACAGGTAACGCGCGTGACGCATGGCGCTCCTCCTGAAAGGGAATACGGAACGTGGGTCACCGCCCTTTGACCGCCCCCAGCATGCCGGGCTGTCTGATCGACTTAGCCGGTCATTGAACACGATCTTGAGGACGTAGCCCTTCCGACGTGGACGGCAGGCGATCGTAATGGTTCGTTCCGGTGTGTGCGCGAACCGCGTGGTTGGCTGTACACCCGGCTGTCGGGGCCTCCACGGTGACCGGCGTAACCATCACATCTGGGCCATGACGGCATCGCCCCCGTCAGGAACGGAGAGCAAGCCCGGCTGCTGCCCAGAACTGAACAAGGCACGATATGGTGGCCGACAGCCGGCGCGCATCCCGCAAAGTGCCCTATGTCGATTCGTGAGAGACCGGCCTCTTGTGTTTCCTGATGTCCGATGCTATTCGTCGGGTTTGCGAAGTCATCGTTACGCCGCAAGTGTCGGTGTGAGAGCTGTCTCTCGAGTTCCCGCTCCTCCCCATCTCACCGAAGCGGTACCGCAGCCCGGTGCACCGGAGTCACCCCTCGCTCTCCGATCGCCGTTGGTGGAAGCATGGGACTGATGGGCGTGGGCGACACGGCGCGCACGACGCTCAGCGCCCCAGATGCGAGGACTTGGGTCCGTGCGACTTCCACCCGTCTATCACGTTCGCCTCGGCCATGGCGCGCCGCTGGTGGTGCTGGGTGGCGTGCACTTCGACCATACCTACCTGCGACCCTGGCTCGACAAGCTCGCCGAGCACGCAACGATCGTCTATCTCGACGTTCGGGGGACGGGCAAGTCGGAGGCCCCTGCGGATCTCGTGCTCGACCATTCGGTCTGGCTGCGGGACGTTCACGAACTCGTGAGCGCGCTCGGGCCCGGTCCAATCACGCTATCGGGCCACTCTTATGGGGGGTGCCTCGCCCAGGAGTATGCGCTCAAGTTCCCGCAAGACCTCAACGGTCTCATCCTCGCCAACACGGCGCCGGCGTCGGACTACGTCGATACCGTCCTCGACGGAATCCGCCGGACGCGGGGGGAAGCGGGCGTGCGGGCCGTCCTGGACGCGTGGAAGACTGCTGTCTCCGACCAGGAGGCCCTGCGCGAACGCTGGCTCGGGCTGTTGCCGCTCTGCTTCCACGGCGACGTCCACGACTACCCGGAGTTCCAGCAGCCCGCATCCGCTTTCAGCGCCCGCGCGTTCAATGCGGCATATCTGGGATGTCTCCCGAAATTCAATACGCTCGAGAGCCTTGGTCACATCAGAACGCCAACGCTCGTTCTGGGAGGGCGGCACGACTGGATCGTTCCCGTGGGGCCTGGGCTCGAGCGTCTGGCGAAGGGCATCCCGCACGCCCATACGCATGTCTTTGAACGAAGCGGTCATTTTCCGTTCGCGGAAGAGCACGACGAGTTCCACTCGACCGTCCGCGAATGGCGCCGTACCGCCGTTACCAGTACGGCAGGGCTCACACGGCGCGAAATGGAAGTAGCGCTCCTGCTACAATCGCGGGCCACGAGCCCGGAAATCGCGAGCACGCTCGGAATCAGTACGCACACGGCCAGGCGACACGTCGAGAGCGTGCTTCGCAAGCTCAGGATCAACTCGCGCAGACTCGTCCCCCAAGCCCTCGCGCGAGCCGGCGTTCAAATCCAGCGCCGCCCGCGACAGGAGGAGTGAATAGCGCGGCACACTCCGAATGACGATGCGGCGCCCGCCACGTCGGGGACTACGGGGTGAACGGGCCGTGAACCGGCGACGAGGACTGACTGATCTCCGATGGGACTATCTGAGACTTGGGGACATAGATGTAGCAATCGTTCTCTTTGAACGCGAGTTGGTAGTGATTGGCAACTGCCGCGGCAAACGCCGGGGTAAAACGTTCAGATTGCCCCGCAACGTAGCTGGCGACAGGTGAACCGAAGTCCACGGCACCGATTTCACCCTTGTCCAGCCTCTCGATCCAGGAACGCTCATTCAGCCTTCCCGCTCTGATCAACATGAGGCTATTGAACGGATCGAATGTATATGGCTTCCCGGCTTCGTAGCAGAGCAAGAGCGTTTCGCAGATCGCCGTCCCCGGGCGGGAAGACAGAAACGAGACCCCCGCCTGAAAGTGTTCTTGTTCCGCGGGCAACTCCTGAATCGCTGTCCGGTGGGACACGGCGAACCAGCTTGGCGCCAATGACAACAGCAAGACCAGGGGCACTCCCACCTTCGCCGCGACGCCGAGGCCCGGTCGGTCGCTTTTCCAGAGCCAGTGCACGAAGAGTCCGAGCATCATCGAGATAGACAGGAAAAGACCGAAGTACATGTTTACGTTCACCCCTGCGCCCCCGCCCAAGGCCGCGCCTACGACGAGGCTCGCCCAGAACAGGATGGTGAGGACGCGAAGTTTCGTATCTCGGAACGTTTTGACGCTCCAAACGGCAGCAACCAGCATGGGAATTTGCAGTGGGGCAAAGCCCTGCAGCACAAGATGCGTAGCCGCATGCATGAGCGAAAACGTGCGTGGCATCAGAATCTTGCTCGCGAAGTACGGTCCATCCGCCCACATGCTGCCGGCAATCGAAGCCACAAGAAGCACCGCTGAAATGGCCAAGAATCCTGCTACCTTTCTGCGGCTTACGAAGCAAAGGTCCACGAGCACCGCCAACGGGAATTCCACGGGACTGTGTTTGATGTTACCGCCTAAGATGAAGAGGAGGCTGGTGGCGCCGATCCGTCCCCATCCGGGCGGACCGGAGATGTAAACAACCAAACCGGCCAGGAAGAAGGCCTGCGCAAGAATCTGTGGGTCGTCCATTCCCACGTAACCCGTTGCCGCGTTGCAGAAGACCGCCAGGCAGAAGAAAGATGCGAACGTTGCCGACCGGTAATCCCCGCTGAGCCGCCAGACAACCAGGCCTACAAGAACGCAGGACGCCAGAAGCGATACCAAGGAAAGAACGCGCCCGGTCAACAGATATCCGAACCCGAGCCGATGCAGCCAGGACACAACGTAAAAGGACAGGGCCGGGTAGTTGACCGTGGTCCAGCTATATTGCGGGGTGTACAGTGGGATGTGGCGTGTTACCTCAGAAGCTGTATAGACATTCCAACCCTCGTTGTAGTTAATTGGTATGTTGTAAAACATCCGGACGACCGGATAGATGGCGGAAAGCAGCGCCCCCAGACCCACTACCCCCACCGGGAGCCATTCATACCTTTGGGCGTGAGTGTCGTGGCCGGACACGTCGGGAGTCGAAGGGCTAACGGCCGTGGTCACGCCGCCTCCCGGCCATTGGTGGCCGAGCCGGGTCTCGCACGGACCGCACTCGGCATGGACTCAGGGGTCCCATCGCGCCCGGTCATTCCAGCATCGGCAACGTAGTTCCACAGCGTATCGAGGCGCTGACGGATCCAGTCGCGCACCGGGATCTTGGGTCCGGAACTCGTGCCGACCAGCATGCCATAGCTCGGCCATGCCGAGGAGCGGGCGAAGTTCAACATGGCCCCGTCGACATGGCGAGTGGCGCGTGCGCGCAAGCAACGGGGACGCACGCGGCGGCAATCGCTCTCCAGTCCGGCATCGAACCTCCGGGTCGAATGCGGAGTGCCAGGTTGAGTACATCGGCGCCCCAACGCTAATGCGCGCGGAGAGCGTGGGCAAGATTTCCTAATGTGATGGGCGCGTCGGTCGTCCGACGCAGGCCGCACCCTCGGCGCGAGCGCCTCCCGGCCAGGAATGGAAATCCCGATATGGCCAGAAGGCAGCGCGCCGGGGGCGGGTCACCGGATAGCGCCCGGCAGGTGCGTTCGTCACGCCTTACTGGAATTCAAATTCCTGTCGCTCTTACAAGAACCAGGTCCACTGGCGGCCGCCCGTACCCGGCGGACGCCGCGTTTCCCACCGAACCCTCGCCAGCTATTCCGCTACGCCCTTCTCTTTGAGAATTCGCCAGACCTTCTCCGGCGTGATCGGAATGTCCACGTGCGTGACGCCCAGATGCGCCAGGGCGTCCACGACGGCATTGGCGATGGCGGGTGGTGCTCCCACCGTGGGCGACTCCCCCACGCCCTTGGCCCCGAACGGATGGTGCGGACAGGGCGTGGTCGTCTTGTCGGTTTCCCACGCCGGCGTCTCGACGGCGGTTGGCACCAGGTAGTCCACGAAGCTGCCCGCCATGTTGTTGCCGTTCTCGTCGTAATTCATCTCCTCGAACAGAGCCGGCGCGAGCCCCTGCGTCAGTCCGCCGTGGATCTGCCCTTCCACGACCATCGGATTGATGATGTTGCCGCAGTCGTCCACGGCCATGAACCGCCGGATCTTCACCATGCCGGTACCGCGGTCGATGTCCACCACGCAGATGTAGCTCCCGAAGGGGAAGGTGAGGTTCGGGGGCTCGTAATAGTCCACCGCTTCGAGGCCCGCTTCCATCCCGGGCGGCATGTTCGTGTACGCGGCGAACGCGATGTCCTGAATGGTCTTGGATTTCTGTGGCGCACCCTTCACGGAGAACTTCCCGGGCTCCCACACCAGGTCGTCCTCGCTGACTTCGAGCAGATAGGCCGCGATCTTCCTGGCCTTGTCCCGGATCTTCCGGGCTGCCATCGCGCCCGCCGCTCCCGCAGTGGGCGTGGACCGGCTGGCATACGTGCCGAGTCCGTACGGTGCGGTGTCGGTGTCTCCCTCCTCGATCTCCACGTGCGCCGCGGGAATGCCCAGTTCCTCCGCCACGATCTGCGCGTAAGTGGTCTCGTGTCCCTGTCCCTGAGACTTGGTGCCGAAGCGCGCGATGGCCTTGCCGGTGGGGTGCACCCGGATCTCGGCGGAGTCGAACATCTTGATCCCCAGGATGTCGAAGTCCTTGGCGGGCCCGGCGCCGACGATCTCGGTGAAGCTGCAGATCCCGATGCCCATCAGCTCGCCCTTCGCCCGTTTCTCCGCCTGCTCCTTGCGCAGGGCGTCGTAGCCGATGCGATCCATCGCGAGCTTGAGCGCGGCCTGGTAGTTCCCACTGTCGTACTCCCAACCGAGTATGGACTTGTACGGGAACTGCTCCGGCCTGATGAAGTTCTTCATCCGAATTTCCGCGGGGTCCATGTTCAGCTTGTGCGCCAGCACGTCGGTCATCCGCTCCACGGCGTGCACCGCCTCGGTGACGCGGAACGAGCACCGGTAGGCCACACCGCCAGGCGGCTTGTGCGTGTAGGCGGCGTCGACTTCGCAGAACGCCTGCTTCAGGTCGTACGACCCGGTGCAGATGGAGAACAGGCCCGCCGGGTACTTGGAGGGGTTGGCCGACGCATTGGTGTATCCGTGGTCGGCCACCGTCTTGATCCGGAGTCCGGTCATCGTGCCATCCTTCTTCGCTGCGACTTCCGCTGTCATGTGGTAGTCGCGGGCGAACGAGTCGGCCTGCAGGTTCTCCATGCGGTCCTCGATCCACTTGACCGGCTTGCCGGTGACCACGGACGCCGCGATCGCGATCACGTAGCCGGGATACACCGGCACCTTGCCTCCGAATCCGCCGCCGATGTCGGGCGAGATGATGCGGATCTTCTCTTCCGACAGGCCCACGTGCCCCGCGACCAGTGCCAGCACCGTGCGCACCGCGTGGGGCGCCTGCGTGGTCATGTAGACGTTGAGCTGACCCATGGCGGGATGGAAATCGGCGACGCACCCGCACGTCTCCATCGATGCGACGTGGATGCGCGGCAGATAGATGTTCTCCTTCACCACGACGTCGGCTTCGTCGAACACCTTGTCGGTGGCCGCCCGATCGCCGGCTTCCCAGTGGAAGGCGAGGTTGTCCTTCTTGCCCTCCTTGTCCTT
Organism: Gemmatimonadaceae bacterium; assembly: GCA_046704805.1. Classification (GTDB taxonomy): domain Bacteria; phylum Gemmatimonadota; class Gemmatimonadetes; order Gemmatimonadales; family Gemmatimonadaceae; genus JAGWRI01. The sequence continues at coordinate 27,274 of JBJKRG010000342.1, forward strand.
GCGCAGGATCGGTGCGCCGGGCTCGAGCGACTTGAACGGATCAACCATCACCGGCAACGGGTCGTAGTCCACTTCCACGGCGTCCACGCCGTCGGCCGCTGCGTAGCGGCTCGTCGCGATCACGCCGGCCACCTCCTGGCCCTGGTACATCACTTCGTCCAGGGGCAGGACCATCTGCGTGTCCGATGACAGCGTGGGCATCCAGTGGAGGTTGTAGCCCTTGAGCGTTTCGCCGGTGATCACGGCCAGCACGCCCGGAACCTTGAGCGCCTTCTCCGTGTCGATCTTCTTGATGGCCGCGTGGGCGAACGGACTGCGCACGATGTCCAGATACAACATCCCCGGCAGCTTCACGTCATCCACGTAATTGCCCTGCCCCCGGATGAAGCGCGGATCCTCCTTGCGCTTCATCGAGTGGCCCATGCCGCTGATCTCCGCCGATGTCTTGGGTGCCATGCCGCGCCTCCTACTGTTGTTTGGCGGCTGCGTACTGCACCGCCTTGACGATGTTCACATAGCCCGTGCAGCGGCACAGGTTGCCGGAAATGGCTTCGCGGATCTCGGTCTCGCTGGGATTCGGGTTGCGCTTGAGGAGCGCGTAGCTGGTCATCATCATGCCGGGCGTGCAGTACCCGCACTGGAGCCCGTGCTCCTGCCAGAATCCTTCCTGGATGGGGTCGAGCTTGCCCCCCTGCTCGAGCCCTTCCACCGTCATCACCTCGCGACCGTCGGCCTGTACGGCCAACACGGTGCATGACTTCGTGGGCTCGCCGTCCAGCAGGATCGTGCACGCGCCGCAGTGCGTGGTGTCGCACCCGATGTGCGTGCCCGTCATGCCGAAGTCTTCCCGGAGCAGGTGGACGAGGAGCAGCCGCGAATCGACTTCGGCGGTGCGCTCGGTGCCGTTCACGGTCACCGTGATCTTGTGCGTGGACATCAGGCCTTTCCTCCTGCGCGGTTCACCGCCGTTCGCAGCGCGCGCAGCGTGAGGACGCGCGCCATTTCACGTTTGTAGTCGGGGGCGCCGCGCCGGTCGGCGGTCGGCTTTGCGGCCTGCGCCGCCAGTGCCGCCGCTTCCGCCAGGGTCGCCTCGGTGGGCATCTTGCCGATCAGGAACTCGGCGGCCTCGACCGCCTTCACCGGCTTGGGGCCGGCGGCCGTGAGGCCGATGCCCGCCTGCGTGATCTCGCCCTTCTTGCCGAGCGTGACCTGCGCGGCCGCGGCTGCCGTCGCGAAGTCCCCAACCTTCCGCTCGAGCTTCTCGTAGGCGCCCCCGCTCCGCGCCGGCGGCACGGGAATGGCGACCTCGGTGAGGATCTCATTGGGCGCGAGGGCGGTGGTGAACAGTCCCTGGAAGAACTGGTCCAACGGGATCTCACGCTTGCCCTTCGGCCCGCGGGCCACCACGTGCGCGCCCAGCGCGAGCATCGTCGCCGGATGGTCATTGGCCGGATCGCCGTGCGCCAGGTTGCCGCCCACGGTCGCCCGGTTCCGCACGAGCGGATCGGCGATCACCCGCGCCGTATCGATGAGGATCGGATACTTCTCGCGGACCGTCGATGACCGTTCCAGCTCGGATTCGCGCGTCGCGGCCCCGATGCGCAGAAACCCACCCTCTTCCTTGATGTAGTCCAGGTCGCTGATGCGTCCGATGTCCACCAGGTGTTCCACCGCGGCAAGGCGGATCTTCAGCATCGGCAGCAGGCTCTGGCCGCCGGCCAACACCTTGGCGTCGCTGCCATACTGGTCCAGCAGGGCCAGCGCGTCGGCGAGCGTGCCGGGCGCGTGGTATTCGAATGACGCGGGAATCATGCAGGAACCCTCATGGCAAAATGGACGGGCTCAATGAGACAAGAGCCACCACACAACGATTGCGATCACGACCAGGGCCGCCCACACGACCGGACGGCGCATCGTGCGGCCGGCGGCGCGCCCCGCGACGCCGGCGCCGAACGACAGTGCCTGGATCGGTTCATTGGCCGACGCGGGGGC
>JBJKRG010000343.1:0-10223 GCA_046704805.1 Gemmatimonadaceae bacterium
GGCTGGACCATGACCACTGCCGATTGGGACGCGCTGATGGGAGGGGCGGTAGCGGCGGGGGTGGTTGTCCCGGCCCACCGCCGCGCCCTACGGGCCCCGTATGGCGGGCCCGCCCCGCCCGAGGTACCGCCGGGCGGGGCCGCCCGGGTCCAGGCGCTGCTGACGTCGACGACGCAGCGCCGGCGCCAGACCTCCTCCGGGTCGCCGATCACCGATCTGCGGAGCACCATCGAAGCCCGACACGAGGCCCAGGAGTTCGAGGCCGATGCCGCCTACCTCAGCGAGCAGCTCGTGGATATCCGGGACGCGTGCGCTGCGGACGAGGCCGTCCTCTGGAGGTGGGACGAAGCACGGGACGCGCTGACCCCCGCCGCGTGGTCGTCACCAAGCGCCGAGCGGCCCCAGCACTTCCGCTTCCAGGAATGGGCCCCGCTTGCCCGCTGGGCGGCCGAAGGGCGCCTGGTCGTCCTCGACGCCGATACCGAGGGGGTCCCCCCTCGATTCGCGGCCGCCCCGGTGCTCGACGACACGCTCCTGGTGGGCGTGCTGACCGTGTCGGCGTCGGGAGGGCTGGGCCTCTCCCGACACAAAGCAAAGGAATGGCTGCCCCGCTACTCGTGGCAGATTCTCCGGCTCCTGGCGCTGAGCGAGGGGCGGCGGGAGTTTGCCCGCCAGATGCGGCAGAGCCTCGCCCTGCTCGCCGCCGTTCGCCAGATCCAGACCAATGAGACCGCGGAATCGCTGGCCGCCGCCATCTGCGATACCGCGCTCGAGGTCTCATCGGCGTCCGCGGCGGCGCTCGTGCGGTGGCGCGCCGACTCGCAGAAGGGCTCCGTTCGGCACGCCACCCGGGGCTTCGCCCATCGGGCGCCGTTCCCCCTCGATCCCGACACGCTCGTCTCGAACGCCTGCCGCGACTCGATGCGCATCTTCGTCGAGGACGCCTCGCGGGTGGACCCTGGCGTTTCTCTGTTCTTCACGGGGGACGGCGGATGGCATACGGGTTCGGTGGGCATCGTGCCCGTCACGCAGAACGGTCGCGTGATCGGCGCCATCGTCGTGGCCACCGCCCGGCCGGGCGCAATCACCGAGGACGAAGTGCGGAACGTGAGCGCGCTCGGCGACATTTCGGCCACGCCGCTCGCCCTCGTGTGGGCGATCGACGACGTGAGGCGGCGGGCCAGCACCGATGCGCTCACCGGGCTGGCGAACCGGGGGGAGTTCGAGGAGCACCTCAAGCGGCTACTCGACGAGACCGACCGCTTCGGCCAGCCCCTGTCACTGCTCATCGCGGACATCGACCACTTCAAGGTGATCAACGATACGTGGGGCCACGAAGCGGGGGACGAGGTGCTGCGCCGCGTGGCGAAGAAGCTCACCGAAGGGGTGCGCACGGTGGACGTCGTCGCCCGGTACGGGGGAGAGGAGATCGCGATGCTCCTGCCGCAGACCACGATGACCGGGGCCGCCGACCTCGCCGACCGGTTGCGCCACGCGGTGGAGGCGAGGCCGGTGAAGTTCAAGGGCGAGGAGATTGCCGTGACCGTCTCGTTCGGTGTGGCGTCGTACCCGGCCCCCGTGGCGGCTCGGGGCGGGCTGTTCCGGGCGGCCGACCGCGCCCTGTACGCTGCAAAGAGCGCGGGCAGAAACTGCGTAAGAACAGTTGCTATATCACAAGACGCTGGATGAACTTGAAAGCCAGCATATGATGCAGCACATTAAGCAATGGTGGCCGTTGGCCGTGAACGGTTGGCGGTGACGGCGTACCGCAGCCAGCGGACGGCAAACCGGCCGGAATTGGTGTAGAATTGAGACATGAGAATTGGGGGCGACAGGCTTCGACGGGGTAAGTGAAGCTGTGGCCGCGTGCCCAGGTCCTCGGGTTCCTGGTAAAACACTCGGGAAATTCATAACTGCCAACCACAACTTGGCCCTCGCTGCGTAACTTCGGTTGCGCCGAGTGCTCCTGAGGAAGCCCTCCCGGGGCGGCTTCCGGAGTATCGCAAAACCGGGATGGTCAGCCGGCGGGTCCCCGGCCGGCTGACGAGACTCTAGAGGACTAATCCGGCGGTGGGCGGCCTACCGGCCAGCCGCCGGAAACATCAATCGGTGGGCTACGCACGTAGACGCTGTGGTGGATCTATTCTCGGACCGGGGTTCGATTCCCCGCGCCTCCACTGGACCGACGGGCCGGCACACTGCCGGCCCGTCGGCGTTTGCCACCAGCGCGGGCCGGACGGCGCGTCAGTCCAGGTCTTCGGCCGGCAGGTCCAGCGGGTTCATCACGGCGTGGGCGATCTCGGGCGGCGTCGGCGGCCGCTTGCCCCGGCGGATGAACTCCGGCGCCAATGCCACGCCGATGGCGGTCACCGGAAGGATCTGCTGGGCCTGGATCAGGAAGGCCACCGCCACTGCGGCGTTGGAATCGAAGCCGAGCGCAGCGGCGGTGAGGGCGTAGACGAGCTGGAACACCCCCAGGTTACCCGGCGTCGGCCGCAGGGCGAAGCTCACGTTCACCGCCAGGAGACAGGCCACGGTGCCCGTGAACGTGATCGGAAAGTGCACGGCCTGCGCCGTCATCTGGTAGGTCGCGATCTGCAGCCCCCACGACCCGATGGAGAGCAGCATGGCGGCCGTGAAGCGCGAGACGGTGGACACACTCGCCAGCGTGTGGGTGAACCGGCGGGCGAACGCCCGCAGCTTGCCGTGCCAGTTGGACTCGTCGGTCACGCGTTCTTCGGTCTTCTCCCGGCTCAGCAGGAAGAGCACGAAGAATCCCAGTGTGGCGAGCGCCGTGATCGCGAACGGACGCAGCGCGGACACCTGATCGGGCAGGGGCAGCAGCCAGATGCCGAGCACGAGCATGAGGACGTAGCCGCTCACGTCGAACAGGCGCTCGAGCGCGACGCTGGCCAGGATCTTGGCGCTGGGCACGCGGCCCGCGCGGGAGACGAAGATCACACGGGCCGCCTCCCCGCCGTTGGCGACCAGCACGTTGTTGAGCCCCGCCCCCGCAAACGTGGCCCGCATCGCCAACCAGAACGAATCGACCCCCACCGGGCGGAGGAAGATCCACCAGCGCGCACCCTTCAACGCCAGGGACAGGAGGTTCACCGCCGCCGCGGCGAGGAGCATCGTGGGAGACGCCGATCGGAGGGCCCGCCACGTGTCGCCCCAGTGGACGCGCTGCGCGAACAGCACCAGGAACGCCAGCACCGCCACCCAGATGGTGATCCGGAGGACGCGGCCGACGGTGCGCTTCATGCGGCCGGCACCTTCACAAACGTGTAGCGGCGTCTCGCCAGCTCCGCGACCACGACCGGCACGGCCTCGGCCGTCTGTCGCCGGTCCCCGGCGGGATCGTATCCGTCTCCGTCGTGCAGGAGGAGGATCGAACCGGGCCGCGCACCGTCCACGGTGCGGCGCACGATGACGGCGGCCCCCGGCCGGCTCGAGTCCCACACCCCCAGCGACCAGCCGACGACGCGCTCGCCGAGCGAGCGTGCGATGGGGGTGACCCATGGACTCCGGAAGCCGTGGGGCGCGCGGAACAGCGCGGGTCGCGCGCCGCACGCCTGGGCGATCGCCTCGGCTCCGCGCGAGAGGTCCATCCGGACGTATCCGGGACTCCGGAAGTGCAGCTTCCGGTGGAAGTAGCCGTGGTTGCCGAGGGCGTGGCCCTCCTCATGCACCCGCCGGACGAGCGCGGGCCATCGTTCGGCGTGCCGTCCGAGGATGAAGAACGTGGCGTGCACGTCCGCCCGCGCGAGCGCGTCGAGAATACGCGGAGTCGCCTCCGGGTTCGGACCGTCGTCGAACGTCAGCGCGACCACGCGATCCCGCGTCGGGAGCCGGCCGAGGACCGGGCCGAAGACCGGGCTGTTGCGATGGTAGGCGCCGTGGGCCGCGATCCCGGCCACGACGATCGTGCCGCCGAGAACGGCCGGCGCGATCATCGCGCGACGGCGACCCGTCCGAGCACGGAGTGGTACACCGCGAGGACCTGGTCGGCCACGCGGTCCCAGCCGTACTGCAGCGACTCTTCGCGGCCGCGCTTCCCGAGCCGGGCGCGCAGCGTCTCGTCCTCGATGAGGCGGACGATGGCATCGGCCAGCGCGCCGGCATCACCGCACGGGACCATGAGTGCCTCGCGGTTGTGCTGCACGACGTCGCGGAATCCCAGGATGTCGGAGCATACGATCGGCGTCTCGCAGGCCATCGACTCGAGCAGGGTGATGCCGAACGATGCCTTCGTGGTGGGACATGCGTACATCGAGCAGTTGGCGTAGTAGCTCGGCCGTCCCTCGAGCACCGCGCCCACGAACGTGATGTCGGGGTCGCCGCCGGCCAGCGCGTAGTACCGGTCGCGGAGCGGGCCGTCGCCGACGACCACGAGTTGAGCCTGATGGCCCCGGGCCTTCACCTTCCGGAAGGCATGGATCAGGGTGTCGAGTCCGTTCCGCGGGTCGAACCGCCCGAGGAACAGAATCGACGGAACGTCCGTGCGGACTTCCGGGGGCAGGGGCGCGTGGGGGGTGAATACGCCGACGTCGATCCCGTTCGGGATGATCTCCCAGTTGGCCCGGAAATACCGGCCCAGGGCCATGACCGTCGACGGTGAGACGGCGATGGCCGCGCTCAGCTTGTCGAGCCGCCGCTGGAAGTACCGGTTGAACAGCGCATAGCCGACGGACCGGTCGAAATAGGTGTGGAACGTTCCGATGACCGGCGCGGTGGCTTCGTCGATCGCGAGCAGGGGAAGCACCGGCGTGAGCGGCGAATGCACGTGGACGATGTCATAGCGGCCTTCGCGCAGCACCCGGCGCATCTGTCGGCGGAGGCCCAACCCGACGGTGATCCGGGCCTGTGAGCCGTTCGACTGCACCGGCTGGCTGCGCCCGATCCGGATGACGTTGGGCAGCTCCTCGGCACCGGGGATGTGGGACGTGATGATGTCCACGTGATGCCCGCGCCGGCGCGCTTCGCGCGCGAAGAAGTGCACGTGCTCGCAGATGCCGCCCAGGTGCGGATAGTAGTACTCCGTCACCAGGGCGATGCGGAACGTCCGCTCGTCCGGAACTTCCGGCAGAACGGGCAGTTGGGGCATCGCCGGATGCCGGGCCGCGCGCACGGTCCGGCCGGGCAGGCTCAGAATGGGCATGAACGGGGAAATATACCACCCGGGTGGTGGCGCCAGTAGCGAGCCGCCGCCCGGGATCGAGGGAACGATGGTCGAGGAAGCCCCGGCCCAAGACGCATACCGAATCGGTCCCGTTTCGTTCCCCGTCGCCCGGCGGCCCCTGACGGCCGGCTCACGCGTTCCGAGCGTCCAGCGGGGCCGCGGTGGGGTAGTGGCCCGAGAAGCACGCGTCGCAGAAGCCGCCTGGGCCGCCGGGGACCGCCCGGAGCATGCCGTCCAGCGAGAGATAGCCCAGGGAGTCGACGCCCAGCATCCTGGCGATCTCCGCCTCGGAGAGGTTGGCGGCGATCAGCTCCCGGCGGGTGGGCGTGTCGATCCCGTAGTAGCAGGGCCCCGTGATCGGCGGCGAGCTGACGCGGAGATGCACCTCACGGGCGCCGGCACTGCGCACCATCGCCACCAGCCCGCGCGTCGTCGTGCCGCGGACGATCGAGTCATCGACCATGACCACGCGCTTGCCGGCGATCACCTCGCGCACGGGGTTGTACTTCACCTTCACCTTGGCGTCGCGCCCGGCCTGGGTGGGCTGGATGAAGGTACGGCCGATGTAGTGATTCCGGATGAGCGCCAGCTCGTAGGGCAGGCCGCTCACCTCGGCGAATCCGAGGGCCGCCGAGTTCGAGGAGTCGGGGACGCTGAACACCAGGTCCGCATCCGGCGCTGGATGCTCCTTGGCCAGCTGGCGTCCGAGCTCGCGGCGCGCCCGGTCGACGGACCCGCCGAACACCCGGCTGTCGGGGCGCGCGAAGTAGACGTATTCGAACACGCACTTGCGCAACGGCTGAGGGTCGAGGGCCTGCGTCACCCGCACTCCGGTGTCGTCGACGACGACGATCTCGCCCGGACACACCTCGCGTTCGGCGACCGCGCCGACGATGTCGAGTGCACAGGTTTCGGAGGCGAATACGACGGCGCCATTGAGCCGGCCCATGACGAGGGGCCGCCACCCCCGGGGGTCACGCGCGGCGACCAGGGCGCCCTCGATGGCCGCGACCAGGCTGTAGGCGCCCTCGAGACCCCGCAGCGCCTCGGCCATCCGCTCGCCCGGCGACCCGGCGTGCGACTTGGCGAGGCGGTGGACGATCACCTCCGAGTCGGCGTTCGTGGAGAAGATCGATCCCGTGGCCTCCAGCTCAGCGCGCACCTGGACGGCGTTGACCAGGTTCCCGTTGTGCGCCAGCGTGATGTAGCCCCCCCTGGACTGCACGAAGATCGGCTGGGCATTCTCGATCGTCGAGGATCCCGACGTGCTGTACCGGGTGTGCCCGATCGCCAGGTCGCCGCGGAGCTGCTCGAGCTCGCGGCCCATCGATTCGCTGACGGTGCCCATCGCGCGGACCACGTGGCCGCCACCGTTCGATTGCAGGACGGCGACGCCGGCCGATTCCTGCCCGCGATGCTGGAGGGAGTAGAGCCCGAGCTGGGTGAGCTGACCGGCGTCGGGCGTTCCGCGAATGCCGAAGATGCCGCACATGTGTGTTCAGACCGCCGTGGGAACGGGGCGCTCGGCCGCGGCCGATGCCGGCCGGGCCATCGCCCGAGGAATCGCTTCGAAATACGCATCGTCGAGATCGGCCAGCCGCGAAGACCAGTGGCGCGAGCCGACGCGCACCTGAAGGCTATCACCGCCGTCAACGACCCCGATCTCGCGGGCCGGAATTCCATGGTCGCGCGCGATCGTGCCGACCCGAACGGGATCCGGCGTGGACAGGAGGGCCCGCCCCTGGGCTTCGCCGAACAGCAACGCCCGGAGCGGCAGCGCCTGCCATGGTGAAAGATCGACGCGCGCACCCAGGGGCCGCGCGCGATCCATGATCGCACACTCGGCGAGCGCGACCGCGAGCCCCCCGTCGCTGCAGTCGTGCGCCGATCGGACGACGCCGGCACGGATCGCCGCCAGAATCGTCTCGATCAGTCCCCGCTCGGCGTCGAGGTCGCACGGCGGGGGGGCGCCAGCCACGACCCCGTGGATGCGCTGCAGGTACTCGCTGGCCCCGAGGTCGGCCGTGGGCTCGCCGAGCAGCACGATCCGATCGCCCGACCGGGCGAAGGCCGCGCGCGTCACGTCGTCCAGGTGGTCGATGACACCCACCATCCCGATTACCGGCGTCGGATACACCGCGCCGAGCGGGCTCTCGTTGTACAGCGACACGTTGCCGCCGGTGACGGGCGTGCCCAGGGCGCGGCACGCCTCGGCCATGCCGGCGACCGATTCCCGCAGCTGGTGATAGATCTCCGGCTTGCGCGGATTGCCAAAGTTGAGGTTGTTGGTGATCGCCATGGGGCGGGCGCCGGTACAGGCGACGTTCCGGGCGGCCTCGGCCACCGCGATGCGCGTCCCGGCGCGAGGGTCCAGATACACGTAGCGGCCGTTGCCGTCGGTCTTGACGGCGATGGCCCGATCGGTGCCGCGCAGGCGGAGCACCGCCGCGTCTCCCCCCGGGCCGACCACCGTGTTCGTCCGCACGGTGGAATCGTACTGCCGGTACACCCATTCCTTGCTTGCGAGACTCGGGGCGGAGAGGAGGCGGCGCAGCGTCCAATCCGGATCCGCTTCCTCGGGCCGTTCGGGAATCGACGCGACGTCGCGGGTCCGCAGGGCGGCGATCTCCGGACTCTCGGCGGCGTCGGGCGTGTAGGTGGGGCAGTCGGTGACGAGGCGAATGCCGGGGAATTCGGCCACGACGCGCTCGCCTTCCGTCACACGGTAGACGGGCTCGGCGATCACCTCGCCGATGGTGGCGGCGGTGAGGTCCCACTTCTCGAGGATCGCGCGGACCGCGTCCTCCCGGCCCTGCCGGGCGACCACGAGCATCCGCTCCTGCGATTCGCTGAGCAGGATCTCGTACGGCGTCATGTTCGGCTCGCGCACCGGCACGCGGCTCACGTCGATCGTCACACCCACGTCGCCGCGCGCCGCCATCTCGGCGGACGACGACGTGAGGCCCGCGGCGCCCATGTCCTGGATGGCCACGATGTGGCCGCTCCGGATCAGCTCGAGACTGGCTTCGAGGAGCAGCTTCTCGGTGAAGGGATCCCCGACCTGCACGCGTGGGCGCTTGGCGTCGTTCGCCTCGGACAGGTCTTCGGAAGCGAACGAGGCGCCGTGGATCCCGTCGCGGCCGGTCCGCGCCCCGACGGCGATGATCGGATTCCCCACCCCCTGGGCAACGGCGCGCATCAACTCCGATTCCTTCATCACCCCCACGCACATGGCGTTGACGATGGGGTTGCCCTCGTACGCCGGATCGAAGACGACCTCGCCGGCCACCGTCGGAATGCCGACGCAGTTCCCGTAGTCTCCGATGCCCTTCACCACACCGGCCAGCAGGTAGCGCACGCGCGGTGAGTCGAGGCTCCCGAAGCGCAGGGAGTTCAGCATCGCGATGGGCCGTGCCCCCATCGTGAACACGTCGCGCAGGATGCCGCCGACGCCGGTGGCGGCGCCCTGGTACGGCTCCACGGCCGACGGGTGGTTGTGCGACTCGATCTTGAACGCCACGGCCAGACCATCGCCGATGGCGATCACGCCGGCATTCTCCCCCGGTCCCTGAAGGACGTAGTCGGCCGTCGTGGGCAGCGTGCGCAGGAGTGGTCGCGAGTGCTTGTACGAGCAGTGCTCGCTCCACAATGCGCTGACGATGCCGAGCTCGGTGAAGGTGGGTGCGCGGCCGAGCATCTCGACCAGCCGGCGGTACTCGTCGTCGGTGAGGCCGTGTTCGGCCACGAGCGCCGGGGTGACGGCGGGATCGCCGGGGCGGAACTGAACGGTCACGGGGTGTGGCCCAGGAGTTCGAGGAGGTCGGTCACGATCTGGGTGAGGGGATTCTTCGACGCCTCCCGCATCAACTCCACCTCCCCGGCATCGAACCACACCCCGTTGCACGCCGGGCAGACGTCGATCGTGACGTGCCCGCGGACGACCTCGCGCAGGTCCTCGCCGCACCGGGGACATTTCATGAAGTGGGAATGGCGCTCCCGGGTCCGGCGGTCGGCGTCCAGCCGACGCCGCATCTCACGGATCAGGTCGGCGTCCTGCCGGGCGAAGTACTCGTCCTCGTTGCCCGTCGGGTGATCGCCGTTGTGATGACTCATCGCTTCCTCCCGGTCAGGCCGTCACGGTGGCCAGCAACGACTCGAACACGCCGAGGCCGTCGGCGGAGCCGAGGAGGGGGTTCACCGCCCGCTCGGGGTGGGGCATCATGCCGAGCACGTTCCCCTCGGCGCTCACGATACCGGCGATGGCGTGCATCGACCCGTTCGGACTCCACCACTCGTCGGTGTCGCCGCTTCCCGACACGTATCGGAACACCACGCGCCCGTCGCCCTCGAGGCGGCGCAGCGTCTCGTCATCGGCCGTGAACCGCCCGTCCCCGTGGGCGATGGGGATCGCGATCCGCTGGCCGGGCCGGTACCGGTTGGTGAACATGGTCGCCGCCTGCTCCACCCGGAGCGTCACGAATTCGCACACGAACTTCAGACTCTCGTTGCGCAGCAGGGCTCCGGGCAGGAGGCCCGCCTCGCAGGCGATCTGGAAGCCGTTGCAGATGCCGAGCACGGGTCCCCCGCGCCGCGCATGGGCAATCACCTCGGTCATGATCGGGCTGAACCGGGCGATGGCGCCGGGGCGGAGGTAGTCCCCGTAGCTGAATCCACCCGGCAGGATCACGACGTCGGCGTTCTGCAGGTCGTGATCCTTGTGCCAGAGGTACACCGCTTCCTCCCCCACGGTTTCGATGACGGCCCGGTATGCGTCGTAGTCGCAGTTGGAGCCCGGGAAGGTGACGACGCCGAATCTCATACGGCGACTCCCTGCACGGCGGCCACATCGAAGTCCTCGGTGACGGGGTTGGCGAGCAGGCGCTCGCACATGGTGCGTACCTCACGCTCCGCGGCCGCGGCATCGGAGGCGTCGAGCTCGACCACGAGGTGGCGTCCCACGTCCACCGTGCCGTCGGCGGCGAATCCGAGTGTGTGCAGGGCGTCCGCGACGGCCTTGCCCTGCGGGTCGAGCAGCCCCAGG
>JBJKRG010000344.1:0-8166 GCA_046704805.1 Gemmatimonadaceae bacterium
TGGGTTCCTCGTCGAAGAGTGGATGCCAGGTGGAGCCGTAGTCGGTGGACCGCCAGACCCCGCCGTTGTCGAACCCGATGTAGAAGACGTTGGGCTCGCTCGGTACGCCCGACAGGGCGCGCGCGCGCCCGGCGCGCGTGGGGCCGATCTCGCGCCACTGCATGCCGGAGTACATGCTCGGGGACTGGGCGGTGGCGAACGGGGCGGACACGACAACCGCCGCGGCGATGGCAGACAGACGGAGCAGGGAAGTACGCACGGGAACCGGCCTCGTGGAGTAGTGCGGTATTGGCGTGTCGGGAGAGGGGACCGAACGGTCCGGTGGGGATAATGAAGCCCGGGACGCGCGGCGGCCAGTACGGGGCACGGCAGCGCGGCTCCCGGCGCCAGGCCCGGCCTGGGTCCCGGAGCCGTTCATCGAAATGTCATTCGCGATTCAGCGGAACCTCATGCCCCGTTCATCACCGGGCCATGCATGCCGCGCGAGCGCGTCCCAATGTGTGGAGGAACGCTGTTCACGCGGAGGGGCCATGCCGGGCATGACGGTCGGACTACTCGTCGCGACGTTTCTCTGGCTCGGGCCGCTCGAGCCGGGCTCCCCGCAGGGGACCCGCATCAGGGTCTCGGCGGGGCCGGTACGATGTCTCGCGGATCGGTCGGTGGTGATCGGTCCGGACTGGCACGACACGCCTGCTCTCCCGTCGGTCGTGCGCCATGCCGTCCAGCGGCTGGGCCCCGGCGCCGCGCCGGTGGACGACGCTCCGGATCAGGCGTCCTCGACCTGCGGCGTCGCGCCGCTCCCGGACGATCCGCTCCCGGCGTATCCTGCGTTGCTCCGCTCGGCCCGCGTCGAGGGCCGCGTCGTCGTGCAGTTCGTCGTCGACACCGTGGGGCACGTGGTGCCGGCATCGATCGGGATCGAGAAGTCCACGCACGCGCTGTTCAGCACGGCCGTGCGCAACGCCCTCCTGCGCTCGCACTACCGGCCCGCCGAAGTCGGCGGCCGGCGCATGCGACAATGGGTGGCCCAGCGCTTCACGTTCACGTTGCGCCCATGAAGGCCCGGGCGCGGCCGGCTACCGGCCGCCGGTCACCTGGATGGTCTTCGTGAGGCGGATGTCGGCCGACGACGCCCCGACGGCCAGCTGCACCGGCGTGCGCTCGAGCACCCATTGCTGCCGCATCGGCGCCCAGTAGGCGAGCGACGACGCCGGAACCTTCATCCGCACCGTGCGCGTCTGGCCGGGTTTGAGCGTCACACGGTCGAAGCCGCGGAGGTCCTCGATCGGACGGGCCACGGCGGACCGGGGATAGCGCACGTAGAGCTGAACGACCTCGTCCCCCGTGCGATCGCCCGTGTTCCGCACGTCCACGCTGACCGTCACCGTGTCGCCGGGGCCCAGGGAATTGGTGCTCGTCCGCAGGTTCGAGTACGCGAACGTGGTGTAGCTCAGGCCGTACCCGAACGGATAGAGGGGCGTGCCGTGGTAGAACCGGTACGTCCGGCCCGCCATGCCGTACGAGTCGAACGGCGGCAGGTCGTGGACGCTGTGGTAGAACGTCACGGGCAGCCGGCCGCCGGGATCGTAGTCGCCGAACAGCGTCTCGGCGATCGCGGTGCCCCCGGCCTCACCCGGATACCACGCATCGAGGATCGCCGGCACGTGCGCGTTCGCCCAGTTGATGGCGAGCGCGCTCCCGTTGAGCAGCACCAGCACCGTGGGCTTGCCCAGGGCGACGATCTTCTGCATCAACTGCTCCTGCGGATCCGGGAGCACGAGCTTGGTACGGTCGCCACCGTCGAAGCCGTCGATGTGCAGGCGCATCTCCTCGCCTTCCATGTGCGAGGTGAGCCCGAGCACCAGCACCACCGCGTCGGCCCCCGCAGCCGTGCGCAGCGCTTCCGATTCCAGATAGGCGCTCGGCGGCGCCCAGGTCAGGTGCAGCTGCGCATCGCCGGTGGAGTCGGAGGCCTCGACGCGGAAGCGATAGGCGTGGCCGCCGTCCAGCGTGAGCGGTGCGCTCCGCCGGGAGACGGGTGTGGCGAACTCCCCCCGCTGTCCGGCCCGCGCCCCGTGCCGCGCCGATGTGACCACCAGGCTGTCGTCGAGCCAGAGATCGAACTTCACCGTGCCCCGGAGCCCCAGCACGTACGATCCCGTGTCCGGCGGCGTGAACGTGCCCGTCCAGCGGACGCCGAACCCGTCCACGGGCATTCCCGGTCGCGGCGCGCCGACGCCCCAATCGGCATCGATGCTCGAATCCGTCCCCGTGAACGCCGGCGTGCCGCCGAGGGAATCGTTGTCGAAGTAGTCCGTGCGCAGGCCCGGCGCGCCGTCCGTCGTGTGGAAGAGGCCGGTCGGAACGGGCTGCATCACCGGGAACCCGGTGGCCAGCTCCGACCCGACTGCATACAGCACGTGCGTTCCCGAGTCCACCGCGCTCCGGATGCCGCGCAGCGGCGTGATCGAATCCGCCGGCGATCCGTTGTAATTGCCGAGCAGCACGGCTCCCTGATCGGCATTGGGGCCGATCACGGCGATCGTTCCGAGGTCCTTCGGGAGCGGGAGCACGTGGTCCTCGTTCTTCAGGAGGACCATGGACTCGCGGGCCACCTGCAACGCCAGGGCGCGATCCGCCGGCGTGTTCACATCCTGGAGCGTGAGATGTGACCAGGGCACGGAATCGGTCGGGTCGAACATCCCGAGCTTGAATCGCGCCAGGAACAGCCGGTCCAGCGACGTGTCGATCTGCGCTTCGGTGATGAAGCCCGAATCGACCGCCGCGCTGAGGGCGGCATACGTGCGCCCGCAGTCGAGGTCCGTGCCGGCCTTCACCGCCACCGCCGAGGCCTGTGCCGCGCTGGGCACGAAATGGTGCGTCCGGTAGATGTTCCCCACCGCGTCGCAGTCGGAGACGACGTAGCCGCGGAATCCCCAATCCTGGCGCAGAATGGTATCGAGGAGGAACGGACTGCCGCACGCCGGCCGCCCGTACAGGGCGTTGTACGCGCACATCAGCGAGAACGCGCCGCCCTGCTCGACGCCGGCCCGGAACTGCGCCAGGTAGGTCTCGCGGAGGTCGCGCTGGCTGACGACGGCGTTGTAGACGTGCCGTTCCGGCTCGGGTCCGCTGTGCACGTCGAAGTGCTTCAGCGTGGAAACGGTCTTCAGATACTTCGGGTTGTCGCCCTGCATGCCGCGCACGAACTGGACGGCCATCCTTCCGCTCAGGAAGGGATCCTCGCCGTAGGTCTCCTGTCCCCGTCCCCAGCGCGGATCCCGGAAGATGTTGACGTTCGGCGACCAGAAGGTGAGCCCGTGATACGTGGTGCGCACGTCGTGCGCCGACGCGTCGTTGTACTTCGCGCGGGCTTCGGTGGAGATCACGGTCGCTTCGCGGTAGATGAGCGAGTCGTCCCACGTGGCCGCCATGCCGATGGCTTGGGGAAACGAGGTCGCGAGGCCGGCCCGCGCCACGCCGTGGAGGGCCTCGTTCCACCATCCGTACGCCGGGACGCCCAGCCGCGGAATCGCCGCGGCGTCGTTCTGCATCTGCGACACCTTCTCGGACAGGGTCATGTGCGCCACGAGGTCGTCCGCGCGCACCGCGAACGGCAGCCGCACGTCCAGGTACTCCGGTCGGCCGGCCGGCAACTGCTGTGCGCCGACGGCGGGCGCACCGGCGCCGGCGAGGGCGAGGGCAGGAAGCGCCGCTAGGAGGCACCGGCCGAATCTCGTCATCCCACCCGCTCCACGGACGACCGCGCTTGCGATTGCGGATCCCACTGCCGGACGGCCGCCTCCAGGCCGTCGAAGTGTGCCCGCATGCGGGTGACCGCGAGCGTCTCGTCCCGTCGGTCGATCGCGTCGAGGATGTGGCGATGCTCCCGATCGTCGTGGTCCTCCGCGCCGAAAACAGCCTGCTGCTCTGAGACGAAGAGGTGCTGCAGCGCCGCCAGGAGCTGGACGAGCACCCGGTTGCCGGACGCAGCGGCCACGAGGTCGTGAAATCGGGCACCATTGGCGCCGTGCTCGGCGTCGCGGCGCCCGTCGTCGTCTGTCCCGGCGAGCACGCGCCGCATCTCGGCAGTCTGTTCCGGCGTGGCGTGGCGGGCCGCCGCGCGCACGGCTTCGAGCTCGAGCGCGAGCCGGGTGCGCACGAGATCGAGGAGCATCTCTTTCGTCACGGTCCCGGCGTACTCGGGCGCGGCCACGACGAACAGGTCGTCGCTGGACTTGACGTAGACGCCCGATCCGTGCCGGATCTCCACCACCCCCATCGTCTGGAGCTTCTTGAGCGCTTCGCGGATCGTCGGCTGGCCGACGCCGAACTGGCGGGCCATCTCCACGATGGCCGGCAGCCGGTCGCCCTCGCCACGGCCGCCAGTCCGGATCTGCTCCCGGATGCGCAGCGCCAGACGGTCCGTGAGACTCTGCTTGGCGACCGGTTCGAACACGTCGTTCATCGCGCACGGCTCCTTGAGCGTTCGCCCGCCCCAATCTTACGGCATCGCCGCGTCGGCCGCATCGCCGCCCCGCCGCGCCGGCCGGGCGCTCGGCAGTGACGCGCGGAAGCGCGCGTACAGCCGCTCATACTCGGCCTGCGCCGCCGGATCGGGGGGCTCGGGGGACGTTCGGGCCAGCACGGCCTGCGCCGCCGACGGCACGTCGGCGAATGCCCCGGCGCCGACCGCCGCGAGGAGAGCGGCGCCGTAGGCGGCGCCCTCTTCGCGATTCACCCCGCACACGGCAACGCCGAACACGTCCGCCTGCATCTGTCGGAGCAGCGCGTGCTTGGCCCCGCCGCCCGTGAGCACCATGCGGTCGGGGGCCAGCGCCAGCTCGCGCAGGATCTCCACCGAGTCTCGCAGGGCGAAACAGATCCCCTCGAACACGGCGCGGGTCACGTGCGCGCGGGAATGGGCCAGGCTCAGGCCCAGGAGGGCGCCGCGCAGCGACGCGTCCCGGTGCGGCGTGCGCTCGCCCTGCAGGTACGGCAGGAAGGTGAGTCCGTCGGCGCCCGGCGCGACGGCTGCCGCCTCTTCCCGCAGCGCGCGATCGGCGGTCGCCGCGTCGGGATACTCGCGGGCGAACCGGTCGCGATACCACGCGAAGGCCCCGCCCGCCGACAGGACGACGCCGATGACGTACCACAGGTCGGGAACGACGTGGCAGAACGTGTGGGCCCGCATCGCGGGGTCCACGAGCGGTTCCGCGGTGGGCGCGAGTACCGTGCCGGACGTTCCCCAACTCACCACGGCCTCCCCCGGCGCCACGACGCCGACACCGGCGGCCGCGCAGGCGTTGTCGCCCCCACCGCCCACGACGGGCGTGCCGGCCGCCAGACCGGTGAACGATGCGGCGGCCGGCGTGATCCGGCCCAGGATTTCGGCCGAGCCGCCGAGGTCCGGTACGATGGACCGCGGTAAGTCGACGGCCGCGAGCATCTCCCGGCTCCAGCGCTGGTGTGCCGTGTCGTACAGCAGCGTCCCCGACGCGTCGGAGGGCTCCGTGGCGAGCGCACCGGTCAGGCGATAGCGGATGTAGTCCTTGGCCAGGAGCACCGTGGCGAGCCGGGCGAACGCCGCCGGTTCGTTGGCGCGCAGCCAGAGGATCTTCGGCAGCGTGAATCCCTCGAGCGCGGGATTGCCCACGAGGTCGCGGAGGCGATCCGGGCCTCCGGCGCGCGCGGCGATCTCACGGCATTCCGCCGTCGTGCGCCCGTCGCACCAGAGCAGCGCTGGACGAATGACGTCGCCGTGCGCGTCGAGGAACACCGAAGAATGCATCTGGCCCGTGATGCCGACGGCTCCCACCCGCATCCCGGCACGGGCCGCCACGACGGTGCGTACCGCACCGGCCACCGCGTCCCACCACGCGTCCGGATCCTGCTCTGCCCAACCGGGCTGCGGCGTGGCCAGTGCCAACGGCACGCTGGCCGATGCCGCGACGTCGCCGGAAGCGGCCACGAGCAGCGCCTTCACCCCGCTCGTGCCCACGTCGAGGCCCAGGAACGCATCCCGCGATGCGGGCGGCGTGCGGCCGGTAGCGGCGGCGGTCCCGCTCATAGGTACGGCTGCGCCAGCCACACGATGCCGTCGCGCAGCTTGGTGGGGAAGGCACGCCGCTGCCAGTCGATGCGGTTGTAGACACGCGCCGATTCGCGTTTGGCGTCGATGAGCGCGTCGATGCGCGTGGCCAGCTCCACGGAGTAGCACTCCACCACGTACTCGAAGTTGAGCCGGAGACTGCGGGGGTCCCAGTTCGCGGAGCCGATGAGGGACCACTCGCCGTCGACCGTGAACAGCTTCGAGTGGTCGAACGGCCGCGGCGTGAGGAACACCTTGCATCCGCCGCGCAGCACCTGCCCGAGCTGCGCCGTCTGCGCCCATTGCACCGTGCGGAGATTGCCGTGCGACGGCAGGATGATCTCCACGTCGACGCCGCGCAGCGCCGCCACCTTCAGGGCGTCGATGACGGGCGGATCGGGCAGGAAGTACGGCGACACGATCCGGATGCGGTGCCGCGCCTGCGCGATCGCGCCGAGAAACGTGAACAGCAGTGCCTCGAAATCCTCGTCGGGGCCATCGGGAATCCCGCGGGCCAGGACCGGACCCCGCTCGTCGATCGGCGGGAACCAGGTCTCGCCGTCCAGCCGCTCCGCCGTCGAGAACTGCCAGTCGAACGCGAACGCGCTCATGAGCTGGCGGACGACCGGCCCCTGCAGCCGGAAGTGGACGTCTTCCGTCGGGTGGCGTGGGGAGAGCGACAGCATGCACGCATCCCGGATGTTCAGCCCGCCGCAGAACCCGGTCGTGCCATCTACGATGAGCAGCTTGCGGTGGTTGCGCAGATTGAAGTACGGGTGGGAAAACGGAAACGCTGAGGGCAGGAACTGGCCCACCGTCACGCCGCGCTCCCGGAGGCTTCCGACGATCGGCGGCCGGCTGTACCGCGCGCCCACCCCGTCGATGAGCACCCGCACCGCGACCCCACGCTCCACGGCTCGGGCCAGCGCCGCCACGAACCGGTCGGCGACCTGCCCGCGATCGAAGATGTAGGTCGCGAGGGCAACGCTGCGGTGCGCGCGGTCGATGGCCTCGAGCATCGCGGGATAGCCGGTGTCGCCCCCCGGGAGCGGGTCGATCGCATTGCCGGCGACGAGCGGCGCGCCGGTGACGCGTCCCGTGAGGGCGGCGAGGGGACGCAGCGGCTCCGAGATCGCCGTGCGGGGTGCCTCGGGCGCCGGCAGCGCGTACGTGCCGGTGGGACTCGCGTCGCTGCCGACGCGGCCGCGGCGCAGCTCGCCGGCGCGCCGCCGGATGCGGTTCACCCCGAGGAAGACGTAGAGGGCCGAGCCCACCACCGGGGTGAGCCATACGAGCCCGATCCAGCCGATGGCGGCCCGCGGTTCGTGCTTCGTGAGGACGATGTGCGTCGAGACGCCGATCGCCAGCACGACGTGCACGATCCCGATGACCAGCTGCAGCGAGGGCGAAGACATGGTGCGACGAAGGTACCAAAAATTTGCGTGGGCAGTTACTCACCCCCGGCGTCGGACAGATCCCACCGATGCCAGTTCCCCTACACCGGATCGGGCGCCCGCCGACAGCAAGTGGCGCAACGGGGCGGCATCTTGCACGTGAACCCGCGGGGCCGGTCCCCGCACGCTGCGCTCCCATGCGCCGGAGGTGTCCATGCTGAAACTCCGCAACATCATGACGACGGACGTCGTCTCGGTCACCCCCCTCACCACGCTGCGCGATGCCATGGAGTTGCTGGCCCGCCACCACGTGAGCGGCGCTCCCGTGCTCTCGGGCGAGCGCGTCGTCGGCGTCGTGTCGGCCGATGATCTGATCGGGTTCGCCGCGTCGACGCCCGGGGTGCCCACCGAGCGCGACGGGTCGGAGAACACGGAGTGGCGCGACTGGAGCGAGCTGCCGCTTCCCGACGACAGCGATACCGAGAACGAGCCATCCGGAGAGTTCTTCACGGATCTGTGGGACGACGCCGGCGCGGACGTCTCGGAGCGCATGACCGCCACCGAGGGCCCGGAGTGGAACGTCCTCGACGAGCACGAAGTGCGCGAGGTGATGACGCGCCGTCTGTGGGCGCTCAGCCCCGAGGACTCGGTGGAGAAGGCCGCCGAGCTCATGCACCGGGC
>JBJKRG010000345.1:0-4307 GCA_046704805.1 Gemmatimonadaceae bacterium
GGGCGCGGCGGCGGATTCCGCCGCGACCGGCGTGGACGCCGGGCCCTGGGCCGGCGTTCCGAGACGCCAGGCCGAGAAGTCGTCGGTGGTGCCGTCGACGGACACACGGATGTGGCCGCCTTCCTGCTTCACCGTGTAGTGATGCGGGGCGTCGAGGGAGACGACCACACGCACCACCCCGCGGCTGAACTGCGAGTAGCGAACACCGAGCACACCGCCCCGGTCGAGATCATCGTAGCCACCGGTGGGCAGGTGGAGCGAGGCACCGGCAATGTCGATGACGAGCCGGTCGGGATGGTCCAGGGTGAAGTCCCGGACGGAGACCGTGCCGCCGACACCGATCAACACCTCGGCGCGGCCACTCATCGGCACGACGCTCAACGAGGTCACGGCGCCCTCGTCCGGCGCCGGCCCGGACGCCGAGCGCCAGGCGCCGGCGACGAGCGCGACGGCCACCGCCGCGACAACCGTCAATACGCGTTTCATGGAATCCTCGCTAGTGTGGTATCCGCAAGTACCAGTGAATCCGTCCGGTTGAACCCGAACTCTTCGATCGTGAAATACACGGCGCGCGGTGTGATGCGGGCCACGCGCATCCGGCCCAGCGTCTGTCCGATGGTGGCCCGGTACAACTGGTTGGTCTTGTCCCGCATCACAGCCACCGACCGGCGGCCGGACGGATCGTACAGCACGCCGACCAGCCGCAGATCGGAGATCACCGGCCGCAGCTCGCTCGTGTTGAGCAGCGACACGAACGGGTCGCGCGCGCCGGCGCGATCGTAGGTGAAGGTCTCGCGCATGACGACCGGCAGCGCAGTGTCGGCGGCGGCCTTCGCCGTCGTCCCGGGCTTCGCCGCCGGTGCGTGGGACTTCCGCGCGGCGCCGGGCGCCGGCTTCGCCGTCGTCCGCACCGCATGCGTCTGTGAGCCGCTCTGGGTCTTCGCCTGGACGTCCTGCTCACGGGCGATGTGGGCGTCGGTCGCGGCCGCCGCCCGCTTCGCCGCCCCGATGGCACTCGTCTGGGCGTCGGCCACGCCGGCGCCGGCCACGAGCAGGGCCGCGATCATCCACGCGCGTCTCACTGGTCCCCCCTGGGCGATCCGGCGCCCGCTGCGGTGTGCGCGACGTACGTCTGAATGTCGAAGGTCGCGTTGAGCGGCCGTTCCATCGTGTCCGTGTATCCGCTCGGCAGGGGCGCGAGGGCCAGCGACAGATTGATGGGCGCGACGATGCGGCGCAGCTTCCCGACGTTGGTCAGGAACTGGGCGATCTTGTTGTAGGGGCCCGTGATACCGAGCTTGAACTTGTACGTGTCGAACTGGTCGCCCTGGATCACGCCGTCGGGCGAGAACGTGGAGACGTCGAGGCCGATCTCCCGGCCCGCCGTGGAGACGGCCGCCAGGAGCGCCGGCACCTCGTTGCCCGTCGGCACGAGCTGCCGCATGACCGCGACTTCCTTGGAGTACTCGGCGGACTGCGCCCGCAGCTTGTCGAGGCGGCCCCCGGCCACGTCGATTTTGGCCCGCTGGTTCATGGCGGTGAGGCTGTCGACGTGGGTCTGCAGGGTCGCGATCGCCTGAGTCTTCGGCGTCCACACGTAGTTGTAGTACAGACCCGCACCGGCCAGGCAGACGATGACTACCAGGAGCTTGTACTGATCGGCTTGGCGCGTCGGTAGGAGTGCCATGGCTATTTCACCGAGAGCTTGAGTGGCACCAGCCGGATCAGGCTCGAATCGGGCCGGGTATAGAGCATCGTGAGCTGGAAATCGGTGACCGGAACGCCGTTGGCGGTCCCGGCATCGGACTTGTCGAGGGTCACGTCGCCGAAGAACGGCGACGCCTCGAGATCGCTCATGAATCGCGTCAACGCCTGGATGTCCACGGTGCGCCCGAGCAGCCGGACGTGCACGGTGTCCAGCGGAATCTTGGTCACCAGGCCGGTGTCCTTCTTGGCCTTCGACGCCGACGCACCCGGCGGGAGCGTGGGCCCGAGGTTCTGCCCCTGGGGCGTGCCCGAATACGAGAGTGCGGTGAGCCAGGTATACGCCGGCAGCGCCGCGCTCACTTCCTCCAGCACGTGGGGCCAGACGAACCGGTCGCCGTCGATCGCGCGAATCATGTTCACCTGCCGCAGCAGGGTGTCGCGCTTGGCTTCGAGATGCCGCTGCTCGTGCAGCACCGACGCGTAGCGCGTCGAATCGGCGAGCCCCTGCTGCACCTGCGCGTTCAGCGTGCTCGACTGGTGCGCCTGGATCACGAACATCCCGCCCACCGATCCCAGGCCGAGGACAGCCGATACCACGGCCGCGGCCAGCCAGCGGTCCTTGAAGCGGTCCGACAGCCCCGACTTCAACGACGGCAGGTCGAGGCGCATACCGCCGCCCCGCTTCGACTTCTTCGTAGCGCCCGGAAGGAGATTGATTTCAATCATGAGTGGGACCGCCCGGCCTAGGCGACGTGCCGCAGCGCCAACCCGATGGGGAGCATCAGGAGCGGAGCGACTTCGTCAGTGACGAGCGATGCGAGGGCCCCGTCACGCACCTTCAGCGATGCCAACGGGTTCGCCTGCTCGACGGCGAGTTTCAAACGGTCGGCCAGCATCGTGGTGAGTCCCGGGATGCGTGAGCCGCCGCCGCACGTGTAGACCTCCCGGACGGTGCTCGCCGTCCGGGAATTGGAGGCCAGGAAGGCCACGGCCCGCTCGATGCCCAGGGCGATCTCCTCGCCGCGGCTCTCGAGAATGGCGTCCAGGTGGGGCGAGCGATCGTACCCCTGCAACAGCTGCTGGGCCTCGTCCGCCGACAGCCCGCGCTCGCGCTGCAGATCTTCGCGGAATCGCCGCGTGCCCACGGCGAGATCGCGCGTCAGGATCGGCACGCCCTCTTCCAGGATGTTGATGTTCGTCACTTCGTGCCCGACGTTGACCAGGGCGACCACGCCCGTCATCGCGTCGGGATGGTTGAGCTCGAAGGCGTTGTGCAGGGCGAACGCGTCCACGTCCACCGCTCCCGCCTCGAGACCCGCATCGGTGAGCACGCGCAGCTTCGACTCCACGAGCTCGCGCTTCGCCGCCACCAGCAGCACGCTCATCTCGAGCCCGTCGCCGTCCGGATCGAGGATCTGGAAGTCCAGCTCCACCGATTCCATGTCGAACGGCACGTGCTGCTCGGCTTCCCACCGCATCAGCTCGCGCGCCTGCTGCTCCTTGACGCGCTCGATCTGGATCTTCTTGATGATGACGTCGCGGCCGCCGACGGCCGTGACCACCTGCTTGACCTTCACGCCCGCTTCCGTCATCGCCGACTGGATGGCTTCGGCCACGATGCCGGGATCCATCACTTCGCCTTCGACGATCGCGTCTGCGCTCAACGGCGCGATGGCAACCTTGACCAGCTCCGGACTCGTCTTGGAGTGGTCCACCACCGCGACCTTGATCAGGCCCGAGCCGATGTCAAGGCCGACTGTCGTCTTGCTCCGACCGAGGAATGCCATGGGAAGGTCTGAGTGAATCCGAACCCACCGCGCGGGGCCGTCGCCCCGAGCCCGCGGGAGCACGGTACCTGTCGGAAGCGGCGGGGTTGCCGACCCACTTCCCACGAGGTGTCGTGAGGTAGCGCGTTACCGGGCATCGGGACGTCCGTTTCCGCCTGCGTCGCCGAAAACCACCGGCGCCCGGCACCCGTCGCAGCCGTGTAACCACCGACCGGCTGCGCCTCACGGTACACGACCTACAGGCGGTGAGGTAACAACGCAGCGGCGGGTTGCGAGACCGCTACAAACCGCCGCGATTCGACACTCACGGTGTGCGCTGCGACACATCGCGCGTCGGGAATACCGGACGTCCCGCGTGCCACGTCACCTCCATCACGACGCACGGATCGGAGTGTAACTCCAAGGTGTCGGACGCTTTCACGAACACCGATGGCGTCGAGTCGCCGCCGGCGAGTGCGAGCCCCGTCACATGCGCGCGCCCGGTGACCTCGATTCCACCCGACGCGATGATCACACCGTCGAAGGCGACGTTGCCCGAGATCCGAAGCGTGCCGCCGACGACGAGCACGCCGCGGCCCACGCCGCCGGACAGTTCGAGGTCGCCTGTGTCGTAGATCACGTTCCCGATCGGCGCTCCGACGATCGCCCCGGACGGCAACACGACGTCGGCGCGCGCCGCGAGGGCGCCGACGGTGACGTTACCGAACCGTGCATAGAGCGAATCGTCGCCCGCCGCCGCGCGCTCCGCGGCACCGGGGGGTGCCGGATCACCCGGCGCCACCACCACACCGGCGACGGGCGCCGGCGGCTCCC
>JBJKRG010000346.1:0-2638 GCA_046704805.1 Gemmatimonadaceae bacterium
TTCACGGCCGTGAGCGCGGCGTTGTCGGTCTCGCCGGTGCGGATGCGGATCACCCGTTCGAGGTCGCGCACGAAGATCTTGCCGTCGCCGACCTCGCCGGTACGCGCGGCGCCGATGATCGCTTCGATCGTGGGTTCGACGAAGGGCTCGGAGACGGCCATCTCCACCTTCACCTTCTCCCGGAATTCGAGCAGCACGGTGGTTCCGCGGTAGCGCTCGAGCGTCTCCCGCTCGCCGCCGTGCCCGGAGACGCGGGAGAGGGTCATGCCGGTGACGCCGGCGCGGAACAGGGCGGCTTTGACTTCCTGGAGCCGCTCGGGCCTGACGACTGCGGTGATGAGTTTCAATGTGTCACCATTAGTGTGCTTATCGCGCAATATTTGACGATCAAAATGCCAAATTATTGGAGTGAACTGCGAATATGATGCTGTGATTGTGCATACATTGCAAGTCTTGCGTTCCGGCCATCGCCCTGGCAGCCCGCCGTCAGCGTCGGTGGTCGTGGCCGGCCGCAGGCGGCCTAAGAGCGGGATGGCCCGAGACTTAGCTTCCTTGACCCGCCTCGCGTACCCGGCTAGCTTCCGGGTTCTGTTCCGTGCCGCCCAAGCGGGGCGATCCACGTAGAAGCAGATCCACGAACAGCCCAGGTTCATGCCGACCATCAATCAGCTCGTCCGGCGCTCGCGCCGGGACGTGGGCCGGAAGGAGAAGTCGCCGGCCCTCAAGTCGAATCCGTTCCGCCGCGGCGTGTGCACACGCGTGTACACGACCACACCCAAGAAGCCGAACTCGGCGCTGCGCAAGGTCGCCAAGGTTCGCCTCACCAACGGATTCGAAGTCATCGCCTACATCCCGGGAGAGGGCCACAACCTGCAGGAGCACTCGATCGTGCTCGTGCGCGGGGGCCGCGTGAAGGATCTTCCGGGGGTCCGCTACCACATCGTGCGGGGCTCGCTCGACGCGTCGGGCGTGAACGGGCGCAACCAGAGCCGGTCCAAGTACGGCACGAAGAAGCCGAAGGCGGGGAAATAAGCCATGAGCCGTCGCAAGAGTGCCGTGAAGCGGACCATACTGGCCGATGCGCGCTACGACAGCCAGACCGTCTCGAAGTTCATCAATGCGCTGATGCTCGCCGGGAAGAAGTCCACGGCGGAACGGATCTTCTACGATGCGATGGACATCGTCGAGTCGAAGACCAGCCAGCCCGGCGTGAACGTATTCAAGCAGGCGCTATCCAACGTGAAGCCGGTCGTCGAGGTGAAGAGCCGCCGCGTCGGCGGCGCGACCTACCAGGTGCCCGTCGAGGTGCGGCCGGACCGGCGCACCGCGCTGGCCATGCGCTGGCTCATCCAGTACTCCCGTGAACGCGGCGAGAAGTCGATGGCCGAGAAGCTCGCGGCCGAAGTGATCTCCGCGTCGAAGGGCGAGGGGAACGCGGTGAAGAAGAAGGAAGACACGCACCGCATGGCCGACGCGAACAAGGCGTTCGCGCACTATCGCTGGTAGGCGGCCTCCCGCCGCTGCACCGTCCACGCCCCGCCCGGCGACCACACCGGGCGGGGCGTCGTGCATCGGGACCGACGACGGTCAGTTCGGTACCTTCGCGGGGCGCGGGCCGTCCGACCGATCCAGCTTCGGCTTCCACGGGAAACGGGCGATGAATGCCACGAAGCGGGGATCCGTGCGGAGGAAATCGAAGGCGGGATCGAACGGCACGATGTGCAGCGTCATCGAGCGGTCCACCCACATCGAATCCAGCCAGATCAGCGTCGAGTCCGCGTTGCCGAGATCCGCATAATCGAAGACGGCCGCCTCGGCGGGAAGCCATCGCTCCCGCCGCTGGGCCATGAACCGCGTGAGCCTGGCATGATCGACCGCCCGGAAGGCCGCATCCCGACGCGCCGGGTCGAGGGGCGGGTCGAATAGCCGGGCGAGTGCAGAGTCGCCGGAACGCAGCAGCGACGCCCGGAGCGCTGCGGCGGCTTCGTCGAGTTGCCCGAGGCACCGGTACGAATGGTAGATGCCAAAATCCGCTGCGGTGGACGCGAAGCCGTCATTGAGCATACGCCGGTACGACTGTGCAGCCTCGGCGCAGCGATGGGACAGATACAGATTCCAGGCCACTTCCTCGGCCAGCCACCATGACAGCGGGTCGAGCGCCGCCGCACGCCGTTTCGTCTCCACGGCCGCCGAGAGATTCCCGCGCCATCGGTACCAGGCCGCCAGCACGTTGTTCAGCGCCGGATCGTCCGGCGCTCTGGCGAGCGCCGCCTTCAGCCGCGCGTGGGCCGCATCGAGGTCCCACTTGTCGAACATGTCGTACGCGATGAGCACCACAGCCCCTTCCAGCAGGGTGCTGTCCAGCGCCAGCCCGCGTTCCGCCGCCGCGAGTGCGCGGGGCCAGGCTACCCGGGGCGGGATGTCGACGAAGCCCGAGAGACCGACGGCAGAGGCGTACCCGGTCCAGCCAGGCGCGTAGAGTGGGGCATCCTCGGTGAGGTGGCGCAGGCTGTCGCGCGCCGCGGCTACGAGACCCCGGTCGAGGATCTCCTCGGCGCGAAAGTAGCGCTGAAAATGGGCTGTATCCGCCCGATACCGAGCGGGGAGCGTTGCGCCGAGTGGCGTGGCCTGCTGCCGG
>JBJKRG010000347.1:0-12790 GCA_046704805.1 Gemmatimonadaceae bacterium
CCGTACTCGTTCTCCACCTGCACGGCGATGATCGGGCCGCCGCGGCTGGCGAGAAACGGCGTCACCACCTTGCCGAGCGTGTCGAGCCATTGCTCGGCCGGCTTCGTGAAGTTCCGGTCGGTGCTCCGCAGCACGATGCTCGTGTCGGCGAACAGCCATCCCGGATATCCGCCCAGCTCCCACTCGGCGCACACGTAGGGACCGGGGCGCAGGATCACGTGCAGGCCCACCTGCTGCGCCGTCCGCAGGTACGCTGCGATGTCCCGGCGCCCGGAGAAGTCGAAGTGTCCGCGCGTCGGCTCGTGGAAGTTCCAGAACACGTACGTGGTGATGGTGTTCAGCCCCATCGCCTTCGCCTTCTCCATGCGGTCGCGCCAGTAGGCGCGCGGCACGCGGGCGTAGTGCATGGAGCCGGCGATGATCTGGAAGGGCTTGCCGTCGAGCAGGAAGTGGCCGGAGTCGGCGACCAGCGGGCCGGTCTGGGCGTGAGCCGCAGTGCCGAGGCCGAGCAGGCAGAGCAGAAGAAGTCGGCGCATGCGTCAACATACCGGTCGCGGGCGTCGGCGACGAGGGCGCCGCGGCCCCCGGTCTGTCCGCGACGCTCCGGAATGCGTAGACTCCACAGAGTCGGACCCGGGTGGCGCCGTGACCGGTGCTGGGCCATCGACGAGCCCGTACCCCCGACCCGAACCCTCGAACGCCTCCGCCATGGACCCGCGCATCGTCGCACCCGCCGAAACGCTCCGGTTGAACACGAAGCTCTTCCGCAACTGCCTGCACGGGATGACGCAGGAGCAGGCCCGAGCGCGATACGAGGGATACCCCAACAACGCCCTGTGGGTGAGTGCGCACATGGTGAAGGCGCGGTACGGGCTGCTCCGGCGTCTGGGGGCCGAGCGACCGAATCCGCTACCCGAGGCGCTGGTGAACGCGAAGTCGATCGACGACGTCGCGACCTGGCCGCTCCTGGCGGACGTCCTCGCGGCCTGGAGCGATGCCTCCCACGCCCTGCGCGATCGGGTAGCGGCACTGACGGCGGACGAGCTGAATACCCCCGTCGACGTGCGGTTCCCGGTATTCGAGCAGACGGTCTTCGCCCTGACGACGTTCATGGTGTTGCACGACACCTACCATGTGGGCCAGCTCTCCGTGCTGCGCCGGCTCGCCGGGCTGCCGGCCATGAGCTTCGCCGACCCCTAGCCCTCTCGACATGCCGCCCCTCTCCCGCCGCGAGTTTCTCGCCACGTCAGGCTCCTGCGCCGCGCACCTTGCCCTCGCCGCCGCCGTGACCCCGCCGCTGCTGCGGGATCTGTGGGCGGCGGCCCCACGCGGGCCCGTGGTGGCGACCGCTCCCTTCGCCCGCATCGAACGGCTGGCCGACGGCATCTGGGCGCTCGTTTCCACGCCGCTCGGGGGCGACTACACGACCGTGTCGAACGGTGGGATCATCGCCGGCAAGCACGCCGTGCTGGCGATCGAGGGATTCCAGACGCCGAAGGGTGCCACGTGGCTCGCCGAGCACGCGCGCCGGCTCACCGGACGGTGGCCCACCCACGTGCTCGTCACGCACTACCACTCCGACCACTCGAACGGCGTGGCGGGCTACGTGACGGACGGGCACCACCCGGTGCTCCGGACGACGCAGATCACCCGCGACGAGGCGATCGCGCGCAACAAGCCCGCGGTGGCGGCGCGCACCGCTACCCTCGACGGCGCCGTGCTCCTGTCGCCCACCGAACTCGGCACGCTCGACCTCGGCGGACGCTCGGTGCGCATCGTCCCGCAGCTCGGCCACACCGACAGCGACGTGGCGCTCGAGCTGGACGATCCGCACCTGGTGTTCTGTGGCGATCTGTTCTGGAACGGCATGTTCCCGAACTACGTGGATGCCATTCCGACGAAGCTCTCGGCGTCGGTGCGCGTGCTGCGGCACGCCCGGGCGGCCACCTACGTGCCGGGGCACGGAAACGTCGGCACGCCCGCGGACTTCGACCGCTACACGGCGATGATCGATGACGTGGAGCGCGCGGCGCGGCGGGCCCACACGGCGGGGACGAGCGCGGCGGCCGCGGCGGCGGCGTACACCATCCCGCCGTCCACGGGCGAGTGGACGATGTTCAGCAAGCGCTTCATCGAGCGCGCGTTCGTGGCATGGTACCGCGAGTTGGGCGGTGCCGGATGACGCTCGGATCGGCGTCGGATCTCCGGGGCATGCGGCGGGCGGGCCGGCTCGTCGCCGAAGCGCACGCGCATCTCGCGCGACACGTGAAGCCGGGCATCACGACCGCCGAGCTGTACGAACGGGGCGCCGAGTTCATCCAGGCCCGCGGTGGCCGTTCGGCGCCGCAGCTCGCCTATCGCTTTCCGGGGTTCAATCTGATCTGCGTGAACGACCAGATCGTGCACGGCGTCCCGGGGCCGCGGGTGTTGCAGCGCGGTGATCTCGTGAAGCTGGACATCACGGTGGATCTCGATGGCTACGTGGCCGACGCGGCCCGCACGATCGCGCTGCCCGGCGCGCCACAGGTGGCCCGCCGGCTGGCGCGGTGCGCCCGCCGCGCCTTCCGTGCCGCCATGGCGGAAGCGGTGGACGGGCAACCGGTCCGCCACATCGGGCGGGCCATCGAGCGGGTGGTCGAGGCCGAGGGGTTCGCGGTCGTCCGTGAGCTGACCGGCCACGGCGTGGGCCACCACATCCACGAGGCCCCATCGGTGCCCAACTATGAGGACCCGCAGCTCCGCGCGATCCTGCACGACGGGATGGTACTTGCCGTGGAACCGATTCTCACCGAACGGCCGACGACCACGGTCGAGGAACCGGACGGATGGACGATCCGCACGCGGAACCACGTGCTCGCCGCCCATTACGAGAACACGATCGTCGTCCGCCGGGGACGCCCGCTCATCCTCACGGCGGCATAAAGAACCTCCCCACTCCGCCTTTCGAAATCCGGATTCCACGAGTTGCCGCGTGCGCTGCGTCACGTGCTGCAACAAACACCAATCGTGGGGGTAGCCGGGGGAACCGGAAGGAGGAGTCCGATGAAACGAGCATTCGTGGGCATGGTGGTGGGGATGGCGCTGACGGCTGGGTTCGCGCCGGCGGCGCACGCGCAGAGCGGGTTCGGCATCAAGGGAGGCTTCACCTTCGGCAACGTGTCCAATGCCGGTGCGCTGCCGGGGAATCTGCACTCGCGCTCCGGCTACGCCCTGGGCGTGGCGTACGAGGCCGGATCGCCGGTGGGTATCGGGCTCGAAGCCCTCTACGCACAGACGGGTGTAAGTGGCGGATCGATCGGCCAGGCCCGGTCGCTCAACTACCTGGACGTGCCGCTCTACGTGCGGATCGGCGTGCCGGCGGGCAGCGTCATGCCGTTCGCGTACGCGGGGCCGCAGGCGGAGTTCCAGCTCCAGTGTCGCGCCGGCGGCGCGCCGTGCCCGAACACCGTCGGTCCCAAGACGGCGTACGGTGCCGTGATCGGCGGCGGCCTCCGGCTGCCGGGCGGGCTGACCGTCGAAGGCCGCTACACGTACGGACTCACCGACCTCAAGCTCAGCACGATCTCGACCGCGACGAGCTACCAGTCGCGCGCGTTCATGATCCTGCTCGGGTTCGGGTTCTAGGCCGGCGCGTCATCTCGCACGACCCAGCGCGGCGGCGGCCGCCGGAAGCGGCGCCGCTGAGCGCGGGGGCATGGTGGACGGGAGGGCGGGGGCGCGGTATGCTCTCCCCATGCCTACCACCCGTCGTGCCCCATCCCACCGGCTGGCGCTCCCGACCGCCGCCGCCTCGGTGCTCCTGGCCGTCGCGGCGGCCACCGCCGTTGCCCAGCGCCCCACCCTCTCGCCCGCCGTCCGCCAGTTCGTCACCGTCGACACGAACGTGGTGGCGCTCACCCACGTCCGTGTCATCGACGGCACCGGTGCGGCGCCCCGGGCTGACCAGACCCTGATCATCCGCGGCGGCAACATCGCCGCGATGGGGCCCACCGGCTCTGTCCCGGTGCCGGCCGGCGCCGAGGTGCTGGACCTCGCCGGCAAGTCGGTGATCCCCGGGCTCGTGATGATGCACGAGCACCTGTTCTATCCCACCGGCCCGGGCGTGTACGGGAACGAGTACGTGAGCTTCCCGCGCCTGTACCTGGCCGGCGGGGTCACGTCGATGCGCACCACCGGCGACGTCGGGGGCTACGGCGACCTGCGCATGGCGGCGGCGATCAAGGCGGGGCGTGCCCCGGGGCCGTGGATCGACGCGACGGCGCCTTACATGCAGGGACCGTCGCAGTTCATGCAGATGTATGCGCTCAAGGACTCGGCCGACGCGCGGCGGTTCTTGAACTTCTGGGCCGACGCCGGCGCGACGTCGTTCAAGGCGTACATGAACATCACGCGGGCCGAGCTGGCGGCGGCGATCAAGGCCGTCCACAAGCGGGGCCTCAAGATCACCGGCCATCTGTGCGCGGTGACCTACCGTGAGGCGGCCGACCTCGGCATCGACGATCTCGAGCACGGCTTCTTCGTGTCCACCGATTTCGTGAAGAACAAGAAGCCGGATCTCTGCCCCGGCCAACGCGCCGGCATGGAAGCGCTGGCGGGCGTCGACTCCAGCAGCCCGGCGTTCAAGTCGCTCGTGCGGGACCTGGTGAAGCACCACGTGGCGGTCACCTCGACGCTCACCGTGTTCCAGACGTTCACGCCGGGCCAGCCGGTGCCGCCCGGCCTCGACGTGCTCGACCCGCTGCTGAAAGCCCGGTTCATGCAGAACTACGAGCGGACGCAGAGCCGGCCCAACTCGATCTACAAGAAGCTGTTCGCCGACGATCGGGCGATGGAGTTGGCGTTCGTGCACGCCGGTGGACTGCTGCTGGCCGGCACGGATCCGACGGGCTACGGCGGGGTCGTTCCGGGGTTCTCCGATCAGCGGCAGGTGGAGCTGCTCGTGGGCAGCGGGTTCACGCCGCTCCAGGCGATCAAGATCTGCACGCTCAACGGCGCCACGTATCTCGGGCGGGCCAACCGCATCGGGTCGATCGCCGTCGGGAAGCAGGCCGACCTCGTGGTGATCGACGGCAATCCGGCGGTCAACATCGACGACATCGCGAAGGTGCAGCTCGTGTTCAAGCAGGGCGTGGGCTATGACCCCCAGAAGCTCATCGATTCGGTCAAGGGGAGTGTCGGGTTGTACTGACCGGCACCGAGCGCGTGAGGTGATGAGGCCGTGAACCCGTGACGCAGGCACCGCCGCACGGGTTCACGG
The DNA here is from genome assembly GCA_046704805.1 of Gemmatimonadaceae bacterium. GTDB lineage: Bacteria > Gemmatimonadota > Gemmatimonadetes > Gemmatimonadales > Gemmatimonadaceae > JAGWRI01. Next base: position 5,258 of record JBJKRG010000347.1, read on the forward strand.
TCTCGCCGCTTCGCGGTCACACGTCTTCAGGGGTTCTCCGCATGCCATCGATCCACCACCGACGTCTCGCGGCCGCGACGCTGATCGCGGCGGCGTTGTTCGCCTCGACCGCCGCGGCCCAGCGCGGCCTGCCCACGATGCCGGCCCACGGCCAGCCGCTGCCGATCGCCGAGCGCTCGTTGGTGATCACGCGGTACGCGATCGTGGCCGCCAGCCACCCGCTGGCCGTGCACCCCCCCCGGCGCCTGCAGGAAGCGGGGGGCAACGCCGTGGATGCGGCGATCGCCGCCAACGCCGCCAACGGCCTCATGGAGCCGGCGATGAACGGCGTGGGCGGAGACCTGTTCGCCATCGTGTACATCGCGAAGACGGGGCACATCTACGGGCTGAATTCCAGCGGCTGGTCGGCCAGCGGCATGACCCCGGCGCTGCTCGAGTCGAAGGGCATGACCCGCATTCCAATCCGCGGCATCTGGGGGGTGACCGTCCCCGGCGCCGTCGCCGGCTGGCAGGCGCTGCACGACCGGTTCGGCACGCTGCCCTTCTCCACGCTGCTCGCGCCGGCGATTGCCTACGCCAAGCAGGGCTTCCCGGTCACGCAGGTGATCGGGGAGACGTGGGCGCGGTACACCCGAACCCTCGAAGCCACCCCCGACGCCGCGAAGACGTACCTCATCGACGGGCATGCCCCGCGCCAGGGCGAGATCTTCCGGAACCCCGACCTCGCGCGCACGCTCACCCGCATCGCCGAGCACGGCCGTGACGGCTTCTACAAGGGGCCCACCGCGCAGGCGATTCTCGCGACCGAGCGGAAGTACGGTGGAACGATGACCGCGGCCGACCTGGCGGACTTCAAACCGGAGTGGGTGACTCCGCTCCACGTGAACTACCGCGGGTGGACCGTCTACGAACTGCCGCCGAACAGCCAGGGCATCGGCGCCCTCATGATGCTGCAGATGATGTCGCACTTCCCGATGCGCGCCTGGGGGTTCCATTCCGCGATGTCGCTGCACGTGATGATGGAGGCGAAGCAGCTCGCCTACGCCGACGTGCTGCAGTACGTGGGCGACCCGCGGCTGGCGCACGTGCCGGTGGCGCAGATGCTCGATCCCGCGCACGCCGCCGAGCGCGCGGCGATGATCGACACGACGCGGGCCACCTGCAGCCAGCCGCCGTCGAAGTTCTCGTCGATCACCGATGCCAAGGGCGGTGACACGATCTACCTGACGGTGATCGACAAGGACGGGAACATCGTGTCGCTCATTCAGAGCAACTACGACGAGTTCGGGTCCGGGCTCGTGCCCCACGGCATGGGCTTCGTGCTCCAGGACCGCGGCACCCTGTTCACCCTCCAGCCGGGGATGGACAACACGCTGGCGCCGCACAAGCGCCCCCTGCACACGATCATCCCCGGATTCATGCAGAAGGACAGCCTCCACATCGGATTCGGCATCATGGGCGGCTGGAACCAGGCGCAGGCGCACGCGCAGTTCGTGTCCGACATCGCCGACTACGGCATGAACATCCAGCAGGCCCTCTCGGCGGGCCGGTTCACGAAGCCGGGCTTCTCGGGGTGTAACTTCGACATCGAGTCGCGCATCCCGGCGGCGGTCCGTGATTCTCTCTCGGCGATGGGGCACATCCTCACGGTCTACGGGCCGCGCACCGGACACTTCGGCTGGGGACAGGCCGTGATGGGCACGACCGGCGGCGTCCACTACGGGGCCAGCGACCCCCGGCACGACGGCGAGGCGATCCCGCAGGAGATTCCGCTGGGCGCGGGGAAACGGTGAGTGGCGGACGGTGAACCGTGACCGGTAAACGGTAGACAGCGGGCAGTGAGCGGTTCGCGGTTCGCTGTCGACAGTCAACCCTCTCCTCTCAGCTCGTACTCCCGCTCCTTCTGTTGCATTTCCCATGAAACTCCCCTGGCAAGCCTACCTCTCCGAGGCCATTGGCACCGCCCTCCTCGTCCTGATCGGCCTCACCTTCGTGATCCTCGACTTCGGCCGGGGGAGCCCCGTGGTGGCGATGCTGCCGAGCGCGGCGCTGCGGCGCGCGGTGACCGGTTTCCTGTTCGGCGCCACCGGGGGCGCGATCGCGTATTCCTGGGTGGGCAAGGCGAGCGGCGCCCACATCAATCCCATCGTCTCGCTCGCGTTCCGCATTCGCGGGAAGCTCTCGACGCGGGACACCGTCGGATACGTCGTCGCCCAGTTCGCGGGGGCGTGGCTGGGGGCGCTCCCGCTCCTGCTATGGGGGCGGATGGGGCGCAGCGTCGCCTTCGGCAGCACCACGCCCGGCGCCGGCTTCACGGCGTGGGAGGCCCTGGCCGGCGAGATCGTGACGACGGCCTGCCTGATCGTCGGTCTCTTCACCTTCCTCGGCCACCGGCGGCTGCGGCGGTTTACGCCGCTGCTGTTCCCGTTCCTGTACGCCGTGCTCGTCTGGCTGGAAGCCCCGCTGTCGGGCACGAGCACGAATCCGGCGCGCAGCTTCGGGCCCTCGGCGATCGCCGGCGTGTGGTCGGGCTGGTGGGTCTACCTCGCGGGCCCGCTCATCGGGATGGGCGTCGGACTCGCGGTGCGGCGCGTGCCGTGGCTGCGCGAGTTCCAGGTGGAGGTCGCGAAGGTGTACCACTTTGAGCTGGATAGGTACGGGGTGTTCGGGGCGCGCCGGGAACCGAGAAGCAGCGGGAACTGAGAACCGGCGGGAACTGAAAAGCAGCGGGAACTACGAGTCGAGAGTGCGCAGTCGACGGTGAACGGTTCACCGTGCACTGCCCACTGCCCACTGCCCACTGCCCACTGCCCACTGCCCACTGCCAACTGTTGCTCAGCAACGTCCCGAAAATCAGTACGACGGCCGGTCGAGCTTGGCCATCTGCATGATCGTCGCCGAGAGCTCCTCGATGGACTTCTTCGAGGAATCGAGCCACTGGATGCCCTCGCGGGTCATCATGTGCTGCGCGGCCTCGACCTCGTAGCGGCAGTTCGCCAGTGAGGCGTAGGTGCTGTTCGGACGCCGGGCGTGGCGGATGCTCGCCAGCCGCTCCGGACTGATCGAGAGGCCGAACAGCTTGGACCGGAAGTGGTCCAGATCGTCCGGCAGCTTCCGGCGCTCGAAGTCTTCCGGGATGAGGGGGAAGTTCGCCGCCCGCACCCCGAACTGGAGCGCCAGGTACAGGCTGGTGGGGGTCTTGCCGCTCCGGGAGACCCCCACCAGGATGAGGTCCGCCTGCTCCAGGTCGAGGGTCGAGACCCCGTCGTCGTGGGCCAGCGTGAAATTCACGGCGTCGATGCGCTCCGTATAGTCGGGGCTGGTCGCGACCTTCCGGGATTTCCCGATGGCGTGGGAACTGCGCGCGTGAAATTCTGATTCCAGCGGCGCGATGAAGGTCTCGAAGAAGTCGAGGATCAGCGCGTCCGCCTCGCGCAGGCGGTTCGCCACGGCGGGGTTCACGAGCGTCGAGATCACGACCGGCCGGACGCCGTCCATCTCCCGGGCCGCCCGGATCTGATCGAGACAGTTCTGGACCTTCTCCGGGGTGTCCACGAAGGGAATCCGGACCTGCCGGAAGGCGACCCCCTCGAACTGGGAGAGCAGGCTGTGGCCCAGCGACTCGGCTGTGATGCCGGTGCCGTCGGAAATGAAGAAAACGGTTCGGGTGTCGGGCATGAGTCAGGGTCCGGCAGGCGAATGCGTTAAACTAAGCGTGGTGTCACCCCCCAAGAACTGTGCACTCTCGATGACAGGCGCACGCCCATGACGACTGCAACGATCCCCTATGTGATCCCGTTCGAGAAGCTCCGCATGACGGATGTTCCCCAGGTCGGGGGAAAGAACGCTTCGCTGGGTGAGATGATCGGACAGCTGGCGGCGTCCGGGGTGCGCGTCCCCGGCGGATTCGCCACCACGGCTGCGGCCTTTCGCGAGTTCCTCTCCCAGAAGGGGCTCGCGGAGCGTATCGCGAAGACGCTCGAGAGCCTCGACGTCAACGACGTCGATACGCTGGCGAAGACCGGTGCCCGGATCCGGCAGTGGGTGCTCCAGACTCCGCTCCCCCAGAGGTTGAACAAAGACATCAAGTCATCTTATGAGAAGCTGGCGGCTGATGCCGGCCCCGGCGTCTCCTTCGCCGTTCGCTCATCGGCCACCGCCGAGGATCTGCCCGACGCCTCCTTCGCCGGGCAGCAGGAGACCTACCTCAACATCCGCGGGCTGGACAACGTCCTCACCGCCGTGCGCGAGACGTTCGCGTCGCTCTATACCGATCGGGCCATCTCGTATCGCGTGCACAAGGGCTTCGCGCACGCCGACGTGGCGCTCTCGGTGGGCATTCAGCGGATGGTCCGCTCCGACACCGGGGCCTCGGGCGTGATGTTCACCATCGACACCGAGTCGGGCTTCGACCAGGTGGTGTTCATCACGGCGAGCTACGGGTTGGGCGAGACGGTGGTGCAGGGCGCCGTGAACCCCGACGAGTTCTACGTGCACAAGCCGACGCTGGCGCTGGGCAAGCCGTCGGTCGTGCGGCGCAGCCTCGGCTCGAAGCTGCTCAAGATGGTGTTCACGGGGGAGCACGAGGCGGGCAAGAGCACGCAGACGGTGGACGTCGCCGAAAGCGACCGCAACCGGTTCGCGATCACCGACGCCGAAGTGCTGGAGCTGGCCCGCAACGCCGTGGTCATCGAGAAGCACTACGGACGCGCGATGGACATCGAGTGGGGGCGGGACGGGGAGGACGGCAAGCTGTACATCCTGCAGGCGCGTCCCGAGACGGTGAAGTCCCACGCCGGCCGCGTGACCGAGAAGTACGTGCTGAAGCAGCACGGCAAGGTGCTGGTGAAGGGCCGGGCCATCGGCCAGAAGATCGGGACCGGACCGGTGCGGATCGTGAAGAGCGCGAAGGAGATGGACCGGGTGAAGGCTGGCGACGTGCTGGTCACCGACATGACCGATCCGAACTGGGAGCCGGTGATGAAGCGCGCCGCCGCGATCATCACCAACCGCGGCGGCCGGACCTGCCACGCCGCGATCGTCGCCCGGGAGCTGGGCATCCCGGCCATCGTCGGCAGCGGCAACGCCACCACGGTGCTCACCGAGGACGAGCCGGTGACGGTGAGCTGCTCCGAGGGCGACACGGGGTACGTGTACCGCGGTGCGCTCGACTACGAGATCGCGACGTCCGACGTGGGCAAGCTGCCCAAGCTGCCGGCGAAGATCATGATGAACGTCGGCAATCCGGAGCTGGCGTTCGAGTTCGCGCAGATTCCCAATGCCGGTGTGGGGCTGGCCCGTCTGGAGTTCGTGATCAACAACGTGATCGGCGTGCACCCCAAGGCGATCCTCGACATCGAGCACGTGCGCGAGAGTCTGCGCGACGAGATCACGCGGCGCTCGCGCGGTTATGACAGCCCCGAGGCGTTCTTCGTGGACATGCTGGTGGAGGGCGTGGCGACGATCGGCGCGGCATTCTATCCCAAGCCCGTGATCGTGCGGCTCTCCGACTTCAAGTCCAACGAGTACCGGAAGCTCCTCGGCGGCGAGATGTACGAGCCGGAAGAGGAGAACCCGATGCTCGGCTTCCGTGGGGCGTCGCGCTACATCGCCGAGAGCTTCCGGGACTGCTTCGAGCTGGAGTGCCGGGCGATGAAGCGGGTGCGCGACGAGCTGGGGCTCACCAACGTGGAGATCATGATCCCGTTCGTGCGCACGGTGCACGAGGCGAAGCAGGCCGTCGACCTGCTCGCGGAGCACGGGCTCGCCCGCGGCGAGAACGGGCTGCGGCTCATCATGATGTGCGAGATCCCATCGAACGCGCTGCTCGCCGACGACTTCCTGCAGCACTTCGACGGCTTCTCGATCGGCTCGAACGACCTCACGCAGCTCACCCTCGGCCTGGACCGCGACTCGGGGCTGGTGGCGCAGGCGTTCGACGAGCGCGACGCCGCCGTGAAGAAGCTGCTGTCGATGGCGATCTCCGCCTGCAACCGGCTGAAGAAGTACATCGGCATCTGCGGGCAGGGGCCCAGCGACCACGCCGACTTCGCGAAGTGGCTGATGGACGAGGGGATCCAGACGATCTCGTTGAACCCCGATACCGTCGTGGAGACGTGGGTCCGGCTTGGGAGCATGGCCAGCGAGGGGAAGGCGGCGAAAGCCTGACGGCATGACGCGTGGGTAAGCGTGAGGCCGGGGGGACCGCTCCCCGGCCTCACGGCTGGCAGGCAACCGCGGGCGACCGCAAGTTGTCTCATTGGCAATCGGCCACCGACCCCCGCCATGTCCATCCTCCGCGACTTCGCCTACGGCGCTCGCACGCTCCGCAAGAATCCGGGGTTCACGCTCACGGCGCTCGTCACGCTGGCGCTCGGCATCGGTGCGAGCACGGCGATCTTCAGTGTCGTCAACGCGGTGCTGATGCGACCGCTCCCGTACCCGCACGCGGACCGGTTGGCGATCATCACGTCGGACATGGTCGCGCGCGACGTGCGGGACTTCCCCATGGCTGCCGGCGACATCAAGCAGATGCGCGAGGGCGGAACGCTCTTTTCGGGCATCGCCGTCGTCCGCACGTTCCAGACTCCGACGGTGGACGAACAGGGGAACACACAGGTGGTCCGTGGCGCTGCGGTCTCGTCCAACTTCCTGTCGGTGCTCGGCGTCCACGTCGCGGCCGGGCGCGACTTCAGCGAGGCCGACGGCACGCCCCCCGTGTTCACGCGGGGGCCGGACGGAAGACTTGTTCGAGGAACCACGCCGCCACCGCTCCCCGCGCTGATTCTCTCGTACGCGTACTGGAAGAGCCACTACGGTGGCAATCGCTCCGTGCTCGGGACGGTGGTGCAGATCGGGCAGCCACGCGGTTACGTGGTGGGCATCGCGCCTGCGGGGCTCGAGTTGCTCTTTCCCCCGAGTTTTCACGTCGGTCGCACGCCTGACATCTATCTCGCCGCGCGCATCGACTGGGCCACCGCGTCGCACATCGACGTGGGCTTCCGCGCCATCGGGCGCCTGAAGCCCGGGGTGTCGATGAGTGCGGCACAGTCGCAGATGAACACGGTGGCCCGGGACCTCAACCAGATGGTGCCGATCAAGAAGACCGCCGGCTTCCGGCTGCGGGTTGTGCCGATGCGCCAGGCGATGGTGGCGGACGTGCGGCCGGCGATTCTCGCGCTCATGGGCGGGGTGATCTTCGTGCTGCTCATCGCCTGCGCGAACGTGGCCAATCTGCTGCTGGTCCGCACCTCGCGGCGCGAGCGGGAACTGGCGGTCCGCGCGGCGCTGGGCGGCAGCCGGGCGCGCCTGCTGCGGCAGATGCTCGCCGAGGCGTTCCTGCTCTCGGCGGGCGGCGCGATCCTCGGCGTCGCCCTCGCCGTGGCCGGGATCCGCGTGCTCGCCGCGATCGGGCCGCAGGACCTGCCGACGATCGGACGCGTCGCCATCGATCCCACCGTGCTCGCGTTCACGGTCGCATCGGCCCTGTTTGCCGCCGCCCTGTTCGGGGTCGTCCCGGCGCAGCGGGGATAG
>JBJKRG010000348.1:0-12919 GCA_046704805.1 Gemmatimonadaceae bacterium
GACGCCTTGCGGCACCACCCCCTCAAGATGGCGTGTCTACCAATTTCACCACCAGGGCAAACAGCTACGGGGCCGACGGGGCTCGAACCCGCGACCTCTCGAGTGACAGTCGAGTGCTCTAACCAAAGCTGAGCTACGGCCCCAGAACTTCCTACCACTGCTGACCTGCAGGCTCGGAGCCGTGCGCCCACTGCGGACGCTGCCAGCTGCTGCCTCCCCACTGCACCACACCAACGGATCCCCGACGAATAGCCCGTAGGGGAATCGAACCCCTCTTTGCACCGTGAAAGGGTGCCGTCCTAGCCGATAGACGAACGGGCCCCTCGTCCACATAGCGGTAACGGGATTCGAACCCGTGTTTGAGCCTTGAGAGGGCTCCGTCCTAGTCCCCTAGACGATACCGCCAAGGCAGACCGCCGAGGCGGTCTGCCTTGGCGGTTCTCCTGTTTGAAGTCGCGCACCCAGCCGGGCGCGCTCCCTGCTCCTCGCGCGTGGACGGCCGCCAGAGGCGGCACGCCTTGGCGGTAGTCCTGTTTGAAGTTGCGCACCCTGCCGGGCACGCTCCCTGCACCTTCCGCTGTCAATCATCAAGCAGGCCGGGAGGGACTTGAACCCCCAACCGCTGGTTTTGGAGACCAGTGCTCTACCAGTTGAGCTACCGACCTAAACTGCAATCGACCGTTCCCGGTCATCCGTGCCCGACCGCCACGGCGAACCGCCAACCGCGAACTGTCGACTGTCGTTAGGGTGACTGACGGGAATTGAACCCGCAACCCCCGGAGCCACAGTCCGGTGCTCTAACCAATTGAGCTACAGTCACCATGGTGGGCGCTGGCGCGCCCGAATGTGCCACGGTGCGGTACGGCAACCTACCATTTTAACGGCGCCACCACAGCGTATCAACCGCGGCTTCCCCGACCGGCGTCGCCTACTTCGCCCGCTCCTGATATTCGCCGGTGGAGGGGTTCACGCGCACCTTGTCGCCGGTGCCGACGAACTCCGGCACGTTCACCGTCACGCCGTTCTCCAGCTTCGCCGGCTTGGGCGATGCCGTCTTCGTGGCCGTCTTCATTACCGGCGCCGTCTCCACCACCTCGAGCACGAGCGAGTTCGGCAGCTTGATCGCCATGGGCTGCCCATCGAAGTACTCGGCGACGATCTTCATCCCCGGCTGCATCCACGGGGCCGCATCGCCCAGCGCTTCGTCGTCCATCTCGAGCTGGTCGTAGTTCTCCGTGTTCATGAAGTGGTAGCGGTCCCCACCCTGGTACATGAACTCGAGCTCGTGCGTCTCCATCGGCGCGGGGTCGATCGAGTCCGCGGCCCGGAAGCGGTGATCGAAGCTCGATCCCGTCCGCAGGTTCTTCATCTTCGCCTGCACCATGGCGCGCAGGTTGCCCGGCGTGTGGTGGCGGAACTCCACCACGCGGCACGGGTCGCCGTTGAACACGAGGACCATGCCGCGCCGAATCTGAGTCGCGGGGATCGCCATGAGAGTCGTCCTTGAAATCTGGTGGTAAAATGAGACAGCCATTGAATTTAGCGGCGCATGGCTGGTCCGGTCAACGGGGGCAGATGGCGGGGCAAAGGAGAACCGGGGACTACTAGCTGAGAGTCGACCGTCCGCAGTTTGCAGTCGACCGTCGACTGCGGACCGCCCACCGTCAACCGCCCGCCGGCGCCCCAGAGCTAATCAAGAATTAACCCCACCAGGCGCCCCCCTCGGCATCTTGCAAACATGAGCTTCAGGATGCTCTGATGCGGCTGGGACGATTCGTTCTCGTCGCCGCCGCCCTCCTCCCCATGCTCGGCGCGACCCTGGGAGCCCAGCAGGTCCAGGGAGTCGTGCGCGACAGCGTGAGCGGCTTCGCCGTGCCCGGTGCCGTCGTCACCGTGCTCGACGCGAACGGGGCGGTCTCGGCCCGCACGCTCACGGATCAGGCCGGTCGCTTCGCCGTCGCCGTGCCCGCCGGGCCGGCCCGGCTCCGGGTGATCCGGATCGGGTTCCGCCCGCGCGACGTACGGCTTCCGGCAACGCCCGCGGACCGGGCGCGTTCCATCGAGGTCCGGATGGCGAGCCTGCCGGCGCTCCTCACCGGAGTCCGCGTCTCGGGGCGCTCGATCTGTCCCGGATCGGAGGACCGGACCGGCGCGCTGGCGCTCTGGGACCAGGCCCGCGCGGGCCTGCTCGCCACCGTCGTCGTCCGCCAGACGAAGCCCGGGGACATGAACCTCCTCGAATTCGTCACCGACGAGGATCCGGACTCCCGACTCGTGCTCCGCCAGACGCTGCAGCACGTGGTCGGCAGCACGGGGCGGCCGTTCGTCGCCGTGAACCAGGCCGCCGGGTTCGCCGAGCACGGATACATGGAGCGCGATGCGGCCAACAAGCTCACTTTCTTCGCCCCGGACGCGGACGTGCTCCTCGATCCCGCGTTTGCCCGCACGCACTGCTTCCGCGCCATGCAGGACAGCGTGAAGCACCCCGACGAGGTCGGGCTCGGCTTCGAGCCGGCGCCGGGGCAGCGACCCGACGGCTTCGTGGACGTCGCCGGCACGCTCTGGATGACCAGCAGCCACCCCGCCCTGCGCACCCTCGACTTCACGTTCACGGGGCTGGATCCCGCCTATCGCCGGGCCGGCATCGGCGGGACGCTCCACTTCCGCAGCATGCCCAACGGACTCGTGTACATCGACCGGTGGAGCATGCTCCTGCCGGCGATCTCCGCCAAGGCGCCGCCGCGCTCGCCGTTCCCGGGCGCGACCCCGCCGGGGTGGCCGCCGGACAACGCCCTGCGGGACGTTCGCGTCACGCAGATCAGCCTCACCGGCGGCGTGGTCGTCTCCGCGAGTTGGCCCGACGGCACACACGCCGAGACTCCCCTCGGCACGGTGACCGGCGTCGTGCGCGACCGTGGCGGCCACTCGCTGGCCGGCGTGTACGTCTATCTGGATGGAACGCCGATGGAAGCGCGGACCGACTCGACGGGACGGTTCACCATGGCACCGGTGCTGCCGGGCCGGTACGGGCTGGATGTCGTGGACTCGCTGTACGCTCCCTTCATCGATCCGCGGAAGGCCTCGCGCCGGATCCGGGTGGAGCGCGACACGCTGCTCGTCGACGGCCTCGAGCTGAAGCCCCGGGCCGCTGCCGTGGGATCACTCTGCGGGGAGGGGTCGGCGAGCGCCACCAGGACCGCCACGGTGCTGGGCACCATCATCGGACCTCCGGCACCGGTTGGCCGGGGCGTGAAGGTGGAGGCCGCCGCCACACTGGTGCGACCCGGCAATCCGGTGCCGTGGCACAGCGGGTCGCAGTCGGTCACCCCCAGCGACGACGGACGCTTCATCATCTGCCACATGCTGCCGGGTGCCACGCTGACGCTTCGCCTGGTACGTCGCGATTCCGTGGTGGCCGACACGTCCCTGACGATCCAGGCCGCTGCGGCCCAGCGCGTGGACTGGCCGGTCAGGCCCTGGCGCTGAGGCGAGGAACGCGCGCGGAGCAGTCGTGTGAAGCGGTGATGGCGCACGAGTGGGACGGTGAGCCGCACGACCTCACGGTTTCGCCGCGTCACGGTCCGCCCGCGCGACCGAGTCCAGAATCGGCTGCAATCCCTTCCACACGTTCGCCGCCACGATCTTCTCGCCCGTGTCGTTCGGGTGGAGTCCGTCTCCCTGATTCAGCGAGGGATGTCCGGCCACGCTGTCGAGGAGGAACGGGAGCAACGGCAGGTGATTCTCCCGCGCCAGCAGTGGAAAGGTCTCGTGGAAGGCGCGGGTGTAGCGCTCGCCCAGGTTCGGGAGCGCCTCCATCTGCACGAGCACGATGCGGGCATGCGGCCGCACGCGGTGCACAGTGTCGATGATGGCCTGGATGTTGGCCCGGGTTTCCGTGACGGGCGTGCCGCGGAGCCCGTCGTTGGCGCCCGTCTCGAGCACCATGACCTGGAAGGGCTCGCGGAGCAGCCATCCCATGCGCTGCCGGGCGCCGGCAGAGGTCTCGCCACTCACGCCGGCGTTCACCACGTGGAACGGCAGGCCCGCCGAGTCGATCTTGCGCTGGATGAGCGCCGGATAGGCGCTGTCGGGGTCGAGCCCGAGCCCGGCGGTGAGGCTGGTGCCCACGAACAGCACCGTGGGACGCTCCCGCACCCGGACCGCCGTGGTGTGCGGCACCGCCGCCTGCCCGGGCGGGGTGCTATCCTTCGTCTGCGCAGCCGGGCGCCGGCCGGCCGCCCCCCGGCAGGCAGCCAGTGCGGCCAGTGCGCCCAATCCCAACATCAACGTTCGCGATCTCATGCTCGTTGCTCGTCAGCTCACCAAGGATTATCGCGTCGGCGACCGCACCCTCACGGTCCTCCGTGACGTTTCCTTCTCGATTCCCCAGGGCGAATTCGTCGCCGTGGTCGGCCCCTCGGGCAGTGGGAAGACGACGCTCCTCGGCCTGCTGGCCGGCCTCGACACCCCGACACGCGGGACCGTGCTGCTCGACGACGCCGACCTCGGCACGATGGACGAGGACCGGCGCGCGCGGCTGCGTGGTGAGAAAGTTGGCTTCGTGTTCCAGAGCTTTCAATTGATCTCCACGCTCACCGCCGTCGAGAACGTACAGGTACCCCTGGAGCTGCGTGGAGATTCCAACGCGGCGGCGCGGGCCCGGGAGCTGTTGAAGCGGGTGGGGCTCGCCGACCGCCTGGACCACTTCCCCACCGAGCTGTCGGGGGGCGAGCAGCAGCGGGTGGCGATTGCGCGTGCCTTCTCCAACCAGCCGCGCATCCTGTTCGCCGACGAGCCGACGGGCAACCTGGACAGCGACACCGGGCAGCGGATCGTGGAGCTGCTGGAGGAGCTGAACCGCGAATCCGGGGCGACGATCGTGCTGGTGACCCACGACGCGGGGCTCGCCGCGCGCGCCGGCCGGACCATCCGGCTGAGCGACGGCGTGGTGGTCCAGGACAGTGCCGCCGTGGAGCCTGCCGCGACGTGAGCGCGTCGTTCCCGCGGCTGGCGGCGGTGGCCTGGCGCGAGAGCCGCACCGCCCGGCGCCGGCTGCTGCTCTACATGTCGTCGATCACGCTGGGCGTGGCGGCGCTCGTGGCGATCGATTCGTTCACGCAGAACGTGACGCGCTCGGTGCACGACCAGTCGCGCGCGCTGCTGGGCGGCGACCTCTCGCTGACCAGCAGTACGAAGTTCACGCCGCCCGTGGATTCGCTGTTCGATTCGCTCACCACCCACGGCACGCCGATCGCCCGGCAGACGAGCTTCGCGTCGATGGCCCTGGTGCTGCGCACCGGGCTCACCCGGTTGGCGCAGGTGCGGGCGGTGTCGCCGGGCTACCCCTTCTACGGACAGATCGGCACCGATCCGGACAGCGCCTGGGGCTCGCTGCAGCACGGCGCGAATGCGATCGTGGACGCGTCGCTGCTCGTGGCGCTCAATGCGAAGCTGGGCGATTCGCTGTCGCTGGGCACGCGCCGGTTCCTGATCACGGGCACGATCACCAGCGTGCCGGGGGAGATCGCGGTCACCGCGGCCATCGGGCCGCGCATCTACATCCCCGCGAAGTACCTGCCCGAAACCGGCCTGCTCGTGTTCGGCAGTCGCGCCGACTACGAGGCGCTGGTGAAGCTGCCGAAGGGCGAGACGGTGGAGGAGTTCGAGGGACGAACCGCGCACGTGCTCTCGAAGAACAACGTGCGGGTCCACACCGCCGCCCAGAACGAGTACAACCTGAGCACCGCCATCGACCAGCTGCGGAATTTCCTCAGCGTGGTGGGACTGGTGGCCCTCCTGCTCGGCGGCATCGGCGTGGCCAGCGGCGTCCACGCGTTCGTGATGCGGAAGATCGACACCGTGGCGATCCTCCGCTGCCTGGGGGCCACGAGCGGGCAGGTCCTGGTGATCTACGTGCTGCAGGCCGCCGCGATGGGACTCATCGGCGCCGCGGCCGGTACGGTGCTGGGGGTCGGCCTGCAGTTCGTGATGCCCGGCGTCCTGAAGGACTTCCTGCCCGTGGACGTGGCCGTGCAGCTGGCCCCGGGCGCACTGCTGACCGGGCTCGCCATCGGCGTCTGGGTCGCCCTCGTGTTCGCGCTGCGGCCGCTGCTCGCCCTGCGCGGCGTGTCGCCCCTGCAGGCGCTGCGCCGCGAGTCCGACGACAGCGTGATGCGCCACGCGCGCCGGGACAGCGCCACCTACGTCGTGTCGTTCGCCATCGTGGCGAGCGTGTTCGCGATCGCCCTCGAGCGCGCCGACAGCCTGCGCGACGCCATCGGATTCAGCGGAGCCATTCTGCTCGCCGTGGGCGTCCTCTGGATCGTGTCGGTCGTGCTGATGGCGGCTTCCCGGCGCGTCGTGCGCCCGGGATGGCCGTTCGTCATCCGCCACGGCATGGCCAGCCTCTACCGCCCCGGCAATCAGACGCGCGCCGTGATCCTGTCGCTCGGCTTCGGCGTCTTCCTCGTGAGCACGCTCTACCAGGCGCAGCGCAACCTCCTTGGCCAGCTCGACCTGCGGCTCGACCAGGTACGGGCCAACGTGGTGTTCTTCGACGTGCAGGAGGACGAGGCCCGCGGCGTGGACTCCATCATCCGCGCCGGCCACTACCCCATCGTCCAGACGGTCCCGATCGTCCCGATGCGCATCGCCTCGATCGACGGTCGCACACCCGACCAGCTACTGGCCAACGTGCCTGCAACGGAGCGCGGGGCGGCCCGAAACTCCGACCGCGGCGCCCGTGGCGAACGCGGGGATCGGAGCGCCCGCACCGCCGGCACTCGGCACCCGCCCTCGCGGTGGGCGGTGCGCCGGGAATACCGGTCGACCTACCGCGACACGCTCGACAAGACCGAGAAGCTCGTGGCGGGCCACTGGTTCAACGCCGCGAAGGACACCATGTCGCAGGTCTCGCTCGACGCCGGCCTCGCCGACGAGCTGGACGTGGGCGTGGGCGACACCATCACGTGGAACGTTCAGGGCGTGCACGTCACGACGCGCGTCACCAGCCTCCGCGACGTGGCCTGGGCCCGCTTCCAGCCGAACTTCTTCGTCGTGTTCCAGCCGAAAGCGCTGGCCCACGCCCCCAAGCAGTTCGTGTTCCTGGCCTACGGGCCCACACCGCGCGACGTGGCCCTCATGCAGCGCGACGTCGTGCTCAAGTATCCCAACGTCTCGAGCCTCGACCTCTCGCTCGTGCAGCGCACGGTGGCCGGTGTGCTGGCCCGCGTCACCGGCGCCATCCGGTTCATGGCGCTGGTGAGTCTGCTCCTCGGCGTGCCGGTGCTCTTCAGCGCCGTGGCCGCCACGCGGCGCGAGCGGCTGCGCGAAGGCGTGCTGTTCAAGACCCTCGGGGGAACGCGTCGGCAGATCGGGCGGATCATGCTCGCCGAGTACGCCCTGCTCGGCGCGCTGGGCAGTCTGGCCGGCGTGCTGCTCTCCATCGGCGGCGCGTGGGCGCTGATGCACTTCGTCTTCGACACGCCCTTCCGGCCCGCCGTCCTGCCGGCAGTCCTGGTCAGCGTCGGCATGACCGTGCTGGCCGTGGCCATTGGACTGCTCACGAGTCGCGAGGTCTTCGCGTCGACGCCGATGGTGGCGTTGCGGGAGAACTGAGAGGGGAGCGGTAGAGAGTGGGCAGTGGGCAGTTTACGGTCGACCGCAGACTGTCAACCGTCAACTCTCGGCTAGTGGTTCAACGTCTTTCCCACCGCCCGCTCGATCGCCTGCAGCAGAATCGTCTCGTCCACGATCGGCTTCGTGACGTAATCGTCGAACCCGGCCGCGAGATACTTCTCCCGATCGCCGGCCATCGCGTGCGCCGTCAGCGCGATGACCGAGAGCCCGCGCAGCGCGGCGTCGCCGCGGATCCGCGACAGGATTTCCAGCCCATCCATCCCCGGGAGCGAGATGTCCAGCAGCACCACATCCGGCGGATTCCCGGCGAACGCGGCCAGGGCGTCGGGACCGTTCCCGTACTCCTCCACGTCGTAGCTCCCGCTCAGGATGGCGCGCAGCAGCAACCGGTTGTCGGGATTGTCCTCGACGACGGCGATCCGCTTCATCGTCCCTCCCCGCCGCGAATGGCCACGAGGCGGCTGTGCATGGCCTCGTACTCCGCGTCCAGCTCCGGCATCAACGATCCCATCGCCGCGACGTCGCCGGTTCGCGCCAGATGCTCGGCGCGCTCGCACAGGGCCTGCACGGCGGCGCCGCCGAGTTGGCCGGCGCTGGACTTGAGCGAATGAAACGCCGCTCTCGCCCGTTCCACATCACCGCCGGCGATCGCATCGCGGGCGGCCTGGAGGCGCTCCGGCGCGGCGGTACTCAGCCGGTCGATCATCTCGAACAGCAGGGTGTCGCCGCCGAAGCGCCGGAGGCGGGCGACCGCGGATTCATCGAACGGAAGGGAGATGGGTGGATTCACGGCTCGCGGGGGATGACGAGAGAACATATCACGAGTGCTCTGCCGCCGCAGCGTGGGTGCCGTTTCGCGCCCGCACCGCTCCCCGTCTCCGCGTGTTACGACACCGACCGCCGGACGGCCCCCTGCACCGCCCCGGCGAGCTGCTTCCAGCCGCGGCGCCGGGAACTCTTCGTCCCATTCGACTCGGCCGGACGCGTCGTGCCGTTCGCATGCGCGGCGTTTGCGGTCTCGTTCGGCGCCTCCTCGTCATCGACGAGCGAGAGGACCTGCGTCTGACCGCCGAGCGGCCGGTCGATCACCGTGTCGATGGGCGCCTCGGCGCCCGGGCTTCCCGAAGGGAGCAGGGCCTGGCGCTGGGGCGCCGCGATCATCGGCGCGTTCGCTTCGGTGATCACGAACGAGAACTGCCCGCCCGCACCCATCATCTGCGCCGCGACGTCGCCGTCGGTGGCCTCACTCACCTGGAATCCGGCGCCTTCGAGGAGCGCGCGGGTCATGCGGCGCCACGCCGGATCGGGGTTGAGGATGAGGATGCTGGGGGTCGGCCGGCCGCCCTGGTCGTCGTCGAAGTGGTCGCCCAGCACACGGTCGATCTCCTGCAGCGTGGTCTCGCCGCGACGCACGCGGGCCACCGCCACTTCGCGCAGCGGCGCCATGCCGGCGGCCATCGCCGCGCGCTGCAGCTGCTGGGCCGTCGCGGCACCGGCGATCATGTAGGCGATGCTCGGCGTCACGATCGCGACCTCCACGAGCGGCAGGCGCCCCCGATAGCCCGTATTGCCGCACCGCTTGCACCCGGTGGCGCGCGCCAGCGGCAGGGCGCTGAACTGCGCCGACAGCCGTTCCTCTTCCTCGGTGAGCTCGCCGAGCAGCGGCTGCGCGCAGTCCCCGCACACGCGGCGCACGAGCCGCTGGGCCAGGCAGCCGCGCAGACAGGTCGCGATCGTCTGCCGGTCGAGCCCGAGATCGGCCAGACGGGTCACGGCGCTCATCGCGTCGTTGGTATGCAGCGTGGCCAGGACGAGGTGGCCGGTCATGGCGGCCTGCGCGGCCACCTCGGCCGTCTCCAGGTCGCGGATCTCGCCGACGAAGATCACGTCGGGGTCCTGGCGGAGGATGGCGCGCAGCGAGTTGGCGAACGTCACGCCGCGCTTCGTCTCCACCTGGATCTGCGTGATGCCCGGCAGCTCGTACTCGATCGGATCCTCGACCGTCATGATGTTCACGTGGCCGGTCGCGATCTCCTTGATGGCCGAGTACAGCGTCGTGGTCTTGCCGGAACCGGTGGGCCCGGTGACGATCACGATCCCGTCGCGGCAGGAGAGCAGTTGTCGCAGACGTGCCAGCTCGCGCGGCGTGACGCCGACCTCCTCGAGCTTCCGGGCATTCTCGGGGCGCAGCACACGGATGACCGCCTTCTCGGCGTCGCGGGTGGGCACCGTGGAGATGCGGAGATCGTAGTTGCGCCCCTCGATGGCGACCTTGGCGCGTCCGTCCTGCGGGACGACGCGGTTGGCGATGTCCAGGCGCCCGAGCACCTTGATGCGCGACACGATGCGGTTCAGGGCCGCCATCGGCAGGTGCATGTGCTGCCGCATCACGCCGTCGATGCGGAAGCGCACCGTGCCGCCTTTCGGCCCCGGCTCGATGTGCACGTCGCTCGCGCCCTGGAGCACGGCGTCGCGCAGGATCAGGTTCGTGAGCTTCACCACGGGCCCGGTCTCGACCTCGGTGAGGTCGACCGCTTCCGGCTCCAACTCGTCGACCACGCGGACCGCGTCGGCGATCTGCGAGTCCACCGTGGTGAGCAGGTTCTCCACCACGTGATCGGCCGAATACCCGGTGACCAGCGCCTCCTCGATCAGCGTCGGCGCGGCCAGCTCGAACACGGGGCGGCGCCCCGAGGCGAAGCCGATGGCGTGCTCGACTTCGATATCGGTCGGATCCGCCGTCGCGATGTAGAGATGGCGGTCATCCTCCCGCAGCGGGAAGACGTGGTACCGCCGGGCCAGTCGCTCCGGGAGCAGCGCGAGTGCGCGGGAATCCGTCTGCTCGAAATCGGCGACCGTCAGACCGAACTGCGACGCGATGCGCGCGGCGAGCTCGGTCTCGGTGAGTCCCAGGGTACGCGCGGTCACCTCCCATGCCTCCCCGTTCTCGACTTCGGGGGGAATGGAGAGCGACGCTACTCCCGCGAGTCCTGCGCGTGCGACCGCGCCTTCGAGCCAGTGCATTGGAAAAGTATTCCTCCCTGCGCGGATCCCACATCGAATCCGCCCCGGTCCGGAGCCGTGCCCGCGGACGGCAGGGGTTCGTGTCGTATGACCGATTCGCGTTCATGAATAATCGCGCGTTCGGCAGGGTGTCGTGACGCACCTTACAGACGCGCAACGCGCGTCAGGGCAACGCGATAGCCACGCGCAGCGGCTGCGATGTAGCGCCGATGAGCTTGCCGAATCCGAGCTGTCCCGAGCTCCCCAGGCCCCAACAGTAAATGTTGGTGTCGCGCGTCACACCGCAGGCGTGATTTCCGAGCCCCGTGCTCACGCTCGTGAACGTCCGCCATCCGATCACGCGGATGGGCGCCAGGCTGCACGGGAGCTGCTGGGTGGAGCAGCGGGCGCTCAGCACGCCGGGAGAGACGCCGAGCTGGCCGAACGAGTCGTTCCCCCAGCAATAGGCACCGCCGTCCACGGTGGCGCCGCACGTCTGAATGATGCCGGCGGAGATCGAGATGAAGCGCAGCCCGCCGACCACCGGCACCGGAACCGTGCTCCCCGTCGTGGTGCCGTTGCCCATCTCGCCGTGGGCGTTGGCCTCCCAGCAGTAGGCATTCTGGTTGGCGATGCCGCAGGTCGTGAACGCCCCGACACTCAGCATGGCGAAGGCCGGAGCACTCGGCACGGCTTCCGGCACGAGCTGCGACCGGCTGTACTCGAAGCCGCCGCTGCTGTAGAGCCAGATGGCCCCCCAGCACATCACCTGGTTGGTCACCGTGCGACCGCAGGTGCGCTCCTGGCCGGCCGAGAGTTCCACGAACCGCGCCGAGGTGGCCACGGGGGTGGGCGCGAGCCGCGTGGTGGTGTCGCCCGTCCCCAGCTCGCCGCGGCTGTTGGATCCCCAGCAGTATGCGGTGCCGTCGGTGCCCACGCCGCACGTGTGCGAGTAGCCGGCGGAGATCGAGGAGAACAGGAGGCCGCCGGCCACCGGCTGGGGCACGGCCGCCGCGGCGCCGGAGACGCCGAGCGCCCCGTCGGCATTGCTGCCCCAGCAATACGCCTCGAACGCCACGGAGACGGCGCACGTGTGCCGGGCGCCGGCGCTGATGTCCCGGAAGCGCAGGTTCGTGGCCACCGGCTCCGCGGAGAGCGAGCAGGCCCCGGTGGGCGACGAATCGCACACACTCGATGGCGGATGGCCGAGCTGGCCGTAGCCGTCACTCCCCCAGCAGTAGGCGATGTCCGTGGTGGAGAGCGCACACGTGTGGTCGCGACCGACGGTCACCGTGCCGAAACCGGCCGCCCCCTGTTCGTCGAGGGTCGGCACGGTGGGCAGCCGGCTCGTGTCGTTCGAGCCGCAGGCCCACAACCCGGCTGCGAGCAGCGCCAACGCCGAACGGCCGCGCATCTCAGGTCGCCGACCGCGAGCGGATCTGCCGCAGCGTCCCGCGCAGCACGCGGGCCAGGTCGGCGCCGAGCGCCGCCCCCTTGGCGAGCACCGTGATCGTTTCGCTCTCGAGCTCGCGCTGCTCCTCGTCGGTGAGCTGCTTGGCCGTGATCACGACCACCGGCGTCTCGCGATAGCGCTCGATTCGCCGGATCCGCTTGAGGAATTCCGGCCCGTCCATCCCCGGAAGCATCACGTCGAGCAGAATGAGGTCGGCATGGAAGGACTGCAACCGGGCCAGGGCATCGATGGCCGAGGGCACCGAGGCCACCTCGAGTCCCGGGAAGCCGGCCAGGTGCGATTCCAGGATCGCGCGCGCGTCCTCGGAATCCTCCACGACCAGCACGCGGGCCCGCGACGCGTTGAGCGCGCGATCGATCGCCTCGGCGAGATCCTCGCGTGAGATCGGCTTGTCGAGGACGTCCACCGCCCCCGCCAGCTGGCCCTGATACTCCGAGGCGACCACGCTGACGATGATCACCGGCGTGCGGGCGATGGACGGGTGCGCCTTGATGCGCTGGAGGGTCTCGACCCCATCCATGTCGGGCATCAACAGATCGAGGACGATGAGGTCGGGCCGGTGGTCGAGGGCCAGGGAGATGCCGGCCTCGCCCGTGGGCGCGGTGAGCACGCGGCATCCCGACTCCTCGATGATCCGCGCGAGCAGCACGCGCGAGTCGTCGCTGTCGTCGATGAGGAGCACGGAGGGCGTGTCCGCCGGCGCCGTCGGCGTCGCGCGTTGCGGCGCCGGCTGCGGGCGCTGCCCGGTGCCCGGTGGTCCCGGCAATGCGTGCCGCGGCAGCAGCGGTGCATCGCGCGCCACCA
>JBJKRG010000349.1:0-8553 GCA_046704805.1 Gemmatimonadaceae bacterium
CATTCGCGCCTTCGATCTCGAGCAGCTCCGCCATCTCACGGAAGAGCCGCGCGATCTCGGCGTTCTCCACCGGGCCTACCGAGTGGCGAGGAGCTTCCGCCGTTTGGTGCTGAGCTCCTCCAGTCTCCCGCACACGAGATCACAGATGCGGAAGACGTCCTTGTCGGCGAGCCGGTAGATCACGAAGAGCCCTTCGCGGTGCCGCTCGACGAACCCGCCGTCGTACAGACTGCGGAGGTGCTTGGACAGATTCGCCTGTCCGAGTCCGGTATCGCGGGCGAGATCGCTGACCGAGCGGTCGCCGTCCCGCAACGCCTGCAGGATCTGGAGGCGCGCCGGCTCGGCCAGAACCTTGAAGCGATCGGCGATCAGCCCGAGCAGCTCAGGGGTCATCTTGGTGTTGCTCATACGGCGACACTCTATCTGGGGTGGGATTCCCATCTGCCGATATGGTTGATCATGCACCCGTGTCACCGGTGTGATCAACCCCACCCGTCAGAGGACGTCCGCCAGCTGGTCCACGACCATCGGCTTCGGGGCCGCACCGACGATGCGCGCTGCCTCCTTGCCGCCCTTGAACGCGATCATCGTGGGAATGCCGCGGATGCCCAGTCCGGCCGAGACTTCGGGGTACCGATCGGTGTCGAGCTTGAGGATCTGCAACCGACCCTTGTACTCGCGGGCCATCTCGTCGAGGATGGGCGCCATCATGCGGCAGGGGCCGCACCAGTCGGCATAGAAATCTACGAGCACCGGGAGCTTGCTCTCGGTGACGATCCGGTGAAAATCGGCATCGGTCACGGGCATCGGCCGATCCGTGAGAACGGGCTTGCCGCATCCCGAGCAGGCCGGCAGGCCGGCATTGAGATCGGCCGCGGTCAGGGCGCCGCAGAAGGGGCAGCGCACCATGCCGAGGGCAGGAGCGGCGGCGTTCGTAGAGCTGGTGGACGGGTTCATGGGAATCTCTCTCGTATCGGTTGCCGGTGGTCGCCGGCGGGAGCGCCTGCGGACCGCGTTCGATCTATATAACTAGTTGGTCATATGGCGATACACAAGCCCCCGGACCCTGGCCTCGGACACCATCCGCGACCGGGGGCCAACCGCCTGGCACGCATCAGGATCCGGACGATTGACCACGATGCTTCAGGATAGGCCGGATCAGGCCGGACCTTCCAGAAGGGTTTTCCCTTCAAGGCTCCGGCGGCCGGCCGCCGTGCTCAGTCCGCCGCGACGGGCTCGATATCCGGACCCGCCACGCTCCGCCGCCGCGAGAACCACCCCTCGGTCCGCCGGCTCGCCGCATCGAGGTAGGTGTACGCCACCGGCGTGATATAGAGCGTGATGAACTGCGAGAAGAACAGCCCACCCACCACCGCGATGCCGAGCGGTCGCCGCGCCTCGGCCCCGGCGCCCACCGACAGGGCGATCGGCAGCGTGCCGAACAGCGCGGCCATCGTCGTCATCATGATCGGCCGGAACCGGATCACGCAGGCCTGGATGATCGCCTCTTGCGCCGGCAGATGCTGCGAGCGCTCCGCCTCGATCGCGAAGTCGATCATCATGATGGCGTTCTTCTTCACCAGCCCGACCAGCAGGATGATCCCCACGAAGGCGTACACGCTGAGGTCGATGTGGAAGACGAGCAGCGTGAGCAGCGCGCCGAAGGCGGCGAACGGGAGCCCCGAGAGGATGGTCACCGGATGGACGAAGCTCTCGTACAGGATGCCCAGGACGACGTAGATCACGAAGATCGCCAGCACGAGCAGGGCCAGCAGCCCCGCCTGGGCGGCCTGGAAGGCCTGCGCCGTCCCGGCGAACGCGGTGGTGACCGTTGACGGCACGACCTCGTTGGCCACCCGCTGCACGGCCGCGGTCGCGTCCCCGAGCGCATAGCCCGGGGCGAGGTTGAACGACACGGTGACGGCGGGGAGCTGGCCGGCGTGGTTCACCGTCACCGGTCCGGTCGTGTTCGAGACGGTGGACACGGCGCTCAGCGGCACCAGCGCACCCGTGTTGGAGCGGATGTAGAGCAGCGAGAGCGCCGAGAGGTCGGATTGGTACTGCGGCTCCAATTCCATCACCACCCAGTACTCGTTGTTGGGCGTGTAGATGGTGGACACCTGCCGCGACCCGTAGGCGTCGTACAGCGCGGTCTCGACCTGGTCGGCGGTGACGCCGAGCGACGCAGCGCGCTCCCGATCGATCTCGATGCTCGCCTGCGGGTTGCCGAGCTGCAGGTCGCTCGACACATCCTGCACCTGCGGCAGCGTCGACACCGAGTCGAGGAGCTGCTGGGCGGCGGGGTAGAGTGACTTGATGTCGGCGCTGGTGAGGGTGAACTGGTACTGGCCCTTGGCGACGCGGCCCCCGATCTGGATGGCCGGCGGGTTGGACATGAACACCTTGATGCCCGGCACGACGGCCAGCTTCCGGCGCATTTCCTGGATGAACGCGTCGGCACCGAGCCGGTGGCCGAGCGGTTTCAGGCTGATGAACATGCGCCCCTGGTTCGACGACGACGTCGGCCCGCCGCCGCCGACGGCCGACATGAACCCGGCCACGTTCGTATCGCGCTGGATGATCGCCGCCAGCTGCTGCTGGTGCTGTACCAGGTCGTCGAACGACACTCCCTGCGCCGCCTCCGTGGTGACGCGTACCTGGCCGGTATCCTCGTCGGGGATGAACCCCTTGGGCACGATCACGAACAGACCGACGGTGCCGAGCAGCACCAGTGCCGCCAGCCCGACCATCGCCCGGCGGTGGCGCATCACCGTATGCAGCGACGATTCGTACTTCGCCATCACGGCGTTCCAGGCGCGCTCCGTCGCGTTGAACAGCCGCCCGTGCCGCTCCCCACGGTGCGGCCGCAGGAACCGGCTGGAGAGCATCGGCGTCAGGGTCAGCGAGACGAACCCCGAGACCAGGATCGCCACGGCGATCGTCACCGCGAACTCGTGGAACAGGCGGCCCACGATGCCGCCCAGGAACAGGATCGGGATGAACACGGCGGTGAGCGACAGCGTCATCGACAGGATCGTGAACCCGACCTCGCGTGCGCCGTCGAAGGCGGCACGCATGGGCTCCTTTCCCATCTCCATGTGGCGCACGATGTTCTCGAGCATCACGATCGCATCGTCGACGACGAACCCCACCGCCAGTGTCAGCGCCATCAGCGACAGGTTGTCGAGACTGTATCCCAGCAGGTACATGACGGCGAACGTGCCGATCACCGAGATCGGCAGTGCGAGGCTGGGAATGGCCGTCGCCGACAGGTTCCGCAGGAACAGGAAGATCACCAGGATCACGAGGCACAGCGTCACGAGCAGCGTGAACTTCACCTCGTGCACCGACTGCTGGATGGACAGCGACCGGTCGTAGAGCGTGTGCACTTCGACCGTGGCGGGGATGGTCCGTTCCAGCTGGGCCATGAGCCGCTTCACGGAGGTGGCGACCTCGACGGTATTGGTGCCGGGCTGCCGCTGGATCGCGAGGACGATCGAGCGCGTGCCGTCGTACCAGCTCGCGGAGCGGCTGTCCTGCACGCCGTCGATCACATTGCCGAGGTCCCCGAGGTGCACCGGTGCACCGTTGCGGTACGTGACGACGAGCCGCCGGAACGACGCGGCGTCGTTGAGCTGCCCGTTGGCCTGCACGGTGTAGGCGCGGTTCGGCCCCCAAAGGATGCCGGTGGGCATGTTCACGTTCTGGGCGCTGATCGCGGTGGCCACCTCGTCGATGCCGATCTTCCGGTACGCCAGGGCGTTCGGATCGAGCTGCACCCGCACCGCGTACTTCTGCGCGCCGTACACCGCCACCTGCGCCACACCGTTCACCATCGAGATGCGCTGCGCCATCACGGTCTCGCCGTACTCGTCGAGCTGCGACAGCGGCAGCAGCTTGGAGGTGAGGGCGAAGTACATGATCGCCTGGTCGGCCGGATTCTCCTTCCGGTACGACGGCGGAATGATGCCCGGCGGCAGTTGCCGCAGCACGGCGCCGATGGCCGCCTGCACGTCCTGCGCGGCGCCGTCGATGTTGCGGTCGAGTGAGAACTGCAGCGTGATCGACGTCGAGCCGAGGGCGCTCGTGGACGTCATGTTGTCGATGCCGGCGATCGTCGAGAACTGCTTCTCCAGCGGCGTGGCCACGGCGGCCGCCATGGTCTCGGGGCTCGCGCCCGGCAGGCTCGCGCTCACCGAGATCGTGGGGAAGTCCACGTTGGGCAGGTCGCTGACGGCGAGCTGCCGGTAGGCGGTGATGCCGAAGACCACGATCCCGATCATGACGAGCACCGTCATGACCGGGCGGCGGATGAAGAGGTCGGAGAGCTTCACGACCCCGCTCCCGTATCGGCGACGGGAACGTCGGTGTCCGGGATGTCGGCCGGCCGGGCCTCGACCCTGGCACCCGCGACGAGCCGCGACTGCCCGTCGGTGACGACCTGCTCACCGGCCACGAGCCCGCTGTCGATCACGGTGTACGCGCCCACCGCACGGCCGGCGAGCACCGGGCGCACACGCGCGCTGTGCTGCCGGTCGATGACGAACACGTAATTGCCGTTCTGCCCGTTGACGACCGCAGCCGTGGGCACGGCCAGCGCGTCCTGCTGGACGCCGAGCTGCACGCTGACCCGCACGTACTCGCCGGGCCAGAGCCTGCGCGCCGTATTGGCGAAGCGTGCCTTGGCGCTCACGGTGCCGGTGAGGGAATCCACCGCATTGTCGATGAAGGTCAGCGTGCCCGACTCCTGCAGGGGCACGCTGTCCGCCGTGGTGACGCGCACGGGCACGTTGCCCTTCGCGGCCCGCTGCTCGAGGGCCAGGAACTGCGCCTGCGTCACCGGGAAGCGCACGAGGATGGGATGGATCTGGTTGATCACGACCAGCGGCTGGGCGTCTGCCTTCACCAGGTTGCCGCGGCGCACGAGCAGGCTGCCGGTGCGGCCGTCGATCGGGGCGCGGATCACCGTGTACGACAGGTTGAGCCGCGCCGTCTCGACCGCGGCGCTGTCCGCCCCGAGCGTGGCCACGAGGGCACGGGCGGCGGCATCGGCCTGATCCGCCTGCGATCGGGTGACGTAGTCCTTGGCCACGAGGGTGCGGTAGCGCTCGGCGTCGCGCTCGGCGTTCTCGGTCTGCGCCGCGTCGCGTGCCAGCGCCGCCTGCGCCTGCCGCAGGGCCGCCTCGAAGGGACGCGGATCGATACGGAAGAGCACCTGGCCTTCGCGCACGTCGTCACCCTCGTGGAACGTCACCGAATCGAGAATGCCCCCCACCTGCGCCTCGATGGTCACCGTCTGCCGCGGCTCGACGACGCCGTTCGTGGCGATCGTGTACGGCGCGGCCATCCGGCGCACGGTCGCCACGCGCACCGGCACGGTCGCCGCGTGGTGGGCAGGGGGCTTTGCACAGGCAGCCGCCGAGAGCAGCGCCAGCAACGTGAACGCGCGCCAGGGCGCGCGGAACGGAAGCACGGGGGTGGTCATCGGTTGTTGCGGACTGAGGATTCCGTGAGGGGCGACAGGGCCTCGCCGTGAATGCCCAGCACACCCACGTCGTGGGCGAGCTGGGCGAGCGAGGTGCGCCACTGCCAGCGCGCCTGCACGGCCTGGGCCCGGGCGCTGGCGAGCGCGCTCTGCGCCACCAGCACGTCGAGAATGCTGCCCACGCCGGCCGTGTACTGCCCGCGGGCCACCTGTTCCGCCTGCGTGGCGCTGGCCAGCAGGTCGGCGGCCGTGCGCACGCGCTGGCCCGCCGTGCGCATGGCGTAGTACGACGTGAAGACCTGCAGGGCGATCTGCTGGCGCGTCTGCTCGGCGCGCGCGTCGGCCGCCGCCACCTGCTCGTCGGCGGCGTGCACGTCGTAGCGATGCGTGAAGCCCGTGAACAGCGGCACCGACAGCCCCACGTCGAGCGTGTAACTGCTCCCGGCGAACCCGGTGAGGCTGGATGCCGTGTGCGCACCGGTGGCACTGAAGGTCAGCGAGGGGAGCAGGGCCGACCGCGCCTGGGTGAGCTGCGCCCGGGCGAGCTTCGCCTGGGCCCGCGCTTCCTGCAGGTCTGGGCGGTCGCGCGTGGCCCGCGCGATGAGCGAATCCACCGATGACGTCACGGAGTCGATGGCCGCCGTGTCCGGCGCCGTCTCGCCCGGCAGGTCCACGTTCGTGCTGGCGGGAAGCCCCATGGCCACCGCCAGCGCGCCGCGGCTCACGTCGAGCTGGCCCTGGAGCGTCTCCAGGTCGAGCTGGGCCTGCGATCTGGCGGTTCGTGCCTGGAGCACGTCGGCAATCGTGGCCAACCCCACGCTGTGGCGGTCGGTAGCCGCCGCGAGGTTCGCCGTCGCTTCGTCGAGGGCAGTCTGCTGCGCGTCGCGGAGCGCCCGCGTGGCCAGGTACGAGAACACCGAAGTCTCCACCTGCAGTACGGTGTTCTGCACGGTCGTGTTGTGCGCGAGGTCGGCGGCGATGGCGGTCTGGCGGGCCGCCTCGATGGCGCCAGACCGGCCGCCGAAGTCGAACACGAGATAGGACAGGTTCACCGACGGCCCGTACTGGGTGCGCTCACCGACCAGGCGTCCGGGCACGGCGATCGACTTCGAGCGGGTGACGGTGGCGCTCGCGGTGACGGTGGGGAGGAGCGAGCCGCGCGCGGCGCCGTACAGGTCGGCCGAGGCGCGGGCCTGGGCCCACGACAGCCGTGTGGCTGGATTGTTGCGGAGTGCAATGTCGACGGCGTCCGCGAGGGTGAGCCGATCGAGTGCCTGCTTCGACAACGCCGCGGCGGCCGGGGAAGCGGCGGGGGCGGGGGCGGGAGCCGGCGCAGGCGCGGCCGTCACCGAAGCGGGCGGCGTCCAGTACGCATTTGGTTTCGGAGGGGCTCCCGGCAGCCCTTCGATGCTGGGGGGGGCAGCGCAGGCAGTGGCGAGGAGGGCGAGCGCGGCGGCGCCGGCCAGAAACCGGCGCGTCACGGCTGCGTGCTCGTGTCGCCGGGCTGCATGCGCCGGAACAACTCACGCTGCGCGGGGGTGAGGACCTGCTCGATGCTGGCGTGCACCGAGTCCACCAGTCCCTGCACGCGGGGGCGGATCTCGGCGCGAAGGGCGCGGAACTCGCCGGAGCGACGGTTCATGATGCTGTCGATGGTGTCGGCCTGCGACGGCGTGAGGTGGAGTTTCTTCGTCAGCTCGGCCCGGATGGCCTGCCGGTCCGCCTCAGTCGGAGATCGCAGAATGGATTCGATGGGGTGGAAAGACGTATCCGGGAAGGTGACCAGCGGCCCGGCCGGCAGCAGGACGGTCCGATCGATGGCCACTCCGGCCAGCCCGCTGCCGAGGGCGAGCGCACAGAGCACGATCACGGCGAGCGAGCGCTGGGGAACGCTCGCGGCGCCTCTCCTGCTGCGCATCAGCGCTGCGCTCCCCGATCAGGCGCAGGTGTGACGAGCAGGTCGAGCAGATCCTGTGAGGTGCGGTCATGGGGGGCAGCGCTCACGAGCGAATCGCGGGTCGCGAGAGTCGCGGCGGCGCGTGTCGGCACCCGGGAACTCCAGATGATGGCCGCGCCCGCCGCGGCGGCGGTCGCGACGCCGAGCGGAATCAGCGTGCGGGCCCACCCGGCGGCAAACTCCCACCACGTGGTGGCGGAGCCGCGCCGGGCCGCCAGCACTGCCTCGGCGTCAGCCGCGATCCGGCGCTGCAGGGCCGCTGCGTGTGCGGGATTTCCCCGATCCGTCGCGTCGAAGCGGCTAAGCAGGTCGTGCAATTCGGCGTCGGGGCGCAGGTCGTGGGGGGTCATGTGTCGTCTCCGCGGAAGGGCGCGAGGGATTTGCGCAACTGATGCCGGGCGGCATGCAGGTGCCAGCGGATCGTGGCGGGCGACGTGTCGAGCAGCTCGGACAGCTCCGCGACGGTGTACCCGTCGAGCTCGAAGAGCTGCATGATCAGCTTGCGCCGGGGGGGCAGCAGGGCCAGCTCGTGGCGGAAGCGCGCGAGGATCTCCGCGCGCGCGGCCGCGCCGGCGGGGTCCTGCCGGGGGTCGAGCACCTCGTCGGGCAGGGGTTCGGTGACGCGCACGGCGCGGGCAGCCGCCAGGTCCAGCCCACGGTTCACGACGATGCGTGCCAGCCAGGGCCAGAAGGGTCGGGAGTCGTCGAAGGCATCGATGTGCTCGAGGGCGGCGAGGAAGGCATCCTGCACGAGGTCTTCGGCGTCCTCGCGGTGGTGCAGCAGGCGGAACGCCAGGGCCAGGGCGCGGTCGAGGTGGCGCGCAACGAGCGCACCATAGGCCTCGCGGTCTCCGTGACGAATCCGCGCAAGCCACCGGCGTTCTTCCTGGATTTCGACGTATCGGCGATCCTGCGGGCCATACTCACCGCGGCCGCTCGACGCTGCCTTAGCCGTTCGCAACCACCGCTCCAGAGCAAGGACCGCGGACCCGGACGGGCGGGAATCCCCCCCAAACACGCACCTGAAAGTACGCTGACCCCGCGCTCGCCGGATCCGGGTTGTCCTACACCTGCTCTGTACGACTAGGCTGGTGACACTGTTTGCCGGGCC
>JBJKRG010000350.1:0-8781 GCA_046704805.1 Gemmatimonadaceae bacterium
GCGAGTACGTTCAACCACGCCGCCGCCACCGTGGAATTGAGCAGCGCCGCCAGCACCCGGGCGTCATCCAGGTCGGAGCACCGCGCCACGTAGCAGGTATTGAGTGGAACCGTATCGTCGTCCACCCGGAGGACGAGCGCGCGCGGACGCCGGCCGAAATCCGCCCAGACCACACGTGGGCGATCCGGTCGAGCGGCCTCGGTCCGGAACAACGACCACCAGCGTCGGACGCTCCGGGCATCGGCCCGTGCAAGGAGGCGTGTGCGGTAGCGCATCAGCCAGCGGCGCGCACGGGGCGGAAGCACTTGGAGTGCGTTGCCGTGGAGATCGTGCGGCCAGATGATCCAATCCGCGCCGGACTTCGCCCGCCAGGCCCGCACCGTTTCCCCGCGAACCACCGGTCGCAGCAGCGCGCGCTCCACCTCACCCGTTCGTCCACCCGCTGCACGGACGCAGGCGACCTCGCCGCGGGCGTCGATCAGCTCGACCACGTAGGCGTCGTTGCATCCGCACTTGACACCGAGCACGGGCCGGCCGACGGGGCTCGCGGCCAGCGGGGTGCCGGTCCGACGCAGGTGGTCGAAAGCAGCCCGCACCCGCGGGGGCAGGAGCAACCAGGGGCTGCCCGGAGTGCCGTCGAGCGCGAGCCTGGACGGTGCGACCTGCCACTCGCTGACGCGTGCACCCCGATGTACGCTGACGTCGATCCGCGCCGCCGCACGATTCTCGTCTCCCGCACGCGAACGTGCGGCGAGCAGCGAGGGATACACCGCGGCCTGAAACACCGCCGGTGCATCGGATAGATCCTCGATTCTCGTGAGGCACGCCCGTTCACGAAGCAGCCGACGGATGCCGCCTCCGGCGAGCGAATGCCACAGCTTCGCCGGCACGAGGAGCGCCAGGGTGCCGCGGGGACCGAGCAGGGAGACGCTGCGCTCGACGAACAATGCCGCGAGATCGACCTGGCCGGCGAACCCCGGGGAAGCCCCGGCGGCGACGGCCCCCGGGGTCCACTGTGCGCTACGGAACGACGAGTATTCGCTGCGCAGGCGCGCGCGCTCGGCCGGCGGCACCCGATGCACTCGTACCCAGGGCGGATTGCCCATGACGGCATCGAATCCGCCGCGTTCGGCGACGTCGGCAAAATGCACTGCGAAGGAAAACGGAAGGGCGCCGCCATCGTCCAGTCGCCGGCGCTCCCGGCGCAGCTCCGTGGCACGGCGGCGCAGCGATGCCAGCGCTTCCCGGTCCCCGCGACCAAGGGTGCGCCGGTCGCCGAACAGGTCCCGGCCGCGCCCCACGAGCAGCCGCTCGCGCCGCGCGTGCTGGACCGCGGTCATGGCACGGTCGAGCATGTCGATCGCGCGGGCCCGCTCGGCGCGGTCGAGCATGCGACCGAGCGTGTGCTTGCGGGCGCCGGACGCACGTGCGTATCGCCGGCGCAACGCAGTGAGGCGGGCAGAACCGCCGCCGGAATAGAGCGCCGCCGCCGTGAAGCCGGGACCCGCGAGCGAGTCGCCCACCCGCACGTTGCGATCGAGGTTGGGAAGTGGCGCCACGGTCATCGGGTCCGCGAGGTCGCACTCGATGACCACGGCGAGCCACAGCCGCAGCTCGCACAACCAGACGGCCATCGGGCTGCGGTCGACACCGAACACGGATGCCGTGAGCACGTCGCGGCGGACCTCGCTCGTCGAGCGCCGGTCGCCCAGCATGATGCGGAGATCCGCGAGCCGGTGGAGCGCGTACACCAGGAAGGCGCCGGATCCGCAGGCGGGGTCCAGCACCGCGGCGCGCGACAGCCGGCGGCGTAGCTCCGCGGTATCGCCGTCCGGCACGATGCCGTCGTCGAGCAACCGGCGGGCGGTTCGGGACTCGAAGCCGGCAGCGAGCAGGACGTCCGCCAGCGCGATGTCGGTCACGTGCTCCACCAGGCGCTGCGGGGTGAAGAAGGAGCCGCTCTCGCGCCGGTCGGTGGGGGCCATCAGCGATTCGAACGCCCGGCCCAGCATCTCGGGATCGATGGCGGCATCGCTCCACGTGGCCGCGTCCTCCCGTGCCGTGAATCGGTAGCGGGAGAACAGCCCCCCGATCAATGCCCCGAACGCCTCGTCGGCGAAGTGCAGCCCCGCGTGATGCCGTTCGACAGGCGTGGGAGCGAACAGCCCGCCGTTGAGGAACGGGAGCCGCCCGAAACGGCGCGCGGCGGCGGCACGGCGCGCCACCGGAGTGTTCAGCGTCCCGAAGAACAGCGGGCGTAGCGTGCGCGCGTGAAACCCGCCGCCGACGGCCATCTGGCGGTCGAACGACTCGGCGAGGAAGGCCCGGCGTCCGTCCAGCCATCCCTTCGCTTCGAGAAACGCGAGAAAGAGCAGACGCGACGTGTACAGCAGCGCCAGCGACCGCCGGTCCTCCGGGGGAGCCGGACGAGATGCCGATTCCGCGATCCAGGACACGCGCTGCTCGAGGTCGCGATAGAAGCGGCGGCTGAGGGCGTCCCGCCCGAGGACCTCGGTCCATCGGAGATGGAGCATGACGCCGTCGTTGGATGCAGCGGCAGCGAGGGCACACAGCGTTTCCGCGTCGCTGTCGACCACGTGTGCCCGGTCGACGAGCAGCGATCGCACGCGAGGCGGATGTCGGTCGCCTGTCCAGGTGCAGAACGCGAGCGCTCGGTTCCGGGCGTCGGCAAGCGCCAGCAGCCAGAGCACGTGGGGGGCGCGGGACTGCATGCGGGCGGCGAGACGCGGGATCTGATCGCGCAACGACGGTCCGGAATGAACGACTGCAACCAGGGCACGCACGTCATCGGGGCCGGCAATGATATGCGCACCGCGGATGGATTCGGTGATGCCGATGGACGCTCGGCGCGCAGCGTCGAGAGGGCGACTGACGCCGCCGATTCCCAGCGACGCGAGCAGCACGCTGATCGTCCCGGGCGAATCGGCGGCCACCAGCAGCTCAGCTGCCGCACGGAGGGTGAGCACGCGGGCACGGTAGGCACCCGCGTGGGATCATCCGTCATCGGTCCGCTGCGCATCGCCGCGAAAACCGGCATGGCGCCGTTGCGTCCCACCGACGCCTGCGGGTAGCGCCGTCAGGTCACCCGATACCTCCTCCCCTTCCACGCCACGTGCCGCCCGCGCAGGATCGCCGCCACGACGATGTACAGCGTCACGACCAGCCCCAGCGGGTACGCCACTGCATACCACATCGGCAGCCGCACGAACCGGTAGAATCCCGCCCAGAACAACACCGCGATCGCCGACGAGACGAGCGCCCACAGGAACACCCCCGGCGACGTGTACCCGGTGAGCCCCGCGAGGAACACGACCGGCGGCGCGAGGTTGAACAGCGGGCCGGCCAGCAGCGCCAGCGGGAACAGTATGCGGGTCCACCGGCCACCCGGCATGGCGTCGAGCCCGCCCACGAAGACGTTCTTCTCCCACCCGCCCACGACTTCGGCGAGCGACGTGTACATGCGCGTCGAGAGCTGATCGAGCCCCGCCACCAGCGCGATGCGCCGGTGCTGCTGCACGAATCGCTGCGCCAGCGCCAGATCCTCGGCCACCTTTCCGCGCACCGCCTCGTGCCCCCCGCTGGCGGTGTAGGCCGCGCGCGTGATCAGGATGCACTGCCCGTTGGCGATCGCGTCGGCCGGCCGCGTGGCATTGCTCACCGTCTCGGTGCCCCCGTACCGCGCGATCAGCAGCGCGAAGAACTGCGGCTGCACCACGCGCTCCCAGAAGCTGCCCAGCTCCTGCGCTCCCGCCACCGTGAACAGCTCAGCGCCCCGCGCCCGCATGGCGTTCACGCTGCGCGCGATGAGATCGGGGGAGTGCACGGTGTCGGCATCGGTGAACAGCAGCAGGTCGCCGGTGGCCACCGCGGCGCCGGCCGTGCAGGCCCACGGCTTGCCGAACCAGCCGTCGGGAAGCGGCTCCGGGGTGATCACGCGAACGCGAGGCTCACTCTGCGCGATGGCCCGCGCCAGCCCCCCGGTGCCGTCCACGGAGTGGTCGTCCACCACGATCACCTCCACGTCAGGGTGCGTGGTGGTCAGTACCGAGCGCACGCAGCGCTCGATGTTCCGCGCCTCGTTGCGGGCCGGGATGATGACCGAGACCCGGGGCACCGGCGGGGGCACCACGTCGGACCACTCGTCCAGCGAACGCGAATGGCGCGCCCGCAGGACCACCGCCAGCGGCACCAGCAGCCAGGGCAGGGCCGCGAGCAGCGCGAGAATGACGGTCACGAGGCGGGGAGCAACGGAAGGGCACTCACGACACCAAGGTTGCCGCCGGTGCACACCACGGGGAAGGGGCGCCCGTTTGCGCCGCGCCCTCGTTGACCGCCAACCGTCCACCGTCTACACTCTCCCGCCATGCGACCGCGTGTCTGGATGACGACCCATTCGGGGAGCGGAGAAGGGTGAGGGTCCCCCCTCCGCTGTCAGCCGGCGCCCGCGTCGCGCTCGTCTGTCCCGCCGGTCCGCTGGCCGGCCCCGAAGACCTGGCGCGCGCCGAGGCGAACGCGCGGGCCATGGGGTGGGAGCCGGTGCCCGGCCGGTCGGTGATGGCGCGCGACGGCTACTTCGCCGGCACCGATCAGCAGCGCCTGGACGACTTCAACGCGGCGATCCGCGACCGGTCTATCGACGGCATCTGGTGCGTGCGCGGCGGATACGGCGCCATGCGGCTGATGGAGCAGCTCGATTACGATGGCCTGCGCCGGCACCCCCGCGTGCTCATGGGCTACTCCGACATCACGGCGCTGCACGCCGCCATCGAAACGCGCTGCGAATTGGTGACCTATCACGCGCCCGTGGCGCGCGCCGAGCTGTCGCCGTTCTCGCGCGACTCGCTGGAGCGCGCCGTGGTGAAGCACGTCGACCCGTGCGGCGCCGCTGCGGGCGCCACGACGCTCTACCCCGGGCGTGCGAGGGGCCCCGTCGTGGGCGGCAACCTGGCGCTCCTCGCCGCGCTGGCTGGCACCGCGTTCGCGCCCGACTACGACCGGGCGATCATCGTCATCGAGGACGTGAACGAGGACGTGTACCGCATCGAGCGCATGCTGCTCACCCTGCGGCTGGGCGATGCCTTCGCCACCTGCACGGGAATCGTGTTCGGCGCATTCACCAACACGCCGGAGCGGCGTCCGGAGCAGGGCGGGGCGCGGACGCTCGAGGCCGTGCTCCGTGAGGTCGCGGAGATCCTGCGCGTGCCGTGCTTTGCCGGTGCGCCCATCGGCCACATCGCGGATCAGTGGACGGTGCCACTGGGGGCGCGTGCAGAGATCGATGCAGAGGCGGGCACGCTGCACGTGGATCCGTGAACGGCGAACCGTGAACCGTAGACGGTGAACAGTAGACAGTCAGCCGTATGCTGTAGGCCGTTCGCCGCTTTCGACACCGTACGGGCGCCGTTAGGTTTTCACTCACGCCTCCGCCACGACCATGAAGACCGGACAGCAACTCCTCGACGAAGTCACGGGCCGTATCCGGGAGCTGTCCGTCGCCGGCGTGCTCGACAGCTACCGCGCCCGCGGGGACGACGGCGGCGATGTGGAGGACTGACATTCCACCCGTCGCCTCGTGACTCCGCTCGACACCGTCCTCGCCGATCCCCGCATCGCCCGCCTGGCCCGCGCACTTGCGGGCCACCCGGGCCGGGTGGTGTTGCCCGACGTGCCGGTACGCTATGCGGCCATCGCGGCGACACTGCGGCTGGGCCCGTCGGAGCCCGAGCTGCTCCTCATCCGGCGCGCCGAGGTGGAGCGCGACCCGTGGAGCGGCCACGTAGCCTGTCCCGGGGGCCGCAAGGAAGAGGCGGACCTCGACCTTTCGGCCACCGCGGTCCGCGAGATGCGCGAGGAGACGGGGATCGACCTCGCGCGCCAGGGCCGCATGCTCGGCACGCTCGACGACATCCACCCGCGCACCCCCGTGCTGCCGCCGATTCTCGTGCGCCCGTTCGTGGCCGTGGTCGGCGGCCAAACCGCCGTCGTCCCGAGCGTGGAGGTGGCGGACTTCACCTGGGTGCCCTTCGACGCCCTGCTGGACGAGGCGAACTGGGGCACGGCGCCGGTGTCCACGCGGGCCCTCGGCGTGCAGGTGCGCCCCGTGTTCCGTCACGCCGACTACGTGGTGTGGGGCATGACGGAGTACCTGCTCCGGCAGCTCGTGACGCGGTATCGCCAGGCAGCGTGACGGCGCCTCAGCCCCGCGGGCGCTCCGCCATGATCGCCATGAGGTTGTCGTCGAGGTCGGTGAAGAAGGCCATCCACAACTCGCCATTCGTCACGTTCGCCACGAAGTGCGGCGCGTCGATGAAGCGCACTCCGCGTTCCTGAAGCGTCCGGTAAGCCTCGACGAGGTCGGGGACGTCGAAGTAGAGGATCGAGCCGGGGTGGTCGAATTCGGGCTTCTCGGGCAGGGAGAGCATCATGCGCACGCCGCCGGCGTTGAAGAACGCCAGGCCGGGCACGGTGGAGAGCAGCTTCATACCGAGCACGTCGCGGTAGAAGGCGGTGGCGCGCTCGAGGTCGTGGACGACGACCGCGATCTGGCCGATGCGGGAGAGACCGAACGAGGCGGCAGGCATGGTGGGGGCGGAAGAGAGTGAGGCGCTGAAACTGCGGTGTGGAGGACCGGCAGGGCGATGATATTTAGCTAGTCTAACAATCTATGGGCCGTGCCGGCAAGACGCGCAAGAGGCCGGCGGGGCGCACCGCTTGACGCTGGCGGAGTGGACGCCAATACTGCTTATGGGATGGGGAGACCGGGGCCCCGGAAGGAAGTCCCGGACGCGGCGGACGGGAACGTACCCCCGATCGTCGGGAAGGAGCGAAGGCCCAATGCCCAAGATGGTGTGGCTCGCGGGGTTGCTGGCGCTGGCCGCGTGCAACACGCCGTTCAACCCCAACGCGCCGCCTGGCAGCCTGGCCGGTGACTGGTCCGGTCCGGTCTCTTCGGCCGGGGCGAGTCTGGGAACGATTCACCTGTCGCTGGTTCCGCGCTCGGCACAGGACCCCAAGACCGGGTCCGGCGTGTCGGTGTGGACGGTGGACGGGACCTGGTCGATGGCGCTGGCGAGCGCTGCACTCGACGGGACGTTGTCCGGGTCGGGGTACGACGGGTCCAACTCGGTGAAGTTCACGTTCAACAGCAGCAGCGGCTGCTCGTTCGGGGTGACCGCCTTCATGTACGGCGGGGCGATCTACGGCCGCTACGCCGCGTCGCCATGCGCACTGCCGGACACGGGATCATTCGTCGTCAGGAAGCAATGACGGAGCCCGGTGGCGCCGCGCGCCGCGCCACGCGTGCCACAGGGCCCGCGCGTGGCGGCCGTGAGCGGCGCGCGTAATATTTAGCGCACCTAACCAACCATCGTTCATGCCCGCAAAACGTGCGAGGGCCGAAAGCGGCGGCCGGGGCCGTGACCGCCATCCGGCATCGAGCGGCGCCGTCCCCGGCCCCACCGCCGACCTCGCCACCCGCCTCCACTCCGCGGCCATCCACCTGCTGCGCCTCCTGCGCCGCGAGGATGACGCCTCGGGGGTGTCGGCCCCGCTCCTGTCGGCGTTGAGCGTGCTCGTGTTCGGCGGATCGCGGACGCTGGGGGAGCTGGCCCATGCCGAGCAGGTGCGACCGGCGACGATGAGCCGGGCGGTGGACGCGCTGGCCGCGGCCGGGCTGGCCGAACGGGTGCCCGACGCCGCCGACCGGCGGGTGGTGCGCATCCGGGCCACGCTCGCGGGGCGGCGCATGCTCGAGGCGGCGCAGCGGCGCCGGGTGGCGGCACTCACCCGCGGGCTCGACGCACTCTCGAAGGCAGAC
Source organism: Gemmatimonadaceae bacterium (assembly GCA_046704805.1). GTDB lineage: Bacteria > Gemmatimonadota > Gemmatimonadetes > Gemmatimonadales > Gemmatimonadaceae > JAGWRI01. The sequence continues at coordinate 7,838 of JBJKRG010000350.1, forward strand.
CGCAGCCGGTTGGTCCAGGCCGTGGCCGTGCTCGAGCGCGTGCTGATCGATGCGCGGGGATAGTGGCACCCGTTGCACCGAACGGGGGCGTCGAGGAGTGGGTTGCACCGAGAGTTAGCCATACCTAATTTTGTGTTTAGGCTACCCCCATCTTCGTTCGTTCCCGGCGCTCAACCCCGCCCCGCGTGTCCGACCACCAGCATCCGACTCCGGGCCCCGACGGCCCGGCCATCACGCCCCAGCCGACGCCGAGCCGCACGACCGTCGTGGCTCCCGCGCATGAGCTGTCGCTCCAGGGGATTCACGGAAGCGTCGCCGTGCCGCACGCCAGCAAGGGGTTCTGGTCGCAGATGGCGGCATTCTTCGGGCCCGCCGTGCTGGTCAGCGTCGCCTACATGGATCCGGGCAATTGGGGCACCGATCTGCAGGGTGGCGCCCAGTTCAAGTACGGGCTGCTCTGGGTGGTGGCCCTGGCCAGCATCATGGCCATTGCCCTGCAGGTGATCGCGGCGCGGTTGGGGGTGGTGACGGGGCGCGACCTCGCGCAGTGCTGCTACGACTGGTATCCGAAGTGGACGCGCGTGCCCAACTGGCTGCTCGCCGAGATCGCGATCATCGCCTGCGACCTGGCGGAAGTGCTCGGGAGCGCGGTGGCGATCAACCTGCTCTTCCACATCCCGTTGATCTGGGCGGTCGTCATCACCGGGGCGGACGTCCTGCTCCTGCTCGGCCTGCAGCGCTTCGGCATGCGAACGGTCGAAGCGGTGGTGTTCATCCTCGTGGCGACGATCGCGCTCTGCTATTTCATCGAGATCTTCGTCCTGCCGCAGACGCAGCCGAGCTTCGCCGAGATGGGTCGGGCGATCATCACGCCCAGCATCAGCAACCCGGCGATGATCTACGTGGCCATCGGCATCATCGGGGCCACGGTGATGCCCCACGTC
>JBJKRG010000351.1:0-4479 GCA_046704805.1 Gemmatimonadaceae bacterium
GTTCTCCCGTTATGCGGCGCGCTTTCCCGATGCCGACGTCGTGCTGCTCGAGCCCGATGAGGAATACGAGCTCTTCTTCGCCAACGTCTTCAGCTTCCGGTCGCGGCGTCACATCTGCCGCGCTGGCTACCAGGCCACGCGGCGTACACTCCGTGCGCGAGCCGCGGAGCTGGTGCCCATCCTGGCCACGCACGGGCTTGTCCTCCGCACCGACGTCCTCCACGATCCCGCGCGCAACCTCTGGAAGAGCGCCGGGCTGGAGTCCCAACACCCGGCCGTGTCCGCGTCGAGGACAGTCACCGGGTCACTCGATCGGGCGCTCGATCGCGTCGAGGCGGTAGCGGCCGCTCGCTCAGCCGCCAGATGAAGTTCCCCTGCTTCTCACGGATTTCGGCCGGGCTGAGGCCACGGTACCCGTACGGCGGACGCCGCAGCCGCCGAAACAGTGAGAGCAGGGGCCACCCCAGCGGAACGTAGAAGGCCACCAGGTCCAGATCGCGCAGAAACGCTACCAGCCGATTGCGGGCCGGGGCCCGGAAATGGTCGCGCTCGTTGCGGATGAAGCTGACCGGCCATCCCGTGGGAAGCGTGCACATCAGGCAGCGCCGGCGGGCGGCGGTGCGCCACGCGCGCAGCAGCGCGCGCCAGTCGTACGGACGACGGCCGTACTCGGCCACGTTCCGGTCCAGTGCCGTCTGCATGGAGCGGCGGATCCGGTGCGCGGCACGATCGGCCGCATTCCGGTCGGGATCGTCCCCGTCGTGCACACCCGCCTCGTGCAGCACGGCGCGGGCGTCGATCCGGTCACCGATCACGAACGTCATGTGGGCCGGCAGCGCCAGGTACCACATCCACGGGAAGACCAGCGCCAGAATCCCCGCGGGGAGCGGCAGGAACGGGACGTGGAAGAACCGCTGCATCACGTGATCCAGCGGTTGCAGCGTGAAGTGGTAGGGCATCACCCATTCGGCGTTGACCACCGAGACCGGGTAGATCGGCACGTCGTACCGGGCCGCGAGCCGGACGAAGCTCGTGCGGAACCGCTGCAGCTGGTACCGGTGCTGGAAACCCTTGCCGATGCCGGGCACGCCTTCCGGGTAGTAGATCACCCGGTCGCCGCGCTGCAACAGGCGCTCGAAGTTGTCGAACGTCATGTCCACGCCGCCGCCGCGGCGCCAGAGATCATCCAGTCCGAACGGATGCATCCACCAGGCGAGGGTCAACTCCTTCTCGTACACCGACCGCCACTTGGCACCGGGACGCATGCCGTCGCGCTTCCAGAGTGCCAGGTCGAACACCATCGCGTCGTACGGAAAGGCCGTGCCGCTGTGGTTGGCAGCGAGGATGGCCGGGCCGTGGTCGGGCAGCTTGTGCGCCCCGAAGATCTGCGGTCGGAAGTAGAAGTCCGACAGCGGCGCGATGACCCGCTCCACGAGGTCCCGGCAGTAGGCGGGATCGAACGGATCGTGGATCCCGGTCGGCGCCGGGCCGGCGCTCGGAGGGTGCAGCACGGTCGCCATCGAGTCACCCGCCCCGCCGGAAGGCCAGCAGCACCGCGCCGGCGAACAGGGTGCCCCAGAGCGGCCACGCCCCGCCGAGCGTCATGATGATCGCCCCCGCCACCAGACAGAACCCGGCCAGGAGCGTGGCGCGCACCCCCTTGAGCGGATTCTCCGGCGGCGGCCGCGTGCTCCGTTCGAGCACCCGCACCCCTTCGGTGACCAGTGACGGCAGCTTCACCATCGCGTCGACCAGGTCCGGCGCTTCACGCAGCCCTTCCTGCAGGAACCGGATCGGGCTGAACTGCTCGAGGAACACGCGACGGATGTAGGTGCGCGACACGTCGGCGACGTCGAAATCCGGGAGCAGCACGTGGCCGACGCCCTCGAACGTCACCAGCGCCTTGACCATCAGCACCAGCTCCACCGGGAAGTACATCCGGTACTGCGCGCCGCGCGTGACCGATTCCAGCACGAGCTGCGCCAGGGAGAATGACTCGAAGCTCGAGGCGCGGTGCCATCGCGCCGAGATCTCCGAGACGTCGCGGCGGAACCCGGCCGGATCGCCGTCCCGCCCCGGCTCGGCGACCGCGGCGAGGTACCGGGCGGCGTTCTCGTGGTCGCCGCTCACCAGCGAGTAGTAGTAGTACAGCAGCGCCCGTCGCAGGTCGCTGTCGAAGCGCCCCACCATGCCGAGGTCGATGAACCCCACGCGAGCCCCGGGCAGGACCAGCAGGTTCCCCGGATGCAGGTCGGCGTGGAAGAACCCGTCGCGGTAGAGCATCCGGATGATCGACTCGGCACCGAGCTCCACCAGGTGCCGGCGCTCCTCCTCGCTCAGGGCCAGGGCTTCCGGCGAGTCCGGGCGGACGCCGTCCAGATACTGCATGGTCAGCACGCGCATCCCGCTCCGGTGCCGGTCCACGGCCGGGAACACGACGTCCTGCAGGTCCCGGAAATTGGCGGCGAAGTTCTCGGCGTTGTCCGCCTCGCGGCGCAGGTCCACTTCGCGCAGCGTGTATTCGCAGAACTCGGCGATGATGCGCTTGGGCTGATACCGCGGAATCACCGCCTGCAGCGCCGAGCCCAGCATGCGCAGCAACCGTGCGTCGCGCCGCAGCGTCTCCGCCACTCCCGGCTTCACCGCCTTGATCACCACGTCCTCGCCGGTGAGCGTGGTCGCCCGGTGGATCTGCGCGATCGACGCCGATCCCAGCGGCTCGGGATCGATCCAGGAGTACAGGCGGTCCACCGGCCGACCCAGGTCGTGCTCCACGAGCGCCGTGAAGTGCGCGAACGGAATCACCGGCAGCCGGTTCAGGAGCCCGCGCAGCTCGCTGGTCACCGAGTGGGGCAGGATGTCCTCGCGCAGGCTCAGGATCTGACCGAGCTTGATGTAGGTCGGGCCCAGCAGCTCCAGCCGGCGGCGGAACTGCCGGGCGAACGGCAGATCCACCAGGTCCCGGCGCAGCAGCGGGCGGGCCGCCGCGCCCACGACGCGCGCCACGGCGTAGCGTACCCCTCGCCCCGTGCCGCGCACCCGCTGCTCGCGCGTCCAGGCGATGATGGCGCCGAACAGCAGTCCGAGCAGGTGGCGGTTGGTGCTCATGGCGCGCCGGATGATGCCGGGCGGCGGCCGCAGCGGCGCGGGAGATGTCCGGGGCGGCGGTACGGGGTTGACCGTCGGCGGTTCGCGGTGCTTTGCCGGCGGACTGCGAACAGTCAACTGCCCACTGGTGACGGCCTCAACACTCATCGATTCCGTCCCAGCGCCTCGTGCGCCGACACCCATTCCAGTGACGAGATCGCCGCCGCGAGCGACAGCTCGCCGGCGAGCACCGTCGCCGCCACGATCTCCGCCAGCTTGTTCACGTTCCCCGTTCCCCAGCAGCCCAGCATCTGCAGACATTCCCGCTGCGTCGGCAGATGCGTCCCGCCGCCGTGCGTGGCCACGATCAGGCTCGGGATCGTGATCGAGAAGTACATCCCGCCGTCGCGCGTCACCTCGGCGTACGTCGTCGCTGCCACGCCCTCGGCAACGTTCGCCACGTCCTGGCCGGTGGCGATGAACATCGCCGTGATCGCGTTCGCCGAGTGGAGCCCGTTGTTGTTCGCGCCCGAGAGCAGTGCGCCGACGTTCGCCACGCCCCAGTGATAGGCCAGCTGCTCCGGCTCCACGCGCAGGTGGTGCTTCAGCAGATCGTGCGGGATCGTCACCTCGGCCGTGACGCGCTTGCCGCGGGTGTGCAGCACGTTCACGTGCGAGGGCTTCTTGTCGGTCGCGAAGTTCGACTCCAGGTAGGCCCGGCGCACCGTAGAGTTGTTGGCCAGGATCCACCGGTACGCCGCGAAGGTGGCCTTCCCCACCATGTTCTGCCCCGCAGCATCGCCGGTGGTGAAGTTGAACCGCACGAACGCGAACCGGTTCGACAGGAACGGCTCGACGTGCGTGAGATGGGCCACGTGCGAGGTCGCGTCCGCCACCCCGCGGATCTCCCCGAAGTGCTCCTCCATCCAGGCCGGGAAGTCGCGCGCCTCGCGCGCCGTGTCGAAGACGAACACCGGCGCCCGCTGCATGCCGTTCCCCGACACCGTCGTCCGGACGCCGCCGGCGAGGCTCGCCACCTTCATGCCGCGGCTGTACGACGCCACCAGGGAGCCTTCCGTGGTGGCCAGCGGAATCAGGAACTCACCGCGGGCATGTTCGCCGTCGATGTACAGCGGTCCGGCGATGCCCAGCGGCACCTGCGCGACTCCGGTGAAGTTCTCGATGTTGTGGCAGGCTTCCGCCGGCGGGATCGAATACGACGCGACGTGCTCCAGGTGCACGCTCGTCATCAGCTCGACGTTTGCCTGTCGCGCCTCGATCAGCGCGGGGCAGTAGTCCTCCGGCCGTCCCTTTGCGGGCGGTATGTGCTCGGGGTCGGCGGCGTGCGCTGGGGGAGCATCGACGGCGGTACGATGCCCGGCCAGGATGGAT
>JBJKRG010000352.1:0-23132 GCA_046704805.1 Gemmatimonadaceae bacterium
GCTGTCGGCGTTGTTCGCCGGGGTGCTGGCCTTCAACCGATCGTATCAGGTGGAGTTGGAGAGTGGAGCGCTCGACCAGTTGCTGCAGTATCCGGGGCCGCGGTGGGTGATCTACGTGGGCAAGCTCCTGGCCAACTCGCTGTTCGTGGGCTTGATGCTGCTGATCGTGGTGGCGGTGGGGATCGCTCTGTTCCAAGTCCGGATCCCGGCAGCGTGGCCTGCTCTGATCGGAGTGTTCGCACTGGGTGCCGTGGGGCTGGTGGTGCTCGGCACGTTCTACGCCGCCATGGCGAGTCGGAGCCGGGCCCGCGAGGTGCTGCTCCCGCTCCTGCTCTTCCCCATGCTCGTGCCGGTGCTCCTGGCGGCGATCTCGGCGTCGAAGGCGTTGCTCCTTGGCGACCTGATGCACGAAGCCGGGGCGTGGGTAAAGCTGCTCGCGGCGTACGACCTGATCTTCCTGGTCGCCACGCTGTGGGCTTTTGAATATGTCATCGAAGTCTGAGGGCGTCTCCATGACTTCTGCCGCTCAACCTCAAGTTCCCCGATCGGGACGCTGGCCGACGTTCGGCGTGATCGCCATCGTGGCGCTCATTGCGACTCAGATCTTCGCCTTCGTCTCGTCGCCCCCCGACGTGAACATGGGGCAGCTCGAGAAGATCCTGTACGTCCACGTCCCGGCGGCCTGGGTCATGTTCGTCTGCTTCGCCATCGTGCTGGTCTACAGCCTCCGGTTCCTGTGGAAGGGACGTGAGGAAGACGACCTGCTGGCGGCTGCAGCAGCGGAAGTGGGCGCTATCTTCAATGGGCTGACGCTGGTCCTGGGCATGATCTGGGGGAAGCCGGCGTGGGGCGTCTGGTGGGTCTGGGATGCGCGGCTGACGTCTACGCTGGTGCTCTTCCTGGTCTTCGTCGGGTATCTGGCCCTGCGGGCGTTCGTGGAGGATCCGCAGCGGCGCGGTCAGTGGAGCGCGGCGGTGGGTATCCTCGGCGCGCTCAACGTGCCGATCGTCTGGATGTCGGTCACCTGGTGGCGCACCCTGCACCAGATGCCGTCGACCATGCAGGACATGGCCGAGATCTACTGGGTGGGGATGTTCGCAAACTTCGGGGCCATGCTGCTCGTCATGACGTACTTCATCCGGCGCCGGTACGAGGCGGCGGCCGTGGGCCGGGCCGCCGAGCACGCGGCGCAGGAAGCGGCGCTGGGAGGGATCGACTGATGCAGGCGATGAACTGGGCATTCGTCACGGCGGCGTATGCCGTCACATGGATCGTGATTCTGGTATACCTGCTGTACACACACCGGTCGCTGCAGCGGTCGCGCGCCGAGTATGAGCGAGTCACGGGCCACCGGCCCGGCGAGGGAGAGGCGGTATGAGCAAGCGAAACGTGGCAATACTCGTCGCGGTGGTTCTGGTCGCGACGTTCGGATGGCTGCTGTACGGCGGCCTCAACAAGAACGTGGTGTTCTTCCTGACCCCGAAGGAGCTGTTGGCCAAGGGCTCCCGCGCCTACAACGTCCCCGTGCGGCTGGGCGGCCTGGTCATGCCGGGCTCGGTGAAGTGGGACGAGAAGACGCTCGACCTGATGTTCCGGGTGACGGACGACACCGACACCGTGCTGGTGCACGAGGTCGGCGCACCGCCGCAGATGTTCCAGCCGGGCATCGGCGTCGTGGTCGAGGGAAAGTACGGCCACGACAACGTGTTCCAGGCCACGAACCTGCTGGTCAAGCACTCGAATCAGTACCATCCGCCGAAGCCGGGGGAGAAGCCCGAGGAGATGTACAAGACGCTGATCAAGGGAGCGGACCAATGACCGGCATGCTGGCACACGATGCGCTGCTGGTTTCGCTGATCGCCGTTGCGTTCGGCGCCATTGCCGGCACGCTCGGCATCCGTCGGCACCGCCCCGACTGGGTGCAGCTCGCCTTCGGTGCGGTCTACGCCAACTTCGCGCTGGTGACCATCGCCTCGGGCGCGATGATCTACGCCCTGGTCACGCACGACTTCTCCATCTCCTACGTGGCGCAGGTCGGCAGCCGTGAGACCCCGATGTTCTACACGGTGATCTCGCTCTGGGGCGCGCTCGAGGGCTCGATCCTGTTCTGGGGCTGGGTGCTGGGCGCGTACTCCACGGCGGTCGTCTGGATCAACCGGAAACGCGCCGGCAATCTGGTGCCGTGGGCCACGGTGACGCTGCTGGTGGTGGCGCTCTTCTTCGCCATTCTGCTCGTGGGCCCGGCCAACCCGTTCCGCCCGGTGTTCCCGGTGCCGGCGGATGGCCCGGGGCCGAACCCGCTGCTCCAGAACCACATCCTGATGGCGGTTCATCCGCCGTTGCTCTATCTGGGCTACGTCGGCATGACGGTGCCGTTCGCCTTCGCGGTGGGCGCGATGTTCTCCGGCGAGGTGATGTCGGACGACTGGATCCGGATCACGCGGCCGTATCTCATGGTGGCGTGGGGTTTCCTGTCGGCGGCCATCATCGCCGGCATGTGGTGGTCGTACGAGGTGCTCGGATGGGGCGGCTACTGGGCGTGGGATCCGGTCGAGAATGCCTCGTTCATGCCCTGGCTGGTGGCGACGGCGTTCCTCCATTCGGCGATGGTCCAGGAACGGCGTGGCATGCTCAAGCTCTGGAACCTGAACCTGATGGTGGGCACCTTCGTGCTCACGATCCTCGGGACGTTCCTCACGCGCTCGGGCATCCTCTCGTCCGTGCACGCATTCACCGAGGGGCCGATCGGGTACTACTTCCTGGTCTTCATCGCGATCGTGCTGGTCGCAGCGCTGGTGATGGTGGCGGGCACGTCCGACAAGATCCGAACGACGGGGCATCTCGAATCGGCCGCGTCGCGGGAAACGGTGATCCTGTTCAACAATCTGTTCCTCACCGCATTCATGTTCACGGTCCTCGTCGGGACGCTGTTCCCGCTGGTGGCCGAGGCGCTCCACGGAACGAAAGTCACGGTGGGCGAGCCCTTCTTCAACAAGATGACGCTCCCCCTGATCACGGCGCTCATCTTTCTCATGGGGGTCGGTCCGGCACTGCCCTGGGGCGCCGCGAGCATGGAGCAACTGAAGCGGAAACTGCTCCCGCCGCTCGCCGGTGCGGTGGTGATGGGCGCGATCGCCCTGCTGACGGGCGCCCGCAATGTGTACACGGTGCTGGTGTTCTCATTCGTCGGTTACGCGGCGTTCGCCAACTTCCGCGAGTACTGGATCGGCATGAGGGCCCGTCACGCGGCGCATGGCGAGAACTGGATCACGGCGTTGACCCGACTCGTGGGTGGCAACCGGCGGCGTTACGGCGGGTACGTGGCGCACATCGGCGTGCTGCTGGTGGCGCTCGGCATCGCGGCCTCGCAGACCTTCCGGCAGGAGCGTGAAGCGACCCTGCGCCCCGGCGAGACTCTGACGGTGGCTGGTCACACGGCACGCCTCAAGGATGTCTGGGGCCGCCAGGAGCCGCAGCGGGCGGTGATCGGCGCGACGATGGAGGTCCTCGACCACGGCAGGGTCGTGGCGACGGCGGACCCGCGGATGAACTTCTATCCGACGCAGTCGGCGCCGGTGCCCACCCCCCAGGTCGTCAGCTCGATCAAGGGTGATCTGTATTTCAACCTGATGGCGTTCGACCAGAACGGCTCGCACGCGACGGTGAAGTTCATCGTCCAGCCGCTCGTGCCGTGGATCTGGTTCGGCGGCGGTGTGGTGGTGCTCGGCGCGATCATCGGGATCTTCCCGAAGCGTCGGCGGCGCACCGCGCCGGCGGCGGCCCGACAGCCGGTCCCCGCCGTGCCGATGCCGGTGCCCAACACCGGGGGAGGAGGAGAGGTATGAACTGGAAGCGCTCCGCGATCGCCGCGCTGTTCGCCGTTCCGGTCATCGTGCTGTTCGCGTACGGGTTCACGAAGGACCCCAACAACATTCCCTCGCCGTTGCCGGGCCGCATGGCGCCGGATTTTCGGCTGCCGGTGTTCTCGCCGGGTGAGCCCCCGACCACGCTGCCGGTGGGCGACACGGTCCATCTGGCGAGTCTGCGCGGCAAGGTGGTGGTCCTCAACTTCTGGGCCTCCTGGTGTCTGTCGTGCCGCGACGAACACCGCGAGCTGACCGCGTTCGCCCGCCGCTACGTCGGCAAGCCGGTGGAGTTCCTCGGCGTGTTGTACAACGACTACCCGGCCCCGGCGATCCAGTGGATCAAGGAGATGGGCGGCCAGCAGTACCCGTCGGTGAACGACTACAACGCGCACACGTCCATCAGCTACGGGCTGTACGGCGTGCCCGAGACGTATTTCATCGACGGCTCCGGACGCGTGGCCTACAAGCAGACCGGGCCGGTGACCGACGCCATCCTGAAAGAGAAGGTGGACTCGCTCATCGCCGCGCTGCCGGCCTCGTCGAAGGCCGGGGCCGCGGCCGACACGGCGGCGCCGACCCTGGCTCCCGCTCCGGCGCGCGGCAAGGGAACCGGAACCACGCCATGATCCGGACCACGATGCTGGGGCTCGCCGCCGCGGTGCTGGTTCTGGGCACGGCGCCGGCACCGGTCGCCGCCCAACAGGTGCCGGCCGACACCACAACCATGGCCGCCCCGCCGCTCTCGCCGGCCGATTCGGCGCTCGACGCGCGGACGGCCGCCGTGGCCTCGCAGCTCCGCTGCCCGGTCTGCCAGGGCGAATCCATCCAGGATTCCCCGTCCTCGCTCGCGCAGGAGATGCGCGGCATCGTGCGCCAGCGACTCGCGGCCGGTGAGACCCCGGCCCAGGTGAAAGCGTATTTCGTGTCCAAGTACGGCGAGTGGATCCTGCTGGACCCGCGGGCCCACGGGTTCAACCTCGTGCTGTACGCGGCACCATACGTGTTGCTGGCCGGCGGGTTGGTGTTGATCGTCGTGGCGGTGAGGAAGTGGACGGGAGGGACAGCGGGAAAGAGCGCAGAGACGTAACGGCGCGGGGCCGATACGACGCAAGACCGCTACAACGCAGGGCCGGTACAACGCACGACCGAGAACAACGCAGAACCGAAACGGCGGGGAAGAGGAAGGGAACGGGCGGATTCAATAGGGAACGGCGGGTCGATCTCGATCGTCCCGCCGTTTCCGCTTCCATACGGCCAACCGCTCACCGCCGACAGCCTACCGTCTGCATGCCGTACCCATCATGACTTCAGTCCCAGGTACGTGAACACGATTAGATAGGCGAGGGTCGCGAACGCGGCGAGGCGCCAGATCGGCCGGTAGGTCCCGTCGCGCTTCGGTCTGTCGAAGAAGGGAATCAGGGCGAACACCGCCGCGAGAATGCTGAAGACGACGATCCCGAACGCGTCGCCGGGGAAGCCGAGCACCTTGGCCGGCAGGTACTTCAGCGTCTGGTACGGCGCCATGAAGTACCATTCCGGCTTGATGCCGGCCGGGGCCGAGGCGAACATGTCGGCCTTCTTTCCCATCTCGGCGGGGAGGAACACCGCCAGGGCGGCGATCGAGCCGAGCGCGAGCAGCCATCCGATCAGGTCGTGCACCAGGAAGTTCGGCACGAACGGCACCGAGCGGACCTTCTTGCCCTGATGCTTGCGCTCGACCCCGGGCGGCACACTCATCCCGTGGAGTTGCACGAGCACGACGTGCAGCCCCAGGAAGAGGAACAGCAGGCCCGGGAGCACGGAGGTGTGCAGGGCGTAGAACCGCGTGAGGGTGGCTCCGGTGACGTCGTTCCCGCTCCGCAGCACGCGGCCCACGAACGGGCCGATGCCGGGAATCACGGTGGCCATCGACGTGCCGACGCGCGTGGCGAAGTACGACAGCGTGTTCCAGGGCAGCAGGTAGCCGGTGAAGCCCAGGCCGAGGGTGAGTCCGAGCAGGGCGAGTCCGGTGAACCACGTGAACTCACGGGGCGCGCGGTACGCCTTGAGGATCCACACGCTGAACAGGTGGATGAACAGGACGAAGATCATGAGGTTGGCGCCCCAGACGTGAATGGAGCGGACCAGCCAGCCGAACTTCACCTGCGTCATCAGGAACTGGACGGAGTCGTACGCCCCGCTGGCACTGGGGCGGTAGTAGAACAGCATCAGCACGCCGGTGCAGACCTGCAGGATGAACAGGAACAGCACCATGCCGCCGAGGAAGTACCAGACGCTGTGCCGGTGGACGGGCACGCGCTTGTGCCGGATGAACGGCTCGAGCCCGCTCATCTTGAAGCGGGCGTCCAGCCACGCCCAGAGCCGGGCGCCGCGCGTGAGGGGCGGTGCGGTCATCGCTAGGCTTCCTTGCTCACGACGATCTCGCCGCCGCGCACGTTCACGGTGTACTCCGTGAGCGGCTTGGGCGGCGGACCGGAGATGTTGGCGCCCTGCAGGTTGTAGTGGCCGTTGTGACAGGGGCACCAGATGTCCTGGTGGGCGGGGTCGTACTGCACGATGCATCCCAGATGGGTGCACACGGCGGTGAACGCTCGCAGGTCACCCGACGGGGTGCGGAGCAGGATGCCCGGCTCCGCACCGAACTTGAAGATCTGGCCCGAGTTCGCGGCGATATCGTTGGGCTTGATGTTGAGCGTCACCGAATTCACCGACGGCCCGCCGGCCACCGGCGGGACGAGATAGCGGGCCACGGGGTAGAGGACGGCGGCGAGGAGGCCGCCGACGGTGGTCCCGACCACCCAGTCGAGGAACCGTTTGCGGGAGATCGGCGCTCCGCTCAGGGGTGAGACGGGATGCAGGTCGCTCATCAGTGGTGCTCCTCATGATCGTACGTGTCGTCCCCTTCGCCGCGCGCTTCCTGCTCCTTCTCGACGATCCGGAGGCGCAGCCAGAGCGCTCCGGCGAGTATCAGGATGATCGGAATGGACAGGGCGAGGCCGATGCGCCGGAAGCTGTGCTCGACGAGCGCCGCCTGCCCTGAAGCCGCCGCGCCGCTGGCGGTCTTCAGCCCCGCCTTGATCTGCTTCGCGACCGAATCCACCCGGAACGAGTGGACGGCCGTCCGGGCCTTGGTGAGGGCCGTGGTGACGTCGGCGAGGTTGAACTGGGCCTGGGTCACGTCCATGCCGAGATTGGTGGCCTGATTGAGCACTTCCTGGCTGTGCGCCTGCTCCGCTTTCAGCGAGTCGATCAGCGCCAGCATGGCCGGGAATTGGCGCGCGGCCGGATCGCCGGGCTTGTGGCAGCGCGCGCAGACGGTGCGCGCCCGTGATGTGAGGAACGAGTCGGCCGGTGTGACGATGTCGTGGTTGCTGTGGCAGGTCACGCACCCCGGCAGCTTGTTGGCGACGAAGATGCTGTCGTGGCCGTTGCCGGCGAAGAACGCGGCAATGGTGGCGTGGCACTGCCCGCAGACGTGCGGCACGTCGGCCACACCGGGCGGGGTGGCGCCGTGGTTCCCGTGGCAGTCGTTGCACGTGGGCGCCGAGTTGTCACCCTTCTTCAGCATCTGGATCCCGTGCACGCTCGCCGTCCACAGCTTCACCTGGTTGGTGGGGATGTGGTAGCGGGCCATGCGCGTGGTGTCCGAGTGGCAGCGGCCGCAGGTCTGCGCGACGTGCGTCGGATAGACCGACGATGCGGGATCCGTGGGCGGCAGGATGTCGTGCGCGGGATGACAGTCGATGCACGTCGCCACCGCGGTGTCGCCGAGTTGGAGCAGACGCTTGCCGTGGACCGACGTCTTGTACTCCGCCAACTCGTCCACGCGCAGCATCGGGTTGTACTTCTTCATGAACGCCGCGTTGGAGTGACAGCGCCCGCACATGGCGGGAATGTCGCGCCGGTTCGGCTTGGTGAGGAAGCCGATGCCAGGCGTGAAGTTCCGCGGATCGGCGCCGTGCTGGGTGACGTTGCCGTGGCAGTCCAGGCAGGTGAAGCCCTTCTGCGCATGGATGTCGTGCGGGAAGTTCCTCGCCGGCGCCGAGAGCTTCGGATCCTTCTGCTTGAGATGGCACGAGATGCAGGCCTGGGCGCTCGGCGGTTCCTGCGCGCGGGCCGCCGCCGGCGTCGCCAGCAGCGCGAGGAGGGCCCCCACCACCGGCATCCAGGAACGCCGGCGCCGCGGCGTCCGCTTCGTGAGCTGTGCGCGGGCGTTACTCATCACGGCACCTTCACATGGCAGACCAGACAACTCTGCGGGTTGTTCTGCGCTGCCCGTTTGGCATCGAAGTCGGACGGATGGGGGTTCACGCCCCAGCCGCCGGTGGCGGAGTGGCACTGCGCACAACTCGCCTGGGTGTGGCAGGCGGCGCACGTTTCGAGGTTCTGACGCGCGGCCTGGCCGTGGTTCAGCAGCCAGAGCGGCTGCGCGCTGTGGAACAACGCACCCGTCCGCGAGCGGGTCCCGCGTCCCGTCTGCAGGTGGCACGCGCGGCAGAACGTCTCCGTGCTGTGGCACGCCGTGCACTGGGTGTCGTTCTGGTAGGCCTCGGAGGCGTGCTGCTCGACGAAGTCGGGCGGATGATACTCCGCCTTCTGGCCCTGGTGGCAGTCCACGCAGAAGGTGCGGGCGTGGCACGCCTGGCAGGAGACGCCGGCCGCGGCCTGCGCCGGATGGTCCTTGAGGAAGCCCGGCGGATGGACCGGGCGCGGCGGGATCTGCACGCCGTACTTCGTGTCGGGACCCGGGGCCGGCAGAGCCGAGATCGCCGCCGCGCTTCCCTGCTCGTGGCAGGTCCGGCAGCTCGCCTGCACGTGGCAGTCGCTGCACGTGGTGACCGCCGCGCTGACCCTGCCGCTCCCCACCCCACCACCGCTGGCCACGACGCCGTGCTTCCACTGCCAGTCGGTGCTGTCGTGGCTCGCCGGCTTCGGGTACTTCGGGGCGCGCCCGCGAACCAGCTCGGCGATCCGGTTGTCGGGTTGGAGCGCCTGGATCGCCGGAATCTTATCGGCGTTGAAGTGGCAGCGCTCGCAACTCTGCCGGGCGTGACACACGGCGCAACGTGCCGCCGTCGCGGCCGGACTCGCCGGCGCATGGTGCGTGAGCCATCCGGGGGCGCTGTGATCCGCCGGTTTCGGCAGCGAGGCGATCGTCGCGACCGAGAGCTTCGTCTGCGTGAGCGGCAGGTGGCAGGTCGTGCAGCGCGCCGCTGTATCCATGTGCGACGGCACGGCGTGCGCGTGGCACTGGATGCAGTACTGCGGCTGCGGACGGTTCACCGCCATCGAGCTGGTGTCGCCCGGGGTGCGGTGGCAGCCGAGACACGAAAGCTTCTCCCCCGCTGAATCGGTGGACTGGAAATGGCGGGTGTGCGAGAAGTGGAGATTCGTGATGAACGGGCGTGGGCGCTGCCAGTTCACCCGGGGCTGGACGGTACCGTCGTGACAGTTGGTGCAGGCCGAAGGCGGCGGATACATCGTCGCCGAGTCGCCGGTGGGGATTCCGGCATGGCAGACGGTGCACTGCGGGAACAGGCCCGCATGGCGGCGGTGCGGGAAGGTATCCGTCACCTGCTGCATGCCGGCGGTCGCCGTCGTGGGTGCCGCCGCCTGGACGGGCGGGGCCGTCCGTGCGGCGACGGTCACCACGAGCCCGAAGAGGAACGGGGAGGCGAGGGTGCCGATGCGCATCACATGCCCCCCGGTGCCGGCAGGCCGGGCTCGGCGCCGACGGTCCAGCTGTAAGTGACGGTGGCGCGGAGCTGGCTCCAGTTGGGGCCGCTCTCGGGGACGGCTCCCGTATGGCGATAGTCGAAGACCGACCCGCTGATGCTGCTGCGCTCCGTGACGCGCAGGTTGCCACTGAGTCCGAGGCCGACGACGGTCCCGCTGCTCACGCGGAGCTCGTCCGCGGTCTGGAAGGCGGCGCCGCTCAGGGAGAGGGAGTTGCCTGCCGACAGCGTGCGGCGCAGCTGCAGCGAGCCCTGGCTCTTCGCGGCGCCGAACCCGAGGTCGAGCCCGTACTGAGCGTTCAGGTTCCACTTCGGCGCCAGTCGCATGGCGCCCGAGGTACTGAACGACCATCCCGTGGAGCGGATCGGGGCGAACCCGACCTCGACGCCCGTGTCGAGATAGTGCCGGCGCGAGGCCTGCCCGTCGATGCTCAGCGCGCCGTCGGCGCTGCGCCAGCTGGCACCGGCCCCGCCCTCGACGAACCCGACCGCACCGAACACTCCCCAGATCGTCCAGAGATCGAAGTACGGCTTGTGACGCCGCGCGAAGGCCCGGAGTGTCACGCGCGGCGTGGGATTGTAGAGCAGCTGCCCGCGGAGCTCGTTCAGGGTGGCCGAGGCCATGTCCACCTGCGCGGCCCAGTCCAGTCCCAGGCGGCCCCGGCGCAGGAGCCCGTCCGTCGCCAGCCGCTCGGAGTAGAGTCCCGACCCATTCTCCGGAACGCTGCGCTCGTAGACCGCGGACAATGACAACGGTGGAACGGGACGTGCCTCGGCCCGCACGCCCACCAGCAGCCCGCGCGAGGTGGGGGCGAAGGGCTCCACGGCCGCCAGCGCGCCGCTGGTGACCGGCTCGTTGAGCCCGGTCTCGAGCGTCCAGCCGCCGTATGCCTCGACGCTGAGCGCGCGCATGGGCCGGATGAGCACCGAGGCACCGTCGTAGTTGTTGAAATCGAGGCCGCTCACGTCCCACTGCCGCCCCGCCCGGATCCGGAACCGCGAACGGTTCAGCTCGAAGTAGGCTTCGAGGGCGTCGAAGTGGTCGTTGGCCTGTGGCCAGAGATCGTTGTTGCCGCCCATGACGGCGCGTCCGCGCAGGTCGGCATAGAAACGGACGCCCTGGCCGAACCCCCACGCGCTGACGCGGAGATCCTGCAGCGCCGGCGCGGTGGAGACCGCTGTGCCGTTCCCGTACAGATAGCAGTACGGCGACGTGTCGATGCACTGGACCGAGCGTCCGTCCGCCGTCAGCCGCACCACGCCGTCGCCCGTCGTCGTGGACGCGAGCACGCTGTCGATCTGCAGGGGGCGCAGCTCGACGTAGTTCACGGTGGTGGTGCCGCTGATGCGGATGTCCTGGGCCTGCGCGGCCGGTGGGCCGAGCAGGAGGAGACCGGCGCCGGCGATCGCCGCGCCGGCGACCGTGCGCCGCACCGCCGCCCGGGTGGCCCGGAACGGCAGTGCGCTGGTGAGGTGGGTGCAGCGGATCATCGGGGCTCCGGCTCCTTCGCCGCCCCGGATCCCCGGAGCGTCTGGAGCATGTGGCACTGTGCACAGGCGCGGCCGGGCTCGTGGTTCACCCGGTCGGCGTGACACAGGAGACATTCGTCGCGCGACAGTGTGGCGACCTTCACGGGCGGGCTCTGGTGGCATCCCGAGGCTTCACACCCGTTGTGCGCGGCCACCGTGTGGGCGCCGGGCGGCGGTGAGCGGTGGCAGATGCGGCAGTCGGCCTGGCCGTCGTGGTGCTGGTGGCACGAGCCGCACGCACGGGTCGGCACCATCTGGGGCCGGTTCGTGTGGCAGTCGGTACACTGCAGGCTCTTGTGCCAGTTGTGGTCGAAGTGCACGTCGCGCGTGCGGGGGGCGTTCCAGACGGAGAGCTTCCACTGCACGTGCACGGTGAGGGCGCCGCGCGACGCCGAGTCGTGGCAGGCCACGCAGGCGATCGGCTGTGCCGCGGCGTGGTGACACCCGGCGCACTGGTCGGCCGTCGGGATCGGTCCCGTGACCGGCACCGGCGCGTGGCACGACGTGCATGCGATCTTGCTGTGCATCGCGTGTCCGGGCACGTTCGTGTGGCAGCGCTGGCATTGCAGCCCGCGATGCTTTTCGTGACGGAACGCGTACGGCCCCGTGCCGCCGGCGGCGAGCTGACTGCGCGGCGAGGCCGCCGGCTGGGCGGGCGCCGTGGACGTCGACCCTGCGGGCGCGGCTGCCGTGGAAGAGCCTGCCGCAGCCGCCGCCGTAGAGCCGGCGGCCGTGCTCGCCTTCGGCGCCGGCTTCCCGCAGGCAGCGAGCGCCAGGGCCGCTGCCAGCCACCAGCCGGTTACGCGCGCCGACATCTCGCGCCTCCGCTCCATGCGGTGATCCGCTCCCGGTGGCCGCCCACTAGTGGCTCCCTCCCATCTGCGGGAGGATGTTGTCCAACGTGATGTTCGACGTCGGCGCGATCCCGTAGTCCTTCTGCAGCTGCTTGATGCTGGCCGTGAGCAGCGCTTCCATCAGGAACGGGTTGTGGATCGGCGAGCCCGCCATGGCGCCGAGCTGGGCGTTGAACTTCGCGCCCTCGCCCGTGGTGATGACGTCATCCGCGGTGCTGAACTGCGAAGCCGGCACCTGCGCCACCATCGCGTTCACCTCGGCCACCAGATTGGCGATGCGCTCATTGGCGACGTCGTAGGCACTCCGCGCCGCGTCCGGGCTGCCGTGGCAGCCGCCGGTGGCGCAGGCCGCGAAGCTGCGTTGCGACTCGTTGCAGGTCTCGTCGGCGGTCGGCTTGCCCGTCGAGTCGAGGCAGGGCGCCGCCACGAAGAGGTGGCCGGTGGAGTTGAACACCACCGTGCCGCTCGCGTCGGTCACGTTCAGCTTCGCCACGTGGCAGGTCACGCACAGGTCCTTGTTGCCGGTGGAGCCGTGCGTGCCGCGAATCGTCGTGTCGGTGGGCCCGAAGTCCGGCGAACGCCAGCCCGCCGATCCGAGGAGCAGCGGCCCCTGCGGCGACATCGGGCCGTACGCGGAGGTCAACTCGGGCGTGGCCGCGTAGTGGTGGCACTTCATGCACAGGTTGTCGCTGATGCTGGCCACGTCGATCGGGTAGCGGAGCTGCTTGTCGTTGGTCGCGTCGTGGGGGTCGTGGCAGACCGCGCAGGTGATGGCCAGGTGGCCGCCGTTGGCGGCGAGGCTGTCCTTCTCCAGGTAGTCGACGTTGATCCCCCAGGCCACGAGCGCGCCGTCGCCGGTGTGGCAGTCCACGCAGGGCTCTTCCTGGCCGGCGTGTCCGCTCTGGTGCGGGACGAGGCCGTGCGCCGACTGCGCCCACTCCTCGAGGAAGGGGTTGTGCGTGCCCTGGTGGCACTCCCCGCACCCGTTGGTGAGGCCGATCCCGACGACCATCGACGCCAGCGGCTGTGACGCGTCGGGGTTGGACACGTGGGTGAGCCCGGGCCCGTGGCAGGCTTCACACTGCACGTCCTGATAGCGCGGGTTGTGCGTGCCCGTCCAGCCGACCATGGTGTCGACGACGAAGTTGCCGTTGGCGCCCGTGGTATGGCACGGCTCGCACGACGCCGACGCGTGTCCGCTCGCCTGGAGATCCGCCCAGGCGTGCGAGTGCGCCGTCTGCTTCCATTCGGCGAGCTTCCCGATGTGGCAGTTCCCGCAGAGCGGCTTGCGGGTCACGGTGTCGGAATAGCCGAGGAAGCCCTGCGCCGCGGCCGGCGGCGTGCTGAAGGACGAATTCGGCGCCACGACCTGCTGGTGCTTGTCCACGCAGGCTGCGGCGGCCAGCACCAGCGCTGCCAGCGCCGAGAATCGAATCACCCTGGAACGGCGGTCCATCCGGTCCTCCTCAGTTGGCCACGCGCAGCACGAACGGCCCCGGTGCTCCCCCGACGGGGCCCACCGCGGCGCCGAGCTGCTCTATCGTCAAATGCCGGGAATTCCCAGCCATGTGCGCGCTCCGCAAACAGTCGAAGGGACGGGTTGACTCCACGTCCCACAGGAGCGCATGAGCAATTCTGGGTCCCATCCCCCGCCAGCGGAGCAAGGCGTTGTCCTGTGGGGACTTATGGTCAGGAACTTCGGCGGAATCCCTGACACCACTCGGGGCAAATGCCCCTCATTCGCCTTGTTCCGGGCGTTTATCGTGGGGGAAATCCCCCGGGGCTTCGGCTGGGTCTTTTCGCCAACCCGTTGTGCGAAAGGGTGTTGGCGTGGTCGGGCGGTTCGGCTTCGGAATTGCTTAGGGGGTTTTCACCATCGCTCGACCAGGAGTCTGGAGCCCGTATGCCCGTGCAGGATTGGCTGCCTGCGAACGTACAGGAGCTCGCCCGCAAGCACGGGGGCCGGCTCAGGCGGCGGCTGCTCGTCTGGTTCCTGCTCTTCTCCCTCGTCCCGCTGCTCGCCACCAACGCGGTCGGTTATCAGCGCACCAAGAACATCCTCGGCCAGATCGTGGACCGGTATCTGTCGGCCGTCGCGGAGGTGCAGGTCGACCATCTGCACGACCGGATCGACAACCATCTGCTCCTCCTGCAGGCGATCGTCACCGGCAACCAGTTTCTGGCAGCCGGCGCGCTGAGGTTCCAGGGGCGGCCCGCCGGTGCCATGGGCGCGGTGGCCGACAGCACGGCGCTCCAGGACTTCCTTCTCCGCAAGCATCAGGACCTGCCGATCTTCGACGCGCTCGACCTGTTCACCCCCGACGGCACGATCATCACTGCGGTGGGGAACCCGGCGAACGTGGTCCGGACGCCGCCGGCCGACGCCAGCCACGGATCGCTCTGGGCCCGGCTGCGCGACGGACAGCACGGTCCCGAGCCCACGTTCCAGATGGCCGTTCCGGTGGCCACGCAGCGCGGCGAGATCGTGGCGTATCTCGGGGCCACGGTCGCCCAGAGCGAAGCGCACGCGTTCTTCCAGGTTCCGGAGCACGTGGCCGGCCGTGTGGAGAGCTTCATCGTCGACTCGGCCGGGCGGCCGCTGTTCGTCTCGCATCCGCACGAGCGGATCGACTACGCGGCGCCCATGGCCACGCCGCTGCTCCACCTGCCGCTGGCTTCGATCGCGGAGTATCCCGATCGGTTGGGGGTGGACGTCATCGGGACGGCGCGCGCCATTCCCGGCTATTCGTGGCGCTACATCGCCGAAGTGCCGTCCGCGGAAGCATTCGGCGAGCTGCGCGACCTCGGCGTGCTCTCGGTGATTCTGGAATCTCTGTTCGTGGCGGTGCTGGTCGGCGTGGCGGGGTACGTGGCCTGGGACCTCGTGGCGCCGCTCGGGAAGCTCGTCAACGCCACACGCCGGGTGGCGCAGGGCGACCTCAACGTGCGCGTCTCGATGCCGCAGCGGAACGAGCTTGGCGAGCTCGGGCGTTCCTTCAACGAGATGACGTCGGCGCTCGCGCACACGACGGCGCACGTGGAAGAGCTGCACCGCCGGGAGATCGAGCGGGCCTCGCAGCTGGCGACCGTCGGTGAGCTGGCCAGCGGCGTCGTGCACGAGATCCGGAATCCCGTCGTCGGCGTCTCCAACGGGCTCGATCTCGTGCGGCGCAGAGTGGGCGAGGATCCGGTGCTCGAGCCGATCATCGAGGAGATGGATCACCAGCTGACCCGGATCCAGCACACCCTGCAGGAGCTGCTGGCATTCGCCCGGCCGACGACGCCGACCCTCTCGCCCCTCGACGCCAACTCCCTGGTGGAACGGGCCACCCGCCTGGCCCAGCCGGCGGCGGCGCGGGCCGGGGTGCATCTGGACGTCGGGCTCGATCCGCTGCTCCCGCGAGTCATGGCGGATGAGGACATGCTGCATCAGGCGCTCGTGAACGTGTTGATGAACGCGATCCAGGCAACGCCCTCCGGAGGCAGCGTGCGGGTGACCACGCGCTGGGCGGGTGACACGGTGGAGATCGCGATCGCCGACACCGGCTTCGGCATCGCCCCGGACCAGATCGAGCACGTCTTCCGGCCGTTCTACACGACCCGTCACACCGGAACGGGGCTCGGCCTCCCGATCACGCGTCAGATCATCCAGCGGCACGGGGGGAGCGTGACCCTCACCAGCCGAATGAACATCGGCACCACGATCACGCTGCGTCTGCCGATCACACACAGCGACGAGGCCCCGGCCGGTCGCGAGGAACCGAAGTCATGAAGAAGCCACGCGTCGTGATCTGCGACGACGAGATGCTGATCCGGTTGTGGTTGTCCGAGCATCTGGCGGACGCCGACATGAAGACGGAGGAGGTCGCGGACGGAACCGCGCTCCTCGCGGCGCTGAAGCGCGAGCCGGCGGATCTGGTCCTGCTCGATCTGCGCCTGCCGGACGGCTCGGGGCTGGAGTTCCTGACCCGCATCAAGCAGCTCGATCCGACCGTGCCCGTGATCATGATGACCGCCTATGGGGAGGTGGAGACGGCGGTGGCCGCCGTGCGGGCCGGCGCTCACCACTTCCTCGAGAAGCCGATCGTGCTCTCGGAGCTGATCCTGCTCATCCAGCAGGCGCTGGAAACGCGCCAGCTCCGGGCCGACGCGGACCGCTACCGCGAGGGATATCGCTGGCAGTTCGCCGACGTGACGCTGGTCGGCCGCTCGCCGGCGCTGCGCCGCATCGCCGATCTCATCACGCGCGTGGCCGCCAAGGAGAGCACCGTGAACGTGCTCGTACGGGGCGAGAGCGGCACCGGCAAGGGGCTCATCGCCCGGGCCATTCACGCCCGGGGCCCGCGCCGCACCCAGCCCTTCCTGAGCGTGAACTGTACGTCCCTGCCCGATCAGCTCGTCGAGAGTGAGCTGTTCGGCCACGAAGCCGGCGCCTACACTGACGCGCGGGAGATGAAGCGCGGTCTGTTCGAAGTCGCCCACCGGGGCACGCTCTTCCTCGACGAGATCGGCGACATGCCGAAGGCCATGCAGTCGAAGCTCCTGCATTTCCTCGAGACGCACGAGTTCCGCCGCGTCGGCGGCACGCGCAACATCGAGGTCGACGTCCACGTGCTCGCCGCGACCAACCGCGATCTCGAGGAGGCAGTGGCGGCGGGAGACTTCCGTGAGGATCTGTTCTACCGGCTCAACGTCCTTCCGGTGACGATTCCTCCGCTGCGCGAGCGGCCGGAGGACATCGCGCCCCTCGCCCGCCACTTCGTCGAGAGTCTGTGCCGTGAGCTGCGGCAGCCGGTGCGCGAGCTCACACCCGACGCGATCGATGCCCTCGAGCACTACGCCTGGCCGGGGAACGCGCGTGAGATGGAGAACGTGCTGGAGCGCGTGCTCCTGCTCGAGGACGGTGAACGGATCTGCGGCGAGCAGTTGCCGCCGGAATTCCGCGGGATCGCGCCCCAACGGGGCCGGGCCTTCGTGCTCCCCGCCGGCGGGTTCAACCTCGAGGAGATCGAGCGCGAATTCATCTGTCAGGCGCTGGACCGGGCCGGCGGAAACAAGACGCGGGCCGCGAGGCTGCTCGGGTTGTCGCGGGATACGCTCAGGTATCGGTTGGAGAAGTACGGGATCGGGGGGTAGAAGAGAAACGGCGCAAACCCGAAACTACGCAGGGCCGAAACCACGCAACACCGATACCACGCCGTACCGAAACTGCGCAGGACCGAAACAGCGGGGAAGCGGAAGGGAAACAGCGAACGGGGCGATCCATCGGATCGCCCCGCTTCCTTGCACACGGTCTACTGCCCACCGTCGACTGCCAACCGTTCTTTGTTTCCCACTCACCCCTTTTCCACCGACCCCACGACATCCACGAGAACATCGATGAATCCCGGCTTCGCGTTCGGCAGCTCCGTGCGGTGCAGGGTGATGCCTAGCGCCCGCGCCTTGTCCCTGGCCTCGATGTCGATGTCGTAGAGCACCTCCAGATGGTCGCTCACGAAGCCGATCGGGACCTGGAGCACGTGCCGGACGCCTTCGCCGTGCAGGGTGTCCAGATAGTCCAGGATGTCGGGGCCGATCCAGGGTTCGCCGGTGCCGCCGGCGCTCTGCCACGCCCGCCGGAACCCCGGCAGGCCGGCAGCCTTCGCGACCAGCTCGGCACTCTCCTGCAGCTGCGACTCGTACGGATCGTTCCAGGAGCGGATGCGTTCCGGCAGGCTGTGAGCGGTGAACACGACCGTCACGTCGCGCCGGTCCTGCTCCGGAAAGCGGCCGAGCCCCTGCTGCACGAGCCCGGCCATGAATGCCACGAACGTCGGCCGCTCGTACCAGTGGTCCACGAAGGTGAGCCCGAACGGGTTGCCCAGCTCGGCGGCCTTCTCCTCGACGGCGTGCCGGTAGGCGCCCACGCTCATGCGCGCGTAGTGCGGCGCGAGCGTCACGGCCGTGAAGCGGCGAACGCCGGAGTCGTACATGGTCTGCAGCGTCTCGGCGATGTACGGATGCCAGTGCTTCATCCCCACGTACACGGGCCGCGCCGTGCCGGCGTCGGCGAGCCGCTCGGCGAGGCGATCCCGGACCTGCTCCGTGATCAGTCGCAGGGGGGTCGTTCCGCCCACGCGCTCGTAGCGTTCGCGGAGGTTCGCGACCGCTTCCGGGGACGGCGTGCGGCCGCCGCGGATGTGCGTGAAGTACGGTTCGACGTCCTCCGGCCGTTCGGGCGTTCCGTAGGCCATCAGCAGCACGGCGTTGTCGACGTCCATCTCAGCGGCCTCCGGCCGTTGCGGGTGAGCTCTGCGACGCCCGGCCGGGCGTCCCGGCCGATCCGGGCTTCCGGGCACGCACCGTGGCGATGGCGTGCTCGATGGCGGCCACCGGGGTGTCGGGGAGCAGGCCGTGCCCGAGGTTGAAGATGTGGCCGGGCAGGCCACCGGCGCGATCGAGCACGTCGTTCACCTCGCGCTCGATCACCGCGAAGGGACCCAGCAGCACGGCGGGATCGAGGTTGCCCTGGATGCCGCGCTCGTGCCCGACGATCGCCCAGGCGCGGTCGAGTGGAATGCGCCAGTCGGCGCCGATGATCGTGGCCCCGTCGGTCGCCATCGCGTCGAGCAGCGTCGCGGTGTTCACCCCGAAGTGGATGAGCGGGGCATCGAGCGGCCCCAATTCGGCGAAGATGCGGCGCGTGTAAGGCTGCACGTAGCGCACGTAGTCGTTGCGCGACAGGGCGCCGACCCAGCTGTCGAACAGCTGGAGCGCGTCGGCGCCGGCCAGCCGCTGGGCACGCAGGAAGGCCACGACCATATCGGCCAGCCGCGTCATGAGATCGTCCCAGACGGCGGGGGCGGTGTACATCATGGCCTTCGTCCGCAGGAACTCCCGCGACGCACGCCCTTCGATGAGGTACGCGGCGAGGGTGAACGGAGCCCCGGCGAATCCGATGAGTGGTGTGTGGTCGCCGAGCGTGTCCTTGAGCAGCCGGATCGTCTCCAGCACGTACGCGAGGTCCGTTTCGGGCTCGAGTGGACGGAGCCGTTCCACACCGTCCGCTTCGCGCACGGGCGTGTGGATCACCGGTCCCACGCCGTCCACGATGTCCAGCGGCACGCCGGCGCCGATCAGCGGATGCATGATGTCCGCGAACAGAATGGCCGCGTCGACCCCCAGGCGGCGTACGGGTTGCAGGGTGACGTCGGCGCAGACCTCGGGGCGCTGTGTGATCTCGATGAGCGAGAAGCGCTCGCGCACGGCCCGGTACTCGGGGAGCACGCGTCCCGCCTGGCGCATGAACCACACCGGCGTGCGCTCCACCGATTGGTGTCTGGCGGCGCGCATGAACAGCGTGGATTCTATCGTCACGTTCGATTCCCCGATTCGACTGGATCCCGTCCTGCCAGCAGCTCCACCACCTCCGTGGCGGCGCGGACCCCGGACCGTACGCAGTCGGGGATGCCGACGCCCCCGTAGGCCGCGCCGGCGAGGGCGAGCCCGGGGTGGCGCGCCGCCAACTCCCGGATGTGCGCCACGCGATCCAGGTGTCCCACGTGGTACTGCGGCATCGCCCGGTCGAACCGGTTCACCCGCACCAGCTCCGGCTCGGCGGTGATGCCCATGATCTCGCGCATCTCGTGGCGTACGACCTCGAGCAACTCGTCGTCGCTGCGGTCCACGAACGAGCCGCGTCCCGCGCCGCCGAGGAACAGGCGGAACAGGGCGTGGCCGGCGGGCGAGCGACCCTCAAACTTACTCGATACCCACGTGCAGGCGAGCACGGGCCGGCCCTGCACCCGCGGCACCACGTACCCGGTGGCGTCGAGCGCGCGCGGCACCGAAGCCGCGGGATAGGCCACCGAAATGGTGACCGTCGAGGCGTACTCGATCTCCCGCAGGGCGGTCGCCAGCGTCTCGTCCAGCGAGCGCACGAACGCGGCGGTCTGGTAGGCCGGCGTCGCGATGATCACCGCGTCGGCCGCGATCGCCTCGCCGTCGGCGAGGGTGACCGTGTATCCCGTGGCTCCTTCGGCCGCCTGCTCGATGCGTTCCACACGCGCCCCGGTCCGGATGCGGATCCGTGTGCCCGCCGGATCCCGCCGCCGCACTTCCCGCTGGATGCCCAGCACCAGCTCCTCGAGCCCGCCGGGGAACGAGAGGAAACCGAACGCGGGCTGGCGGGGGGGAGGGGTGGCGGTGCTATTCGCCGTTCTCATCCCTTCCTCTCCCCCCGCCCTTTCGGCCCCGCGTTGTTTCGGTCCTGCGTCGTTCCGGCCCTGCGCCGTTCCGGCCGTGCGCCCCTTCCGCCCTGCGCCTCTTCGTCGTTCCCGCTTCGCCGCGAGCATTCCCTTCACCAACCCCCCGTACTCCCGCTCGTAGCTTCTGAGCTGCGGAAACATCGCTTCCATGCTGAGCTTGGCGCCGTCCCCTGCCGAGATGCCGCTGAGGAGCGGCTCGACGAGGCGCTCGTACATCTCGCGCCCCAGCCGGCGGGTCACGAAGCTCTCGATGGATTCGTCGGCGATGTCGCGCCGCGGCGGCAGGAAGTACTCGAACCCCACGCGCAGCTTGCCCAGCGGCGAGACGAGCGGCGTGGTGGCGAAGGGGGCGAAGCGCGACGGCACGAGGCCGGTGAGCCCGTCGGGCATGGGCCGCAGCCGGGTGCCACTCAGGATGTACGAGCCGCGCACGCCGCGGTTGGTGCCGTGCAGGCGCTCGCCCAACCCGACGCGCTGCGCCAGCTCGACGGCGGCCGGCTTGGCGGCGAGGATGACGTCGGGGCCCGCTTCCATGAGGAACTCGCCCGAGCGTTCGGTCCGGATGTGTCCGCCCAGGCGGGGAGACGCTTCGAGGAGGGTGACCTGGAGCGTGGGCGCAACCCGCGTCAGATGCTCCAGTGCCGTCAGCCCGCTGATCCCGCCGCCGATGATGGCGACGCGAGCGGTCATTGCTTCAATCCGAAGAGGTGCCGGAGGGCCATCGCGTACCCCGCCACCTGTCCGTTGCGCGCCTCCTGGCGCAGCTGCTGCATGGGTTGATGGAACAGCCGGTTCACCAGCGATTCCGAGAACGCCTCGATGTGCTTCCGATCGTCGTCGCTCAGATGCGCGAAGTGGCGCCGTGCGCTCTCCAGCGCCGAGCGCCGCACCGCGTCGGTGTGCCCGCGCAGGTCGGCGATCAGCGGCTGCACGTCGAGCTGCTGGAGCGCGGCGATGCACTCGGCCGTCTCCTCCTCGACCACCGTCTCGACGTGCGGAATTTCCGACTGGCGTTCCTGCAGGCCCTCGTCGATGTAGTGCTCCAGCAGGTCGAGGTCGTGGTATGTGACGCCCGGTACCTGGCCCGCCGCCGGGTCGACGTCGCGCGGCACGGCGATGTCGATGATCAGCATCGGCCGGTCCGGCCGGTACGCCATGGCCGTCGCCACCATGTCGCGACCGATGATCTGGTGTGGAGCGGACGTGGACGTGATCACCACGTCGGCACCGTCGATGGCGGCCTGGAGCTGCTCCAGCGGCACCGCATGTCCGCCGACGCGCTCGGCCAGCTGCTCCGCGTGCTGGCGCGTGCGGCTCACCACCTGGATCCGGTTCACACCGCGATAGTGCAGCGCGGACACGGCCAGTTCCGCCATCTCGCCGGCGCCGACCACGACCACCGCCGCCGAGCCGAGATCCTGCACCGCCGAGCCGGCCAGCTTGACCGCCACGGAGCTCACGGTGGTGGGATTGTGATTGATTCCGGTCTCGGAGCGTGCCCGGCGGCCGGCGCGAATCGCGCCGCGGAACAGCGTCGACATCATGTGACCGGCCGCAGCGTGCGAGGCCGCGGTGGCGAACGCCTCCGAGACCTGGCCGAGGATCTGGGGCTCGCCCACGACCATCGACTCGAGGCCGGCGCTGGTGCGACAGAGGTGGCGCACCGCGTCATTACCCGAGAGGACGTAGGCAGCCGGTTCCAGTTCCTCGACCGGCACGCCGGTGGTTTCGGCAATCAGGTGGAACAGGGCCCGGTCGGCCATCCGCCCGCCGGCCGCGTACATCTCGAGGCGGTTGCAGGTGGACAGGATGACCAGCTCGCTGAGTGCCGCGGGGCGTGATTCCTCGCCGCAGCCGAAGCGCGACAGCGCGGTGGCAATCGCCGTCTCGGGAACCGCCAGGCGTTCGCGCAGTGCCAGCGGAGCCGTGCGGAAGGAGATGCCCACGCACACCGGTCCACCCTCGGCGGGATGGGGACGCGGACTCGCCGCGGAAGTCCCCTCACCGTTCACCAGCGCCAGCTCGCGCACGGCGGGCGGCACCGGGCACCCGGGGGCGGGGGCGGCATCGGCAGCGTGGACGGTGTTCGTCTTCACGCCGCGCTCCCGCTCACGAAGGCCTCGACCTCGGCCACCGGCAGATTCCGGCGGATGCGCGTCTCGAAATACGTCTCGACCGGCTCGGCCTCACCGCGTTCGACCATGGCTGCATACTTCTTCGGGATGTGTGCGCAGAACGGTTCGCTTTCCATGAAATCGCCCGTCATGCCGTAGGCACGTGCGCGACTGCCGCCGCAGACCTTCAGGTACTCACAGGCGCCGCACTTGCCCTTGATCTGCGCCCGGTCGCGCAACTGCGTGAAGATAGGTGATTCGCGGTACACCTGCACCAGATCGTCGTTCCGGACGTTGCCGGCCGGGATGGGCAGAAACCCCGATGGCATGATCTCGCCGGTGTGGCTGATGAACATGAAGCCATCGCCGTCGTTCACGCTGCGCGCCCGGCCGATGCCGTCGGAGAGCGAGAACATGACGCCGCCGGTGAGGGTGTCCGGCGCTTCGTCGCGGGAGCCGGTGCGCCGCTCGGCCACCTGCCGCTCCATGATCACGCGGGAGTACTGCGGCGCCGCCGTCGCCTTGATATCGAACGGCGCCCGCTTCGAGAGATCGTACATCTTGTTGAAGATCTTCTCGTACTCCTCCGCGCTCGCCACGTCGCCCGGCTTGGCCCGGCCGGTCGGCACCAGGAAGAAGACTTCCCAGAACACGATCCCGAGCCGCTCCATGAGCGCCGCCAGGTTGTCGAAGTCGTCGATGTTGTGGCGCGCGATGACCGTGTTCACCTGCGTCGAGAGGCCGATGCGCCGGCACTCTTCAAGGATGCGCATACCCCAGTCGAAGG
>JBJKRG010000353.1:0-5125 GCA_046704805.1 Gemmatimonadaceae bacterium
TGCTGGACTTCGCGGCCGCGCACGACATCCCGCACGACGTCTGCGGGAAGGTGATCGTCGCCACCTCGGATAGCGAGCTGCCCAGGCTCGCCGCGCTCCAGGAACGCGCCGCGGCGAACGGACTGCAGGGGGTGACGCGACTCGATGCCGCCGGCCTGCGCGAGGTGGAGCCCGATGCCGCGGGGATCGCGGGGCTGCACGTGCCGGAGACCGGCATTATCGACTACGTGGCAGTCAGTCGCGAGCTGGTGCGCTTGGGGGAAGGCGCCGGCGGCCGCGTCGCGCTGGGGCACCAGGTGACGGGGCTGGAACACGATGACGGGCTGGTGGTCGCCGCGGCGTGGGAGCGCTATCCGGCGGGCTACTTCATCAACTGCGGCGGGCAGTACAGCGACCGCATCGCGCGGCTGGACGGGTTGGCCCCCGACGTGCGCATCGTGCCGTTCCGCGGTGAGTACTACGCCTTGCGCCCGGACGCGCCGCGACTGGTGCGGAACCTCATCTACCCGGTGCCCGATCCCGCCTTCCCCTTCCTCGGCGTGCACTTCACGCGGATGATCCACGGCGGCATGGAGTGCGGGCCGAACGCGGTGCTCGCCTTCGGCCGCGAGGCCTACGGCCGGCTCTCGGTGAACCCTGCCGAGGCCCTCGAGACGCTCATCTATCCGGGCTTCCGCAAGCTCGCCCGCCGGTACTGGCGCACGGGGCTCGGCGAGATGCACCGCTCATTCTCGAAGGCAGCGTTCGTGAGGGCGCTGCAGCGGCTGGTGCCGGGCGTGCGAAGCGGGATGCTGGAGGAGCGGCCGGCCGGAATCCGGGCCCAGGCGCTCGCCACCGACGGCTCGCTGGTAGACGACTTCGCCTTCGCCGAGGGCGACGACGGGCGCACGCTGCACGTGCTGAACGCGCCGAGCCCCGCGGCCACGGCGGCGCTGGCGATCGGCGACGAGATCGCGGAGCGGGCCATTGCCAGGGCGGGATGAGGAGGCAGCGGCGTCGACGGGCCGCCACGGCATGCACGGCCTTTCGGGGTCACGAGGGTCGTGGGACGCGAATCTAGAAGCCCGTGGGCAGATCGTGGACGTAGATGCGGGTGCCGATCAGATACGCGACGCGCCGGGCGTCCCAGGAGATCGCGGGACTGTACGGCTCCGCGCTGCGATCCACCACCACGAGACGGTTTCGCATGGTCGCCAGATCGATGAGGCGAAGGCCTTCATATCCATCGAGGTACAGGATCCATCCCCCCGCCACCTGCCCGTTCGGTGCATGGGTTTCCCCATCGCCGGCAGGCACTTCGACGCCGTAGCTCATTGCGTATGCGACTTCGACCGTTCCGCGCGTCGCATTGCGGAAGACCCATTGCAGGGGCGACGTCGGCGAATCGTAATGGTGGGTTCCCGCGAATCCCTTGAGGCCCCCGGCATCCCACCAGACCTGTTTCCCGATGTCATCCCGGGCCCATGGAATCAGCGATTCCCCGCCCGTGGCGAGGTCCATCACGTACGTGTCGCAGCCGTTGGTGTAAAGGCCGCTGATGTCGCAGGGCGCCCGATCGTACGCCAGCCGGGTCCCATCTGGCGAGAAGGCCAACGGCATGCCGAAGCCGAGCCGTACCTTCTTGCCCTGGGCCAGGTCGAGCAGGTACAGCGTGTCCAATCGCCCGACCGTCGCATCATGGGGGTCGCCCGGCGGCCCCTTCGTCCCGTACGCCACCCGGTCTCCGACCGGCGAGATCGCGAACCCCAGGACCGAGTCGGCAATCAGCTCACCACTCCCGCCCCCGACCGGAACCCGGTAGAAGCCCGCGGTCCAGTCGTTGCGATAGACCCACCGTCCATCCGCCGAGACGCCGATCACCCAGGTCCTGGCCGGACCGGGATCCACGATACGGACCCGGCCATCGGCAACGCGCACGGCTTCCAGGGTCTCTCCGGTGCTCCCGACGAAGTACAGTTCGTCCCCCGAAGCGGACCAGGCAAGCGGCGAGCGCTCGTAGACGGCCCCTTCGGCCGTCACCGGGATACCGAGATCTTCGGGGGGCCCGGTCGACGATCCATCCGTGACACCGGTGCTTCTGCAACCGGCACCCGCGACGACGAGCACCGATGTCAGAAGCACAAATATCGACGTGTGCACGAGCCTCCCCGCGCATCGGGATTCTCCGATGCCCACTGCTGGAGCCTACCGCAATCCTGTATCCAGTATATCGGCGTTTGCCCTACGACCGTGACCCGGAATCGCTGTCAGAGTGCCCGCAGGTACCGGGTCTCGTCCGCCACCCCCGCCGAGACGAACGCGCGGTGCCGCTCCACGCACTTGCTGCAGTCGCCGCAGTGCACGCCCCCACGCGGATTCGCGCAGGTGAGCGTGAGCTGCAGCGGGAGGTCGCGGAACTCGGCGACCAGCGAAGACTTGGTGCGGTGCCGGTAGGGCGCCTCGAGGTGCAGCTCGTGCGCGAGCCCGAGACTCAGCGCGTGCCCGAACGCCTGGAAGAACTCCGGCGTCGCGTCCGGAAACGGGTTGCCCTTCAGCGAGGCGATGGCGATGCGCCCCACGCCGTGCCCGGCGCACCAGATCGCCGTCGTGGAGAACAGCAGGACGTTCCGGCCGGGGATGAAGCTGTCAGCGTCCGGCGCGTCGGCGCCGGGTACCCCGCGGCCGTCCACGCTCCAGTGCGATGCGCCGATCAGCGCC
The DNA here is from genome assembly GCA_046704805.1 of Gemmatimonadaceae bacterium. Taxonomy (GTDB): domain Bacteria; phylum Gemmatimonadota; class Gemmatimonadetes; order Gemmatimonadales; family Gemmatimonadaceae; genus JAGWRI01. The sequence goes on from JBJKRG010000353.1 coordinate 2,698, forward strand.
GCCGCCGGCGCCGTCAGCTCGACCACCGGCCGCACGTTCGGCGAGGCGAGCGCGTCGAGGAAGCGCTGCAGTGCCGAGCGCTCCGCGTCCTCCCAGACCAGGCCCGCTCTGACGTAGACGGGATGGACCACCACGGAGCGAGCGAGGTCGGCGATCAGAATGGCGCTGTCGAGACCGCCGCTCGCGAGCACGGCGACCGGACCGTCCGTCACGGCGTGCCCCGGTACACCGCGTAGCTGGAGGGGGTCTCCCAGAGGCGGACCTGCGAGATGGCCAGCCCGCGCTCGCGCGCCCGCTCGTAGATCTCGCGGGCGATGTTCTCGGCGGTCGGGTTGCCGTCGAACAGATAGATGGGCTCGTGCATCTCCTGCAGCACCGCCACGGCCGGGTCGTCGCGGCACAGCAGCATGCGATGGTCGAAGTTCGCGTCCACCCAGCCCTTCACGACCTCGCGGATCTCGCGGAAGTCGACGACCATGCCGGTGGGGTCCAGACGATCGGCCTCGACCTCGACTTCGTTCACCCCGTTGTGGCCGTGGAGGTGTGTGGAGGGTGCGTCGTTTTTTATCAGGCGGTGGCCGTACGAGAAGTGGATCACCTTCATTACAGAGTGGCGTGCCATGGATGTCCCGGTTCGTGAAAATGGGGCCGTCAGCCCTCGAGGTGGCGGCCCGAATCGACGCGGATCGTCTCGCCCGTGACGGACTCGGTGCGGAGCAGCGTCAGCACCACGTCCGCGATGTCCTCGGGCGTGGATTCGCGACGCAGCGGCGCCTTCGCCAACACGTCCTCGGCCCACGCGCGCTCCGAGATCTCGGGCGGGCGCATGGCCGGCCCCGGCGCGACGGCGTTCACCAGGATCCCCTGCTCCGCCAGCTCGACGGCGAACCCGCGGGCGAGGAAATCCACGACCGCCTTCGAGGCGAGGTACGGGAGGTACGACGGATAGGGAGTCTGTCCGGCCGCCCAGTCCGAGAACAGCACGATGTGACCGCGCGTGGGACCCGGGTTCTCCAGCATGCGGCGAGATCCGTAGAGTGCGAGCAGGAAGGTGCTCCGGGCGCCGGCCATCCCGCGGTCCCAGGCCGCGCCGTCGAGCTGCTCGAACGGTGCGCGCGGGTAGTCCGACGCGAGGTTGACGACGATGGAGAGGCCGTGGAGCGCCTTCGCGCTCTCGTCGACCACGCGGCGCACGTCGTCCTCCACCGTCATGTCGCCCTGGACGAGCACGACGCGATCGACCTGTGCGGCCAGCTCGCGCTGCAGGTTCTCCGCGTCGTCGCGCGAGCGGCGGTAGGAGATCGCGAGGTTGACGCCCTCGGCGGCCAGGCGCCGGGCCACGACGGCGCCCACCCGGCGCGTGCCGACGAGCAGGGCTCCTCTTCCTTTCAGGGATTGGATGTGCGTGTCTCCGGTTGCGGGTCGGTGTGGAGGATGACGGGAGGCGGGGAGGGAACGCAAGGGCGGGCGTCGTGGCACGGGGTGTGACCCCTTCGTATACTTCGAGGTTCGCCCGCCCAGCCACGCCACAACCCAGGGCCCGCATGCCCCATTCGACGACACGGTCCTCGAGGCCGTCGCGCCATGTCGTGCTCGTCGCCGCCGTTGCGGCGGCGACGTTCGCCCGCCCCGCCGCCGCGCAGGGGCCCACCGACGAGATCCAGGTCTACGACGCCTCGATCACCGCCGTCGGCAAGTTCAACCTCACCATGCACACCAACTTCACGCCCGACGGGATCAGCACGCCGGCGTTCCCGCGCGCGATCGTCTCGAACCATTCCTTCGACGGGGGGTTCGAGTGGGCGTACGGTGCCACGCCGTGGCTGGAGCTGGGGCTCTATCTGCCGCTGTACAGCATCAGCAGCCAGTACGGTGCCACGATCAACGGCGGCAAGCTCCGCCTGCTCTTCGTGTCGCCGCACGCCGAGGAGCGGCGGTTCTTCTACGGCGCCAACTTCGAGTTCAGCTACAACGCCGTGCAGTGGGATTCCCACCGCTACACCTCGGAGATCCGCCCCATCTTCGGCTGGCACCTGCACCCGTGGGACCTGATCTTCAACCCGATCCTCGACAACTCGTGGGCCGGGGGCGTGGCGGCGCTGCAGTTCAATCCGTCGGCGCGCGTGGCGTACAACATCAATCCGCGGTGGGCGGTGGCACTGGAGCAGTACTCCGGCTTCGGTCCGCTGAGCGGATTCGTGCCGGCCGGCCAGGAGGTCCAGCAGACCTGGGCGGCGTTCGACCACTACGGCACGGTCGACATCGAGGGCGGCATCGGCTTCGGGCTCACCTCGGCGTCCGATAAGGTGACGCTGAAGCTGATGTTCTCGCGGGATCTGAACTAGGCGGGGGAGGCGGGCAGCGGCAGTCCCCTGCCCCCCGGAGCGTTACGCGGTACCCCGGCTAGAAGCTCGAATTGACCAGCAGG
>JBJKRG010000354.1:0-8807 GCA_046704805.1 Gemmatimonadaceae bacterium
CTGCTGGCAACTACAAGGGCGGCTTCGGGTTTCACCCGCTGATGAGCTACGCGGATGAGACTCGCGAGGCACTGGGCGGCGTGTTGCGGGCGGGGAACGCAGGCGCCAACACCGCCGAGGACCACAAGACGGTGATCGACCGGGCGCTCGCGCAGGTTCCCAGCGAGCACATCGAGAACATGGACATCCTCGTGCGCTGCGACTCTGCCGGCGCCACGCACGGCCTGGCCGACCATTGCCGCGAACACGCCATGCGCTTCTCCGTCGGCTACGAGCTGACCGAGCCGGTTCGCACCGCGATCCTTCAGATCCCCGAGGATGCTTGGGTTTCCGCGCTCGACCAGGACGGCCGCGAACGAAAGAACGGGCAGGTAGCCGAGATCACCAGCAGCGTCGATCTTTCCTCGTGGCCTGAGGGGTCCAGGCTGATCGTCAGGCGCGAGCGCCCGCACCCCGGCGCGCAACTCTCCTTCACAGACCACGACGGGCACCGTTTCCAGGCGATCCTCACCGACCAGCCGCACGGCGACGTCGCCGTGGTCGAGTGTCGCCACCGCCAGCACGCGCACGTCGAGGACCGCATCCGCGACGACAAGGACACCGGCCTCTCAAAGTTCCCGTTCAGAGCGTTCGCGCACAACGAGGTGTGGTTGGAGATCGTGATGCTCGCGCACGACCTGATCGTCTGGACCCAAGCACTGCTGCTTACCGGACAGCTCGCGAAGGCCGAGCCCAAGCGGCTGCGCTACCAGCTGCTGCACGTCGCCGGTCGCCTCGCGTTCTCCGGACGCCGCGCCAAGCTCCATCTCCAGAACACCTGGCCCTGGGCCACCGAGCTGCTCGCCGCGTTCCAGAGGCTCAACACGCTCACCGCCGCCGCCGGCAGCGGCTGAGCACCGGCCACCACCCCAACACAGCCGAGGAGCACCGCGCCGCCACCGCCGCGATCACGGCTGCCCGGAAACGGCCGCGCAGGAGCCCCAAGAACCCGCGACCGCGTCCTGCTCACGCCGATCTCCCGCCAGCCGTCGCCCGGCACCCACGCCAGCCCGTCGAACACGGATTCCCTGCCGCGCTCAGACCCTTACTGCACGATCCGGGTTAGGGGCTCGTCAGCATGGACTCGCCAGACGGCGTTGAGATAGTCGATCGCCTCGGGCAGCGACAGTGAGGACGGGTGCAACGGCTGGGGCACAGCGACATGCGGCGCAAGCCGCTGCACCAGCTGCTCCACGTACTCCTCCGGCTGACGAATCCCCTTGTAGACGCGGATGAAAGGGCTGACAGTGGTGGTCCAGTCTCCCGCGGAATCGCCTCGCTCAAACTGGCAGCTCCATGTGGATGGCTCATGTTCGAGCATCGCCACGAGCGCGTCGATCTCAGCCACACCGAGCCGCCAGCGACCATTTGGCGGTTCGAGCCTGGAGCGCAGCTGAGCGGCGGTGAGCCGCGCGCTCTGAAGCTCCGTCGGTGATGGTGTGACGGCGCCGTCGATGTCGATCAGCTGCGCGAGCGCATCGACGAACACTTCGGCCTCGGTAAGTGCACGAGGCTGCCGCGTGAGGCCCGCGACGGTGAGACGCACCTCGTCCTCCACGCCGAGCATGTACACATCCGTCTTGCCAAAATCCACCCACCCGTAGCGGCCCTGTCCTCCTCCGAACGGCACGCTGGGGCATCCCATGAGCACCGACCGAGCGTCCAGCCCATGCTGCTGGTGGAGCACCAGCTCGACGTACTGGAAGATCGGCCATGCACCCGGTTTTCCGACCCTCCGCATCTGCCCAGAACGCTCAGAAGCATGCCGAAAGCTCGGCCAGCCGGCGTGTTCGCGGCCGCGATAGATCACGCCGAGGAGCGTCGCCTGCTCTTGCGTCGGATCGGCTAGCAGAGGATTCACGCGCATATCTCAGCAGACCGGACCCAACGGCGTGCTGACACCCCTATGGACGACGGGCGTCGGATCGCTGTTCCAGTGCCAGCAGTGGGCCAGCGAGCCCGTACCGCATCAGCCGGTTCTCAACCTGCCGCATCCAATCGTGGGACGCAAGACTGCGCGCGGCAGAGTCGCCTTGACCGACGACGAAGTGGCTTGGCGGTAACGAGCCATCGCGCGCACTGTACCTCGGACGTCGCAGACCGAAACAGGCTCACCCGGCCCGCCTCTCCTGACCGTCGCGGACGTCTGACACACCGCATGGGTCGTCCCAGCTGACCCACCGCCGGAACCGGGAACTCCCACAACCAGCACTCCTGCTTCGCCAGTCGGAACCGGGAGCAATTGTCGACCTGACCGCGACTCTCGCTCAGGACGACGCGCGAGTGTCTCGGGTCGCACGCGGTCGATGCTGCTTCGCAGGCGCTGGTCCGAGCGCCTGCGACGACGTGAGCCTGCAACACCGGCGACCAGAGCGATGCGGAAGACTGTTGCCGACGATGAGCGCAAAGCAGCTTAGCGGGGATGAGCCGATCAGCCGAACGATCACTCCGCATTTCCCGAGAGCACCGAGCGCATTCCCAACCCCCGCCGAAGGCCGGGAGATGTGGAAGCTCTCCCGCGAGTGGAGTGGCTACCCGGACCTTGAATGGACGTTCGGCATCTTCCGCGAGCGAATCACGGCGTTCGGCGGCCGAGTCCCCGCGTACTTCTACGAGGACATCCACGACTTCGATACGACTCGCCTTCTCGTGCGCCTCAGCAACGTGCTTATCGCGCAACGTCAACTATCGTCGCCCACGGTCGGCATTGGCTTCGAGTACTTCGACTCCGCCTACCGCGTGCCGGATGGCCGTCTCCGCTGCGACGACACTCCCTTCCGTGGGCGCCACGCGGTTGTCGCGGTTGACCACGACGACGAGCAGGAGATCAGATTCATGAATAGCTGGAATCCGCCATACTGGGGCGACGGAGGGTACGGGTACATCACGCGCGAGTACTTCGAGCGGCACGTTGATGCGGTCTACGCGCGCTGGTCGACCTCCGGCGGGCCATCGATCCCGTTCAGACGCTGTATGGAGCGGGCAACTGCACAAGGAGTCTCGGCACGGGATCGGATCGTGCACTGCTGGCCCACTCCGAACATCTTCTGGACCCAGGAGGTTGCGGCGGGGCGCAGCCTTGCGATGCTGAACTGGCAGGTCTACTCGATGGCGACCGGCGCGCTGGTGGAGGTAATCGAGGTTCGCGACGAGGACGAAGTTGTCGGTCGAGCCCATCTTTACTACGACGAGCACGCTCCGACGCTGCGCGAGCTATTCGTACACCCATCCCGGAGACGAGAGCACCTCGGCGCGCTGCTCGAGGGCACGGTCGCGGCGTGGGTACAAGACCAGGGCGCGACCGCATTGCAGATCTGGTTGCGCGAGGCTGATGCCAGAGAGCGGACTATCGGAGCCCCGCTCGGATTCGCGGCGGCGCTTGGCTACGAGTGGGAGGATGTGCAGATGCGTCGTCCGAACGTGGTAAAGATCGCTCGGAGAAGGCTATGACGGCCGAGCCGCCAACGCTGATACTGGACCCAGCCAACCCGAACGACTTCAATCCGGGCGAGCTTGAGCAGCTCTGTCGCGATCTCGAAGCTCAGGCACCGGGGCTGTCAGTAGTGCCGGTTCGCCGGCCTGAGGAGGGATATGGCGGCCCTCTGATCGAAGTCCTGCACGTCTGGCAGGAATACAGCGCCGCAGCTGGCGGGCTCGCGGTTACGGCGGCTGGCGTGAAGGCGATCATCACTGCCCTGCAGCAGCGTTGGCATCGCGACCGCGAGCAGCATCCCGCGCCCGAAAAGCCACGCCCGCGCGTCTTCAACCTCTACAACGAAAACGACGAACTGATCCGCAGCGTCATGATCGACCTCCCCGACGGCGAGCCCCTCGAGGCAGACGTCACTCCAGGCGAACATGCCCCGCATCCCCGACCCCAGTGGTCCTGAAGGCGGCGCGAATCTCATGGCGTACGCCCGTGTATCGCAAGCGCCAACGGCGCAACCCCTCTCGGTCACGGTGTTGCGACGACCGATTGAATCCGCCCTCCCGTCGTCAAGGGCTGTGGTGATTGACTCCCGAACATGTTTGCGCTCTCGATTACTGCGGTGCGAGCTATACCCAGAAGTTGTGGATGACCCCGAGAATGAAGGCGGCGTACCTTCCCGGTTGATGAAGACCGACGCCGGCTGTGGCCGGCAGGAAGGCACGCCACCATGGATGATGTTCGCAGGCTCCCCGTCGGGGAGGATGTTGAGGGCCGCGTCACGCTCGATGAGCTGGCGCGGGAGGGTGCTCGCCGGATGATCGCGACGGCGCTGGAGGCCGAGGTGGACGACTACGTGGCGTCGTTCACGGACGAGGTTGCGCGGGATGGCAGGCGTCTGGTCGTCCGTAACGGCCATGCGCGGGAGCGCCGCGTGACCGTCGGGTCGGGCACGGTTACGATCAGGGCGCCGCGTGTGAACGACAAGCGCACCGATGAGGAGACGGGCGAGCGCAAGAAGTTCAGTTCGCGGATCTTGCCGGCGTATGCGCGCCGCTCGCCGAAGGTCACCGAGGTGCTGCCGATCCTGTATCTGCATGGCCTCTCGACCGGGGATTTCGGTCCGGCGCTAAGGGATCTGCTTGGCGAGGACGCTTCGGGACTCTCCTCGAGTTCGGTTCAGCGGCTGACCGAGGCCTGGCAGGCCGAGCACGCGGCATTCTGTGCCCGGGAGCTGCGTTTTCATCGCTACGCGTACCTATTCGTCGACGGCGTCAACGTGGCCGTTCGCCTCGGCGAGGACCCGAAGCTCTGCCTGCTGGTCGTGATCGGTGTCCGCGAGGACGGCCGCAAGGAGCTGCTCGCTGTCGAGGACGGCTACCGCGAGTCCGAGGACTCCTGGAGCACGGTGTTCCGCGATCTGCGCGACCGTGGGATGAACCAGCCGAAGCTCGTGACCGGCGACGGCGCGCTCGGCGCGTGGGCCGCGCTGCGCAACGTGTTCCCCGGCGCCACCGAGCAGCGCTGCTGGGTGCACAAGACAGCGAACTGCCTGGACGCGCTCCCCAAGCGGCTGCAACCCAAGGCGAAGAGGCTGCTGCACGAGATGGCCGAAGCGCCGACGCGCGCGGACGCCCGCAAAGCGCGTGAACGGTTCCGCGAGGAGTTCGACGCGAAGTACCCGAAGGCCGTCGCCAAGCTCGACAAGGACTGGGAGCAGCTGACCGCGTTCTACGAGTTTCCCGCCGAGCACTGGCGGCACCTACGGACCACGAACCCGATCGAGTCGAGCTTCGCGACCGTGAAGCTCCGGACCAAGGTCACCAAGGGCGCCGGCTCCAAGAAGGCCGCGCTCGCGATGGCCTACAAGCTCTTGGACGCCGCGCAGGAACGCTGGCGGCGGTTCAACGGCCACGAGCTCGTCACCGACGTGCTCAACGGCGCGAAGTTCAAGGACGGAATCAAGCTCACCAACGACGACACGACGCAACACGAGAAGGTCGCCGCCTGAAATCTCTCACGCAACCATCATCGCGGTAGGGACGCCGGTCGCCCGGCGCCCCCCGCACAGATCCCAGCGGGCGCGTCTAACGCACTGGGCTCCTGCCTTGGGTTCTGGCGTCGAAGCGAACAGTCGGCCAGGGGTGCAGGATTCGGGGAGGTGGTAGCCATCGATCGGCGAGACGTCCGATCCGCCTCCAGGTCATCCGGTGTCGGTGGCTTCGACGCCGAAGCGCCCTCAGCCAGAGCTGGGTGACTCGGTAGCGGAAGGTGGTGATCGCCTTGCCGTTGTCGGGCACCGCGTAGTAGTTGAAGTGCCCGCGTATGACGCTGGCAAGCCAACGTCCTTGATCGGGGATGGGCAGATCGCGCCGTCGGATCAGCTCGGCCTTGACCTTGCTGAGCTTGGCGCGCATCCGTTTCTTGTCGGTGACACGCTTGAGCTTGAAACGGCCATTCTTCGTCGTCGCGCAGATATGCGTGAACCCGAGGAACGAGAACGTCTCAGGCTTCCCGAGACCCCGCTCTGCCCTGTTCAGCGCGGCGAACCGCCCAAACTGGATCAGTCGCGTCTTCTCGGGGTGCAGCTCCAGTGAAAACCCCGCGAGCCTGTCGCGAAGGTCTGCCCAGAACCGCTCGGCGTCATCCCGATGCTCGAACCCCACCACGAAGTCGTCGCAGAACCGCACGATGACAACATCGCCGTGCGCGTACCGGCGCCGCCACTGGTGAGCCCACAGGTCGAAGACGTAGTGCAGATAGACGTTCGCGAGCAGCGGCGATGCCGATGCCCCTTGCGGAACGCCTTCCTCACTGGCCGTCCACGCCCCATCCTCGATGACCCCCGCGGCCATCCACTTCTGGATCAGCCGCAGGACCCTTCTGTCCGCGATCCGGTGCTCAAAGAACCTCACAAGCCAGCGATGGTCAAGGCTGGTGAAGAACTCGCGGAAATCCGCGTCGAGCACCCAGTTCACCTTCTTGCGCACGATCCCAACCGACAGCGCATCCAACGCGTGATGCGGGGAGCGTCCCGGCCGGAACCCATACGAGAACCCGAGAAAGTCCGTCTCGTAGATCGCGTTCAGCACCTCGACGAGCGCCCGCTGAAGGATCTTGTCCTCCAACGCAGCGACTCCGAGCGGCCGAAGCCGCCCGTCCGCCTTCGGGATGAACACACGACGCGACGGCCTCGCCCGATAGCGCCCTGCATGAACCCGGTCGTGCAGATCACGAAGGTTTCCCTCCAGATCCGCCCCGTAGTCCTCCCAGGTGACGCCATCGACCCCCGGCGCAGCCGCCGGACGAATCGCCCAGTACGCCGCCCGCAGACGATCGACATCCACATGGTGCAAGAGCGCGGTGAACCGTGCTTCCTTGTCCGTCTGTGCCACTTGGCGCACGCGAGCCAGGTCACTGGGCGCACTGATTCCGGCTCTGAGTCCGGAGCGCGTTTCGCTGGCCACGTTCCCCTTGGCCGATCCTCTTTCCTCCACCAGCTCCGCAGCCCCACCCGGGGCGTTGTTCGCCGGCTTCGCCGGTACTACAGGATCGTCTGACTTCCCACGACCGTCCATCACGGGATTACAGCTCCTGCCTTCCCCGCACGACCCGCCCTACCATCACCACAGGCGGGTGGCCGTGGGATCTCCCGGTTCTCGCGCATGGAGACTCCGCGCATGCCCAGGTTCTTGGACCCCGCGAGGCCCGCCAACGGCTCGCGAAAACGCCGCTGGCGGTATTGCCTTCCGCTTGTTGCGAGAGCGTCGGCGCCTCAACTGCAACCAATTTCGGGGCTCGATAGCCCAGCCTACGCGTACCCCTACCGACGCTTCGCCAACGCCCTCACGAGCGCCAGCGCACGGCTCAGGGCCACCGTGGACCGCTACTCCTTCGATGTAGAGCTCTCTCATCTCCTTCTCCATGCCGGTTTATCCCGGCGCCGCCACAACATTTGACAATTGCTCCTGCGGTGCTGATCGCCGCGCTTAGCCTCGTGGTCGCCGTTCACGCCGAGCGACGCGCCGGACGAAGGGAACACCGCGAAGTGGGACTCGAGTGCTGGTTCGCGCAGCCGCAAGCAGAGGGCGCCGAGCCCATGCTGAAGGTCCGAGCCGTGAATCTCGGACATCGACCCATCGAAATCAGAAGCCTCTATTTCCTTAACTCCAACGGCAAGGCCGTGAGGCCGTCGATGTTCCCTGAACCGTTGCCGAAGGTGCTCCGCGATGGCGAGAGCTTCAACGCTTTCATGGATCTATTCAGGATCGAGGAAGTGGCTGTCGCGGCCGGCGGTGAGCTAACTCACGTCGTGGTTGCGGATGCCGAAGGCAACCAGTGGGCGACGCACTATCCCCCTGATGCGACGTCAGATCGTGACGCCTTCGCCCAATAAGGGGAGCGACGTCGGTGCTGGCGGAGACGCTCGCAATCACGCGAGAGCAGGCGTCTCGATCAACCCTTCGCAGGTGCCCGCAATGGACGAGGGGCAAGAGTCCGCCCCGCCCTCACGCCGCGCGGCACGTATCCCGCTGCCGGCTACGCGGCGGCGCACGGCTGCAGCGCCTCGCGCAGCGCGAGCGCCTCGATCGCCTCGCGGGAGTTTGCGGGCGTGTCTTCGATCTTGCCGCTGCGCCAGGCGCCCGCGAACTCCGCGGGCGTCCGTCCCGTGCGAGCCTCGAAGTCGCGTGCCCGCTCGTCCAGACGCTCCGGCCGCTCGCGGGGCTCCACGAGGCTCTCCAGGATGCGCCGGACCTCCTCCGTGGGGATGCGCAGCGCGGTCTTGCCGATGCGGATCGCGCGGATCTCGCCCCGGTCGATCTGGTTGTAGACGGTGCTCCGGTCCAGCCCGAAGTGCTCGGCGAACTCCCTGATCTTCCAATACTGCCTGTCGAGGTCGGCCATCGCGTGTCCTTCTCCTTCGGGATCGACAAGTCCACCTTACCGAAGCCATCATCGGAATCGACAAAATCGACTGTGCCAGGCACAGCGCCGCGGCGCTGGCCTACCGCTCTGAAACGCGCGCCGTGCCGCACATCAGCACATTCGTCTCACGACGCTTCGCGGAGCTGCACGCGCTGCTGAACGCGCGCGGCTACCTGCTCGACGTGGCGGGCCGGGAACGCTCGCGCTGGGAAGACGATCCGCCGCTCGGGCTGATCCACATGCGAGCGATGCTCGTGCTCGACGCCGACGTCGACGAGGACGCCGAGTGGGCTGCCGGACGGCTCAGTCCGCGCAGTAGATAGGCATCGTGCCAGCACCCGCTTTCCCAGGCAGACAGTCGCACGTCTGACATTGGGGCGCCCTTGAAGCGATTAGCATTAGCCTTGACTTATTA
>JBJKRG010000355.1:0-4336 GCA_046704805.1 Gemmatimonadaceae bacterium
GCGGCATCCCGCGCCGCCGCCTGGGCGGCGGTCACGACACGGACGAGCAGACGGGACGCGTGCATGCGGCCTGGACGGGGAAGCGGGAGCGGCGCGCGCGGCGCCGCCGGCGCGGCCCGCTACTTCTGCGACGTGCCGACGGTGCGGCCGTAGCTCAGTTCGCCGTTATCGATGCGAACGTTGAAGCCGCACTCCGGGTTGCTGCAGGCCCAGGCCTTGTACATGATGGGCGCGCCGTCGCGACCGTAGTCGCTCAGCGGCAGGAGAACGCCCGTCGCGCACTTGCGGCAGCTGGGCCATTCGACGGTGGCTGTGGTCATGCGTGAATCGCTCCGCACCACGGGTAGCGGCGTTCGAACGCGTCATCGAAGTCGAACGCGTCCACGAATTCCTCGCGGCTGTCGTCGGGCTGGCTCAGCAGCAGCTCGAGCTCGACGAGCGTGAACACCACGTCCCCGATGTCGGCGCTGCTGCGCACGCCCCAATGTTCGAGCACCGGTCGCGCCATCACACCGAAGCGCTCGATCGCGAGATCGCGGCAGGCGTGGGCGAGCTCGCGTCCCGAGATGTGGCGCCGTTCGGGCAGCCGCTGCTGGCAGTACTCCAGCGCGGCGAGCACGACCAGGTACGCGCGCTCGTCGAACCGCCGCTCCCGGAGGAGAATGCGGTCCATGATGCCGTCGCGGAAAGTCAGCTCGTTCACGGGTTCGTGGTGATGACGGTCGGTGCGCTACACGCCGGGCCCCATGCCCGACGTGCACATAATGCTCCGTTTCCCCGCCATTCACAACACCCGGGGCCCGCGGCGTGTGGCGCGGAACGTGCAGCGGCGGCGCCGGCCGGGCGCCGCCAACCGGAACCTACCGTGCGCGGCGTTTGCCGACCGTGACGTAGTACACCGGGATGCCGGCGAGCACGACGCCGAACACCGCCGCCGTGCTCCACCGGCTGGCGGGGCTCCACAGGGCGTTGACCAGCAGGTAGATCGTGGACAGCACGAACAGCGCCGGCACCACGGGATACCCGGGCACCCGGAAGGGGGGCCGGTAGCCCTCGCGCCGCCGCAGCACGAACACCGCCGCCACGCCGAGCGCGTAGAACGGCACGATCGCGGTGACGAAGGTGTCGGCGAGTTGCTCGAAGCTGCGCAGCAGCACGAACACGATCCCGAGCAGCGTCGCCAGCCCGATGGCCACCCACGGGGTCTCGAACTTCGGGTGCACGCGGGCCACGAACCGGAAGAACAGCCCGTCGTCGGCCATCGCGAAGAAGACACGCGGCGCCGTGAGCAGCGAGCCGGTGAGCGTGCCGAAGGTGCTCACCATGACCGTGATGCCGACGAACGCCACGCCCGGCTCGCCGAGCAGCCGCTGCGCCACGTCGGCGGCGACGAGGGGCGAGGTGCGCATCTGACTCACGGGCATCACCGCCAGGTAGGCGATGTTGGCCAGCAGGTAGATGGCGATCACGCCGAGCGTGCCGGTGATCAGCGCCCGCGGGATGTTGCGCTGCGGATCGCGCACCTCGCCGGCCACGAAGCAGAGGTCGGCCCACCCGTCGTAGGCCCAGAGCGTGCTCACGAGGGCGAGGCCGAACGCCGAGACGGTGAAGCTGCCCGGGGGCGCCACCGGCGTGTAGTAGCCGCCGGTGTGCGGCAGGGCGATCGCCAGCGCGAACAGCACGATGAACACCAGCGCGCCGTACTTGGCGAGCGTGGTGAGGTTGAGGAGGAGCGAGCTCCAGGTGACGCCGAGGATGTTGACGAGGCCGAGGAAGCCGATGCCGGCCGCCGCCAGGTAGTGGGCGTAGCCGTCGTAGGGGGCGACCGCGGGATTGAAGCCGGCGGCCCGCATGGCGTACTCGGCGAAGGTGATGGCGATGGCGCCCAGCGACGCGGCGCGGATGACGGTCAGCTCCGACCAGCCGAGCAGGAAGGCCGGCAGCCGCCCGAAGGCCTCGCGGATGAAGACATAGACGCCGCCGGTCTCCGGGAAGGCGGAACCGACCTCGGAGAGGGTGAGGGCGCCGCAGAGCGCGAACAGCCCGCCCGCCACCCAGACGACGGCGAGCGGGAGCGGGCCGGGGAGCCGGTCGGCGATGCCGGCCGGCGACCGGAAGATGCCCGACCCGATGGTGGACCCGACGAGGACCGCGACGGCGCTCCACAGGCCAAGGCGCCTGGGCAGCGCGCCGCGTTCCGCGCGGGCGGGGGCGCTCATGCGGTGACGGGAACCTCGGGCGTGGGATACAGCGGGAAGGCGCCCGCCAGCTCGTGCACCTCGGCGCGCACCGCGTCGAGCACGGCCCCGTCTTCGGGCGCGCCGAGCACGCGCTCGATCAGCTCGGCGATGCGCGCCATCTCGGCCTCCTTCATGCCGCGCGTGGTCACCGCGGAGGTGCCCAGCCGGATGCCGCTGGTCACGAAGGGGGAGCGGGTCTCGCGCGGCACCGTGTTCTTGTTCACGGTGATGCCGGCGGCGTTGAGCGCCGTCTCGGCCACCTTGCCGGTGAGCGCGTCGCCGCGGTTGCGCAGGTCGACGAGGATGAGGTGGTTGTCGGTGCCGCCGGAGACGACGTGGAAGCCGCGGCCGACGAGGTCGGCGGCCAGGGCCTTCGCGTTGCGCACGATCTGCGCGCAGTAGTCGCGGAACGACGGCTCCAGGGCCTCGCGGAAGGCGACGGCCTTGGCGGCGATGACGTGCTCGAGCGGCCCGCCCTGCGTGCCCGGGAACACCGCCTTGTCGATCGCCTTGGCGTGCTCCGCCCGGCAGAGGATGAGGCCGCCGCGCGGCCCGCGCAGCGTCTTGTGCGTGGTGCTGGTCACGAAGTCGGCGTGGGGCACGGGCGACGGATACACGCCGGCGGCGACGAGGCCGGCGAAGTGCGCCATGTCCACCATCAACACGGCGCCCACCTCGCGCGCGATGTCGGCGAAGGCGGCGAAGTCGACGACCCGCGAGTAGGCGCTGTAGCCGGCGATGATCATCTTCGGCCGGTGCTCGCGCGCCTGCGCCCGCACGTCGTCGTAGTCGATGAGCCCCTCGTCGGTGACGCCGTACGAGACGGCGTGGTAGATGAGGCCGGAGAAGTTCACCGGCGAGCCGTGCGTGAGGTGGCCGCCGTTGGAGAGGGTCATGCCGAGGAAGGTGTCGCCCGGCTTCAGCACGGCGCTGAACACGGCCATGTTCGCCTGGGCGCCGGCGTGCGGCTGCACGTTGGCGTGGTCGGCGCCGAACAGCCGCTTGGCGCGGTCGATGGCGAGCTGCTCCACCTGGTCCACGATCTCGCAGCCGCCGTAGTAGCGCTTGCCGGGCAGGCCCTCGGCGTACTTGTTGGTGAGCGGCGAGCCCAGCGCCTCGAGCACGGCCGGCGAGACGAAGTTCTCGCTGGCGATCAGCTCGATGCCGTCGTTCTGCCGCGCCACTTCCTGCATGATGAGACCGGCGATCTCGGGATCGGCGGCGCGGAGCGCGCCTCCCGGCGGACAGCGGTCCCAGTCGACCCAGTGGTTCATGGTGTCCCGTCACCTGCAAGAGGTTGCCGCTCGATCTTCACGACGCGCCGCTGGTGGCGGCCCCCGTCGAACGGCGTGTCCAGCCAGACCTTCAGAATCTCCACGGCCTCGTCGTCCTCGACGAAGCGGGCCGGGAGCACCAGCACGTTGGCGTCGTTGTGCCGGCGCGCCAGCCGCGCGATCTCCGGCGTCCACGACACCGCCGCCCGCACCCCCGGGTACCGGTTCGCCACGTACGACATGCCGAGGCCCGTGCCGCAGAGCAGCACGCCCCGCCCAACCTCGCCCCGCGCCACGCGCGCCGCCAGCGGGTGCGCGTAGTCGGCGTAGTCCGTCGACGCCGGCGAGTCCGTGCCCAGGTCCTCCACCGCGTAGCCCATGGCGCGCAGCGCGGCTTCGAGCCGCTCCTTCAGCGCGAAACCGGCGTGGTCGGACGCGATGGCGATGGCCGGGGCGTCGGACATCGGCGCTACTTGTTCGGCCACTGGGGCCAGGTGCGCACCAGCGACCCCACGGTCCTGATGCGCAGCTCGGCCAGGTGGTCGGCCGCCTCGTAGGTGGGCAGCTTCTTCTCCTTCGCGATCGCGAACACGCGCAGCACGGTGTCGTAGATCTCGTCGGCCTTGCGGAAGGCGCGCTCCGAGGTCCACCCGGCCAGCTCGCTGTACACGTTGATCACGCCGCCGGCGTTGGCCACGTAGTCGGGGGCGTAGAGGATGCCCTTCTTCTCCAGGGCGACGCCGTGCCGCTCCTCGAGGAGCTGGTTGTTGGCGGCGCCGGCCACGATCTCCACCTTCAGCTTGGGGATCGTCTGATCGTTGA
>JBJKRG010000356.1:0-11654 GCA_046704805.1 Gemmatimonadaceae bacterium
GAGAACCACCAGCGCACGTACGGCCGCGACGGATCGTGGTACGGCATGGAGGGATTGTGCCGCAGGACGTTGAGGTCGTTGAAGGTCAGATTCCGCACGTAGTCATGGTGTTCGCGGCACGCATCCCCCCACCAGTACGGCGAGTCGGGCACGTGGCCCTGGAAGTGGTCCACCGGGAGCCGGTGCCACCACTTGAACGCCCGACGCAACAGCGGACTGTCGATCCGCTGCGTGCCCCAGTACATGTTCTCGCGGTTCTGTCCGTGGTTCGCATGGATCCGCGGATAGGCGCCGAACACCTCGCGGTGGCGCTCGAGGCCGGCCAGCGTGCGCTCGCGTTCGCTGGACTCCATCGTCGCCCCGTGGCTCGCGATCTCGAAGCCGCGGCGGGCGAGGTCCTGCACGAACGCGCGGTACTCGTCGTCGTCGAGCGTCGAGCCCAGCCGGAACGCACTCCATCCGCCTGTCCAGCGAAACGGCCACACGGTCTTCGTCGTGCGCATGCCGCAGGACTCGAAGAGGTCGTACACCGGCGTGAGATTCTCGACGCTCGCGTCCTCCGTGTCGTCGATGATCGTGAACGCGAACGTGCGGCCCTCGGGGAACTCGATGCGCGTCGGGGCCACGAGGTCAGTCCTCGGCGGGACGTTGCAGGTCGAACAGCGCCAGATCGTCGGAGTAGCGGCCGGACAGCGCGCCGGCATCGAACGGAATGTCGGCCGCGCCGTCGAGGGAACCAACGGCGTCGCTGAGGAACGTGCGCAGCGGCTCGTTCCGGGCGGTGGGCTCGAACGCGAACGCGACCGGAACGGGGGACTGGCCGCCCAGCCACGCCACGAACGCATGCTCCACACGCCGCTGGAATACCCGGCACGACATGACGAACGACGTCACGACGCCCGTCGGATCGACGAGACACGCGAGGATCTCGCCGTGGCTTCCGGTGCGATCCTCCAGCGTGGCGGAGTACAGCCGGCCGCCGGCGTCGAGCACCGCACCCACCTCGGCGTCGGAGATCCGCCGCCCATTGAGGTTGAACTGATTCGTCTTGTTGATCAGTTGCACTGCCCGTGTCCGATCGCCGCGCGACCGGTCGTGCAGGAGCAGCCGCATCTTGAGGTCGCGGAGGAACTGGGTCAGGTCCGCCCCTTCGACATCGCTGGGCACCATGCCCTCGAGCCGGCGCCGGTACATCTCGGTGCGCTGCCGGTCTTCGGCGGTGATCTGGGCGCGGCCGAACCGTGCGCCGAGCGCCGACAGCAGGGCCGGAAGCTCGGCCGCCTGGCTCGGGAAGCGGAGCGTCTGCACCTGGGGCAGCTCGAGCCGGATCTCGGCGAGCTCCACCTCGTTGTCGTCCACGACCGTCATCGCATCGAGGCCGAGGTTGAGCACGCCGGCGAGCTGACGAATCTGGGCGGACTTTGCGTTCCATGAGGCGAGGACGGCGACGAAGTCCTCTTCCTTCAGCACCATCCGGCCGGCCTTGATCGGCGCGAGGGCCACCGCCTCGTCGTTCTTGCTCACCGCGGCGAGCAGCACGCCCTCACGGCGCAGCCGGGCGAGGTACGTCTGGTACACGAAGTGGACGTACCCGGTGCCTTCGGGACCGAAGTGCAGCCCCTCGACCCCGTCGTCGCCGACGATGCCGGCCCACAGCGTATTGTCGAGGTCCGTGATGAGCACCTTGGCCGGCTCGGCCCTGGACTCCAGCAGCGGCGCGACGACGGCTTCGGCAACCGTCCCCAACCCGGCGCCACCGACGGGACATCCGCTCGCCAGGTAGGTGCCGACGGAGAATGCCGACGCCTCGAGAATGTGAGCGCCGCTCGCGTGTGCCTCGCTCGTCAGCCAGAGGCCGAGTGCCTCGTTCCGCCGGGACTGTGTCCAGAGCGGCAGCATCGGCGCCGGCACGTAGAGCAGGCGGGCATTCGGCCGCTTCGCCAGCGAGGCGAGCGTCGCCGCCGCGCGTTCCCGGATGGTGCCCTCGTCGGGTGCGTCGGCGAGTACGCCGGAACGCCAATCCGCTTCGGGCACCAGATCCCACGGAAAGAGGAGAAAGACTTCCCGTTCCGCGGGCCGCGGCGGCCCGGCCAGGGTCTGGCCGAGCGTGTTGAACGGCAGGAGCCGCACGTCGGCAGCCCGGCCTCGCATGGCCGCCACAGCCTTGAGATACAGCACGAACGGATCAGCCGTGCCCGATATGGCGAACAGGAACGGCAGCGACTCGCCGCCGCGGAAATCGGCGACCAGCCGATGCGCTTCCAGGAAATTCATCGTGCCCCTCCGACGGCGAGCCTCCCGGCCCGCCACGACCTGCGGCCGCCGCGCGGCGATCGCGCGGCGCTCATCGCGTCTTCTCCTCGACGTACGCCGCGACGGCTTCGTACGACGTGAGATCGATGGTCTCGGCGACATCGACCACGATCCCGAACTCGCTCTCCAGCGCGCCCATGAGCATGACGTGCGCGAGAGAGTCCCACCCCGGGCAATTGTCCTGCTCGACCCGCGTCACGTCGACGTCCGGTTCGATCTTGAACACCGCTCGAAACAGATCCTGCAGCTTCGCATCCGTGTCAGGCGTCATGGTCTCCGTCCGAAAACTCCGGTTGCATGGTGTGACCGCCCGGGCGGTCTAGAAGACGTCGTCCGAATGGCCGTCGCCGCGATGCAGCCACCATCGCGACAACTCCGACGGCCACTCGCCGCCCGGGTCCCGCATGAAGAAGTGCACGTTGCCCGGCAGACGGACCCAGGCCCTCCGCCGCAACAGCGGAGCGAACACGCCGTGGCTGGGCGTCGCGAGCACGGCGTCCGCACCCATGCGGCGGGCCAGGCGCTCCGCCGCCGCGATGGTGGCGAGTCCCGCTTTCGCCTGGTCGGCGGGAAACACGATGTCGCTGAGGACGGCGACCGCGATGCCGTTGAGCCGGGGATCGCCGGTTCCGCTCGGGCGCCGAACCGCTGCCCACCCGATCGGGCCGGCCCCGTCGCTCACCAGCGTGTGGGCGTAGGCGAGACGGTCGCGCATCGGCCCACCCGGGCCGTACCGCTGCAGGAGCAGGCGACCGGATTTGTCCGGTGTCGCGGCGAGCCCGGCACGCACGCGAGCCCAGAGCGCGTCGAGCTCGGCCTCCGTCGGACGCACGTCGACGATCCTTGCCTCGAAGCGGCCGGACCCGATCGAGCCCAGGGCCCCGATTCCGCGGAGCACGCCGCCGGTGATCCAGCCGATCGGCCGTGCGGCCCCGGTCCGCTGGATCGTGCGCACGGCCATCCGCCGAAGCGGTGACGCGGCGATGCTTCCCAACCCTGCCACGTCCAGCCGTTGCAGGAACCGCCCCATGCGGAGCGGGAGGACGAAGTTGGGCAGCGGGCCGTAGTCGACGTATCCCAACGCGACGAACAGGCGTCGCGCCGGCAGGTCCACCACGAACGCGCCCGACCGATCGAGACCGCGCGCCAGTGCATTGAGGACCGAGTACCCGATGGGGCCTTTGCGAAACTCCGGCAGCACCGAGAGCCCCTTCGAGACGTAGGCGGGACGGCTCTCGTGCCCGTTCCAGAGGACGAAGGGCAGGGATCCGCAATGGCCGACGATTCGCGAGCCCAACAGGGCCACCCAGGTCGGATACGGGATGCCCGGCTCCACCGGATTCTGTGCGGCCGTCCTCGACCGCGCTGCCGCCACCCCCTCGGCCGTCGCCTCCGGCGACCAGGTTTCGCGGTAGAACTCCGCGAGCGCAGCCACGTGCTCGGGCCCGGCGAGCACCACCTGCAGCTTCTCCTTACCGGTCGTCGTTGCGCTCATTGCCAAGAAAACTACGGGCAAGGCTGTAGTCGCACTACCGCGATTTGCCCGAGCCGGATGTTCCGAACGCGCGACGGCCGCGAGGTGTGCGCCCCATCACGGATGCCGCGGGCACCTCGTTGCACCGCCGCGGCAAATATGCCGTCGCGTCACCATGCCGATCGCCGCCGCGAGCGTCTCCCGGCGGCCCGTGCGCCGGCTACTGCCTCCGGAACCTGAACCGCCAGCCGAATCCCGCGTCGTAGAACCCACCGGTCGGAAACGGCGAAGCGTGGAGCTCCGAAAAGATCGTCGTCCCGGTGGCCTGAACGGTCACCGTGACGCGGCCGTGACGCGACCACTCGGGACCGGTGAACTCCGACGACATGCCGATGCCCGTTCCGACCAGGCGGCTATTCCGGACGGTGGTGCGCGCTGTGTCCACGACCGGTGCGGACGCCTCGATGCGCCCCGCGCCGGTCGCCACGGTGAACGAGACGCGCGGGGTGCTGCCGCTCGAATCGATGCGGACGGAAACCGCGGCGTCGCGCACGGTGAACCCGAACGAGCGGAACAGCTCCGTGGCCGGTGCTCCGGCGGCGCCGTACACGATGGGAACCGCGGCCGTGTGCACCGACGCCGCGTTCGCGGAGCCGCCGGGCGCCAGCACACCGACGATCACCGCGGCGATCGTGGCGTCGCGCACCCGGCGGCCGCCCACGGTGCTCCGGGGGCAGCGGGTGGCGAAGAGGGAGACGGTCGTGTTCCCTTCGTGGGCCGGCGGCACGGCCCAGCGCGACCCCACCAGGGCCTGCACGTGCGCCGAGTCGGCATCGAACGTCACCGTGAGGCCCACGCAGGGCGCGGTCGAATCGGTCGCCCAGACGACTGCGGGTGGCGCGGCGTGCGGGCGCTGGGTGCGCCCGGTTGCCGCCACGACGGCGAGCATCGGGACCGCGAGCCACGCTCTGACCATCCGCACCTCCCTGAAGGGTCCCCGTCACCCGGCGGCACCGCCTCGGGCGATGCAGGTCGACGGGTACGACAATGTGCGCCGAACCGGAGGCAGGGAGCAACGTGGACGGCGCTGCGCGGTCTTCTACTGCGGACCTGAACGCCGGCGCCGTATCGAACGCGGGGCGTCTTTGTGAGAATTCAACGCAGCCGGTTGCAGCCGGCCTGTATCGAACGGGTACCGGTGAATATGCTTGAAACACCAGCAAACCGGCCACGGAGCCAGTCGACCATGCTCAACCGCGTATTTACGAACCGTTGGGGCGCGAGCATCGGGCTCGCCGCCCTCGCCCTGTCCACCCTCGGCGCCCGTCCGGCGGCGCCTCCGCCGGTGAAGCCCGACATGCTGGCCGGGCTCGTGTGGCGGAACATCGGGCCGCTGCGCGCCGGCCGAGTGGCGGCCGTGACGGGGGCGATCGGCGAGCCCGGCGTCTTCTATTTCGGTTCTCCGGAAGGCGGCGTGTGGAAAACCTCCAACGCCGGCGTCACCTGGAACGAGATCTTCGACCAGGTGCCCGGCGTGGCCTCGGTCGGCGCCATCGAGGTGGCCCCATCGGATACCAACATCATCTACGCGGGCACGGGGGACATCATCACGGGCGGCGCCATCGACGAAGGGAACGGCATGTACAAGTCGACGGACGCCGGAAAGACCTGGCAGCACATCGGCCTCGACTCCACCAAGCAGATCCCGTCGATCATCGTCGATCCGTCGAACCCCGACGTCGTGCTGGTGGCCGCGCAGGGAAACGTGCACGAGAAGAGCGGCCGGCGCGGCGTGTTCCGGTCGACCGACGGCGGCAGGACCTGGACGCGCACCCTGTTCGTGAACGACGAGGTGGGCGCCGTGAAGCTCGCCTACGCGTACGACAAGCCGAACGTCATCCTGGCCACCACCGACGAGCACTACGTGCCGCCCGGCTCTGCGGCGCGCGGCGCCTTCGGCGGCCCGAACGGCACGCACCTGTTCAGGTCGACCGATGACGGCGTGACCTGGCAGGAGATTTCGGGGCACGGGCTGCCGGATCTGAGCGGCCGCACCTCGGTCGCCATCGCCAACCACACCGACGCCCGGCGGATGTTCATCATCGGCAACTTCGGGCTCTATCGCTCGGACGACGGCGGGGCCACGTGGCGGCAGATGGATCCCACGGACACCCGGATTCGCAACGGACAGGGCGGATACAACTGCGGCGTGTACGTGAATTCCGAGAACCCCGACATCGTCTACACCATCAACACGTCCAGCTACGTTTCGCACGACGGCGGCAACACCTTTACCGGCTTCAAGGGCGCGCCGGGCGGTGACGATCCGCAGCAGCTGTGGATCGACCCCACCAACGGCCAGCGGATGCTGCTGGGCATGGACCAGGGCGGCACGGTGACCCTCGACGGCGGCAAGACGTGGAGCACCTGGTACAACCAGTCCACCGAGCAGGTCTACCACATCTCCGTGGACAATTCGTTCCCGTTCTGGGTCTACGCGCCGCAGCAGGACGCCGGCGCCATCCGCGTGCGCAGCCGCGGCAACTTCGGCGAGATCACGCCGCTCGACTGGGATCCGGTGGGCGGCTGGGAGTGGGGCACCATCGTCGCCGATCCGCTCAATCCGCACGTCGTGTACGCCAGCGGCTCGGGGATCCTCAAGATCACGTATCCGACCGAGCAGGTGATCAACGTCAGCCCCAGTCAGGACCCGTCGCTCCACCTGCGGCAGACCTCCACGAACCCGCTCATCTGGGCGCCGTGGAACCAGCATGAGCTGCTGGCGGGCTTCCAGTACGTCATGGCCACCACCGACGGCGGCGTGCACTGGCGTCGGATCAGCCCCGACCTCGGCTATCCCAAGGGCGTGAAGCCGCCGCCGGAGTCGCAGGCGTTCGGTCGCGGCCGCGGCGGCCGGGGTGGACGCGGGGCGTTCGGTGGCCTCATCGAGGCCATCTCCCCGTCCACCGTGGCGCGCGGCCTGATCTGGGTGTCCACGAACAACGGGCTCATCAAGCTGACGCGGAACGACGGGGCCAGCTGGGAGGACGTGAGCATCCCGGACCTGCCCGATCGCGATCACGCCGACCTCGACGCCATCGACGCGTCACACCAGAACCCGGGGGAGGCGTACGTGGCCGTCGACTACCATACGGTCGGCAACTTTGCGCCGTACTTCTATCGCACGCGGGACTATGGGAAGACGTGGACGAAGATCGTCAACGGGCTGCCCACCGGCCAGACGAACGGCAGCTTCGCGCGCGTGATCCGCGCCGATACGAAGCAGGCAGGCCTCCTGTTCGCCGGTACCGAGAGCAGCATGTACGTCTCGTTCGACGACGGGGACCAGTGGCAGTCCCTGCGCCTCAACCTGCCCATCACGTCGTACCGCGACGCGGTGATCAAGGGCAACGACCTCGTGGTCGGCACGTACGGGCGCGGCATCTGGATCCTCGACGACATCTCGCCGCTGCGCCAGATGACCGCCGCGGTGGCCGACGCGCCGGCGCATCTGTTCAAGCCGGCCGAGGCCATTCGGATTCGCCGGAACGTGAACCAGGACACGCCCTTCCCGCCCGAGGTGCCGCACTCCCTGAACGCTCCCCCGGGCGTCCTCATCTACTACTCGCTCGGCGCCAGGCCGTCGGGCGACATCACGCTCGAAGTGCTCGACGCACAGGGGCACGTGCTCCGGCACATGTCGAGCGCGCCGATCACGCCGGTCCCGGAGGCCTCGCATCCGCCGGAGCCGAACTTCTGGCTGGCCACGCCGCGGCCGATGCCGACCGACGTCGGTCTCAACCGCATCAACTGGAACCTGCGTCGTGACGACCCGCCGTCGTTCACGCACTCGTTCGAGATCAACGCCAATCCGGGGCTGACGCCGGCCTCGCCCGAGGGCCCCCTGGTACCGCCGGGCGAGTACACCCTGCGGCTCACGGTGAACGGGAAGCAGTACTCGCAGCCGCTGTTCGTGCGGAACGATCCCCGCTCGCCGGCGTCCGATGCCGCGGTGCGCGCGCAGTACGGGCTGCAGACGAAGATCTACGACGCGATCACCGAGGCGTGGGACGGGTATCAGCAGGCGGAGACAGTGCACGCCGCCGTCGAGAAGATCCTGGCGGCCAATCCGCCGGCGTCCGTGGCCTCGGCGACAAAGGCGTTCGCCGCACAGGTGGATTCGGTGAGCGGCGCGACGCGTGGTGCGGCCGGACGCCGATTCCGATTCCGGCGGTTCGGCCCGCCTGGTCCGCCGAACTTCCGGATGCTGAACGGCACGATGGTTCGCGAGCTCGAGTCCCAGGACAACGCGGACATGGCCCCCACGCCGGCGATGGAAGCGGGCTACGCGGCCAGCTGCCACGACCTCGGGACCGCGGTCACCCGCTGGCAGTCGCTCACGACGAAGGATCTGTCGGCGCTCAACGCGCAGCTGACCAAGGCCGGACTCTCGGCCATCGCGGCGCCGCATCCGGCGTTGACGCCCCCGGGGTGCTGACCCTGCGGCCGCGCGCCGCCTGACGCACACGACGAGGCCCGGCGGGGATTCCGCCGGGCCTCGTCGCATGGTACCGTAGGCCGGTGAGTTCCCCCGCCGCGTCCTCCGAAACCGCCCAGGCCCTCGCCGTCGAGTCGCACAGCGCCGAGCTGAAGCGCGAGCTCGGGCTGTTCGACCTCGTGCTCACGCAGGTGATGTTCATCGTGGGCGCGCAGTGGGTCGGGGTGGCCGCCAAGGACGGCCATGCGCAGATCGTCTACTGGCTGCTGGCGATGGCCACGTTCTACCTGCCGCAGGCCGCGGTGGTCATCTACCTCAACAGGTTGATGCCGCTGGAAGGCGGACTCTACCAGTGGACGAAGATCGGGTTCAACGACGGACTGGGATTCCTCGTCGCCTGGAACCTCTGGATGTTCGCCCTCATCCTGCTCTCGTCGTACGGCGTCAGCATTGCCGACACGGCCAGCTACCTGTTTGGTCCGGCGCAGCACCGCATCGCCAGCTCCAAGTTCTACGAGGGCACCGTGACCGGCCTCATGGTGGGGATGGTGCTGCTCGTGTCGCTGTTCGGGCTGCGCATCGGCAAGTGGGTGCACGACGCGGGCGGGCTCGCGCACCTCCTCACCTTCGGGGCGCTGCTGGCGATGCCGATCTTCGCGTTCGCGCACGGCCACGTGGTCGACCACCATCCCTTCACGCCGGCGGTCCCGAAGCCGAGCCTCTTCACGATCAACGTCTTCAGCAAGATGGCGCTGGGGGCGCTCACCGGATTCGAATACGTCGCGATCCTCGCCGGCGAGACGCGGAATCCGGCCAAGGCCATCGGCCGCTCCGTGGTGATTGCCACGCCGGTCATCGCCCTGATGTTCATCCTCGGGACGAGTGCGGTCCTCGCCGTCGTCCCCTCCGCCAAGATCGACCTGATCGCCCCGATCCCGCAGGCACTCACCTACGGGTTCCAGTCGTTCGGGTTCGCCGTGTACATCGTGCCGGTGCTTACGCTGCTCCTGCTCATGCGCCACGTCGGGAACGTGAACCTGCTGTTCGCCAACACGTCGCGGCTGCCGATGGTGACCGGATGGGACGGACTCCTGCCCGCCTGGTTCACGCGGCTCCACCCGCGCTTCCGCACCCCGCTCAATTCCATCCTCTTCCTGGGTGCGGTGACGCTCGTGTTCGCGGTCCTGAGCCTGATCGGCGTGGGGCTCCAGGAAGCGTTCCAGCTCCTCGACAACGCGGCGGGGATACTCTACGCCGTCTGCTACCTGGTGATGTTCGCGCTCCCGATCGTGGGCATGCGGAAGTTCGATCGTGCCCCGCTCTGGCTCCGGTTGGCCGCGCTGTCCGGCTTCGTCGTCACGCTCCTGTACATCGTGCTCGCCGTGTTCCCGATCATCAGCGTCACGAGCTGGGTGAGCTTTGCCGCAAAGATCATCGTGGTGGTGGTGGGCGCGAACCTGATCGGGGTGGCGATCTACCGCGCCGAGAAGCGGCGGCAGGCGCAGCGCGAGGCCGCGGCCGGGGGTGGCGCCGCCGCGTGATCGCGATGGGCTGAGCCCACCCGCTCCCGATTTCCCCCCGGTTCGATCAGATTGCGAAGGAAATCCACGGGGGAGGTCCGGAAGATGATTGCCTGGTTGGGAACGGGGCTGCTCGGCTCAGGGTTCGTGCGCGCGCTGCTCAAGCGCGGTGAGACGGTTCACGTGTGGAATCGAACGGCCGAGAAGGCCCGGGCGTTGGAGGCGCACGGCGCCAAGGCGTTCGCCGATCCGGCCGACGCCGTGCGGGGGGCGGCCCGCGTTCATGTGTGCGTGTCGGACGACACCGCGGTGCACGACGTGCTGGAGCTCGCGCACGCGGGATTCACCGAAGGCATGGTGATCGTCGATCACACGACCACCTCCCCGGCCGGCGCGGCGGCCCGTGTGAAGGAGTGGAAGGAGCGGGGCTTCCCGTTCCAGCACGCGCCGGTGTTCATGGGTCCGGCCAACGCGCTCGCGGCCACCGGCACCATGCTCACGTCCGGGGACCGGGCGCTGTACGAGCGGCTGAAGCCGGAACTCGCGAAGATGACGGGGACCCTGCTGTACTTCGGTCCGATCGCCGAGCGGGCGGCGGGCATGAAGCTGCTCGGCAATCTGTTCCTCGTCGCGATGATGGCGGGCCTGACCGACATGCTGGCGCTGGCCAAGTCCCTGGACATCCCGGCCGCCGAGGCCGCGGCGTTGTTCGACTCGTTCAATCCCGGCGCCCAGGTGCCGGCGAGGCTGCGCCGGCTGCTCGAAGCGGATTTCACCCATGCGTCGTGGAACCTCGGCATGGCGCGGAAGGACACGCGGCTGATGATGGAGGCGGCCGGGAAGGCCGGCGTGCCGCTCACCGTGATTCCGCCCGCGGCCGAGGTGATGGACCGCTGGCTGAAGGACGGACACGGCGCCGACGACTGGACGGTCACCGCGACCGACGTGGTGAAGTAAGCCATGAACGAGACGTGGGAAGCCGTCGATCGCTACATCACGGAGCAGCAGGTGGGGTCGGACCCGGCACTCACGGGGGCGCTCACCGCGAGCGTCGCGGCCGGGCTCCCGGACATCCAGGTGAGCGCGCCGCAGGGGAAGCTGCTCCACCTGCTGGCCCGGGCCGTGGGCGCCCGGCGGATCCTCGAGATCGGCACGCTCGGCGGCTACAGCACCATCTGGCTCGGCCGGGCCCTGCCGGGCGACGGCGGCCTGGTGACCCTGGAGCTGAATCCGAAGCACGCCGAGGTCGCACGCGGCAGCATCGCGCGCGCGGGGTTGGAGCAGGTGGTTCAGGTGCGTGTGGGGCCGGCGGGCGACACGCTCCGGAAGCTCGTCGGTGCGCACAGCCCGCCGTTCGATCTGATCTTCATCGATGCCGACAAGCCGGGCATCCCCGAATACTTCGCACGCGCCATCGAGCTGTCGCACCCGGGCACGCTGATCGTGGTGGACAACGTGGTGCGGCGTGGCGCGGTGATCGAGGCCGACAGCGACGACGCGTCGGTGCAGGGCGTGCGGCGATTCAACGAGATGGCGGCCGCCGAGCCGCGGGTCAGCATGACGACCATCCAGACGGTCGGCGCGAAGGGATACGACGGGTTCGCGCTGGCGCTGGTGGTCGAGACCTGAGCCCGGGCGGCTCGGCACCCCGATCGGGGGCGATATGACTGCAGGCATACGTGCAAGCGGCCGGGGCCGCCTGGGCCCCCGTGGACGGATGATATGGTGGACGCTCGCGTCGCTGCTGCTCGCGACGGCGTGCGCGAGCCCGGGCAGCCAGGGCGGGGCCGCGCCCGCCGCGCCGGCGCCGACTTCCGTGCTCCCGGCCGGGCTGCGCTGGATGCGGCAC